>PWEV01000109.1 GCA_003553625.1 Halomonas sp.
GGAGGTGGATGCCGCCCTGGATGCGCTGAAGGGCGTCGAGCTGGATATCGTCTGGGAGGCGTGACGGCCCCGATCACACCAGCAGCGGCCCATCTGGGCATGCTGCTGTGGGCGGTGCTGGGGGGGTTGTCGTTTCCCGCGGTGGGGCTGATGAGCGAGCTGCCGCCGCTGTTGCTCACCGCCCTGCGCTTTGCCATCGCCTGCAGCGCGCTGTGGTGGCTGGCGCGCCGTTCGCCGGAGTTCCTGCCGCCCTGGCGCCTGCTGCCGCTCTACGCCCTGATGGGCCTCTGCCTGGCCGGCTTCTTCGGCGCCATGTTCTGGGCGGCTCACCACGCCACGGCGCTCTCCATGGCGACCCTCTTCGTGACCGTGCCGCTGCTGGCCTTCCTGCTGGGGTTGGCCCTTCGGGTGGAACGCCCGGGCTGGCGGTTGCCGGCGATCCTGGCCCTGGGAGCGTGCGGTGCCCTGGGGCTGGCCGTCGCCGAGGCGTGGCAACCGGGCGGCCTCCTGCGCGTGGGTATCGGCGAAGCGGTGTTCTTCCTTGGGTGTGTCTCCACGGCGCTCTATCCGGTACTCAGCAAGTGGGGGCTGGCCACCGGGCGGCTGCCGGGTTCGGCAGCGGTGCGCCCCTTCTGGAGCCTGGGGGCGGGCGGCGTACTGATTGGCCTGGTCGGGCTCCTGATCGAGCCGCTCGCCGAGCTGGCAACCATGAACGCAAGGGACCTGGCGCTGCTGGTCTACCTGGGGCTCTTCTCCAGCGCCTTGACCTTCTGGCTGATGCAGCGGGCCACAGCGGCGCTGACGCCGGGCGTGGTCACCGCCTACGGCTACCTGGTGCCCTTCGTTTCCATGCTGCTGCTCTTTACGCATTCCCCGGGCAGCATCGGCCTGGAGTGGCTGCCGGGCAGCGTCGCGGTGCTGGCAGCCATGGCGCTGCTGATGCGTGGCAGCCGATCATCGAGCGGCTGATGGCGGGCGGGGCGGCTCTGGTATACTGATCCCCATATTCTCGAACCGCTATCGCTTCTACAGGAGTCCACATGACCCGTATCGCCATCGTCGGTGTCGCCGGCCGCATGGGCCGCACCCTGGTCAACGCCGTGCTGCAGGATGACGGGACCACCCTGGCGGGCGGGATCGTCGAGCCGGGCAGTTCATTGGTCGGCGCCGACATCGGCGAGCTGGCCGGGGTCGGCAGGCTGGAGGTGAGCGCCGTGGATTCGCTGGAGGCGATCGCCAACGATTTCGACGTGCTGATCGACTTCACCGCGCCCGCGGTGACCCTTGCCAACCTGGCCTTCTGCGCCGAGCACGGCAAGCGCATGGTGATCGGCACCACCGGCCTGTCCGACGAGGAGCTGGCCGAGCTGGAGGGTTACGGTGACAAGCTGGCCTTCGTGTTTGCCCCCAACATGAGCGTGGGCGTCAACCTGACGCTGAAGCTGCTGGAGACCGCGGCCAGGGCGCTGGGGGACGAGGGCTACGACATCGAGGTGATCGAGGCGCACCACCGCCACAAGGTGGATGCCCCTTCCGGCACCGCGCTGAAGATGGGCGAGGTGGTGGCCGAGAGCCTGGGTCGCACCCTCAAGGAGCACGGCGTCTTCGAGCGGGCGGGGCAGTGCGGGCCTCGCACCGACAAGGAGATCGGCTTCGCCACGGTGCGCGCCGGAGACATCGTCGGCGAGCATACCGTGATGTTCGCCACCGAAGGCGAGCGCATCGAGATCACTCACAAGGCCTCGAGCCGCATGACCTTCGCCAAGGGCGCGGTGCGCGCGGCCCGCTGGGTGGCCGGCCGGAACCAGGGCCGCTACTCGATGCAGGATGTGCTGGGTCTGGGCTGACCGGGAGCCGGGGGTAGCCGCCGAGCGGCGTTTCCTGTAGTATTCCGAAAATTTTGGCCGGGCGCCTGGGCGAAAGCCCCGAAACAGCGCTTGTTGCTTCGGCCCCCAGTAGGCAGATGTTCTGGGCGAATCAGTTCCGAGCGAATGACAACAAGCGGGATGAAACCGGTCTTTATCGGGTTTCGTCCCGCTTTTTTGCGGGGCGGCCATCCGTAGGGCGGCCATCAGGTCAGGAAGCCGCATTTCAAGACGAGCTGGCTCCTGTCGCGGTTCGCAAACGCTGTTTGTAAAGTTGTTCGAAAAAAGCTGTTCGAAGAAGCTGTTCGCAAAAGCTGTTCGCAAAAACATGGGAGGACGTTGCATTGAACAAACCCGCGATACTGGCCCTGGAAGACGGCAGTGTGTTTCATGGCACGGCGATCGGTGCCGATGGACAGACCAGCGGTGAGGTGGTGTTCAATACGGCAATGACCGGCTATCAGGAGATCCTCACGGATCCCTCCTATACCCGCCAGATCGTCACCCTGACCTACCCCCATATCGGCAACACCGGCATCAATGCCGAGGACGTCGAGTCCGGCGCCATCGCCGCCGCGGGCCTGGTGATCCGCGATCTGCCGCTGATGGCCAGCAGCTTTCGCAGCGAGCAGACCCTCTCCGACTACCTCAAGAGCGAGAACGTGCTGGGCATCGCCGAGATCGATACCCGACGGTTGACCCGCATCCTGCGCGACAAGGGCGCCCAGAACGGTGCGATCCTGGCAGGCGCCGAGGCCGAAGGTGACGACGCCGTCGAGCGCGCCCTGGCCGCGGCTCGCGCCTTCCCGGGCCTCAAGGGGATGGACCTGGCCAGGGTGGTCTCCTGCCAGACCCCCTACGAGTGGAGCGAAGGCGAGTGGACCCTGGGGGAGGGCTACGCCGACACCACCGGCCCTGATGGAAAGGCAGAGCGTCCCTTCCATGTGGTCGCCTACGATTTCGGCGTGAAGCGCAATATCCTGCGCATGCTCGCCTCCCGCGGCTGCCGCCTGACCGTGGTGCCGGCCCAGACCCCGGCGGCCGAGGTGCTGGCCATGGCCCCGGACGGCGTCTTCCTGGCCAACGGCCCCGGTGACCCCGAGCCCTGCGACTACGCCATCACCGCCATCCGCGAGATCCTCGAGACCGACCTGCCGGTGTTCGGCATCTGCCTGGGCCACCAGCTGCTGGCGCTGGCCAGCGGTGCCAAGACCGTGAAGATGAATCATGGCCACCACGGCGCCAACCACCCGGTGCAGGACCTCGACACCGGCCGCGTGATGATCACCAGCCAGAACCATGGCTTCGCCGCCGACGAGGCGAGCCTGCCGGACACTGTGCGCGCCACCCATCGCTCGCTGTTCGACGGCACCCTGCAGGGGATCGAGCGCACCGACCGCCCGGCCTTCAGCTTCCAGGGCCACCCGGAAGCGAGCCCCGGCCCGAGGGACGTCGCGCCGCTGTTCGACCGCTTCGTCGCGATGATGAAGGCCCGTAAGGCCTGAGCTAGCGCTCGAGACGTCATCCCGAGAACCTCGCCCCTCGTCACCTCTTTCTGCGGGAAGCACCATGCCCAAGCGTACCGACATCCAGAGCATCCTGATCATTGGCGCCGGCCCCATCGTCATCGGCCAGGCGTGCGAATTCGACTACTCCGGCGCCCAGGCCTGCAAGGCGCTGCGCGAGGAGGGCTACCGGGTCATCCTGGTGAACTCCAACCCGGCCACCATCATGACCGACCCGGCCATGGCCGATGCCACCTACATCGAGCCGATCACCTGGCAGACGGTGGAGAAGATCATCGAGGCCGAGCGGCCCGACGCCATTCTGCCCACCATGGGCGGCCAGACCGCGCTCAACTGCGCCCTGGATCTGGACAAGCACGGCGTGCTGGCGAAGTACGGCGTGGAGATGATCGGCGCCAACGCCGACGCCATCAACATGGCCGAGGACCGCGACCTCTTCGACCAGGCCATGAAGCGCATCGGCCTGGCGTGCCCCAAGGCCGAGGTGGCCCACAGCATGGAGGAGGCCTGGCGCATCCAGGCGACGCTGGGCTTCCCGGCGATCATCCGCCCCTCCTACACCATGGGCGGCTCCGGCGGCGGCGTGGCCTACAACAAGGAGGAGTTCGAGGAGATCTGCACCCGCGGTTTCGAGCTCTCCAACAACCACGAGCTGCTGATCGACGAATCGCTGCTGGGGTGGAAGGAGTACGAGATGGAGGTCGTTCGTGACAAGAACGACAACTGCATCATCGTCTGCGCCATCGAGAACTTCGACCCCATGGGCGTGCACACCGGTGACTCAATCACCGTGGCCCCGGCCCAGACGCTGACCGACAAGGAATACCAGATCATGCGCGACGCCTCCCTGGCGGTGCTGCGCGAGATCGGCGTCGAGACCGGTGGCTCCAACGTGCAGTTCGGCATGGATCCCGAGACCGGCCGCATGGTGGTCATCGAGATGAACCCGCGGGTGTCGCGCAGCTCGGCGCTGGCCTCCAAGGCCACCGGCTTCCCCATCGCCAAGATCGCCGCCAAGCTGGCCGTGGGCTACACCCTGGACGAGCTGCAGAACGACATCACCGGCGGGCGCACCCCGGCCTCGTTCGAGCCCTCCATCGACTACGTGGTCACCAAGATTCCCCGCTTCACCTTCGAGAAGTTCCCCCAGGCCAACGATCGTCTGACCACCCAGATGAAGTCGGTGGGCGAGGTGATGGCCATCGGCCGCACCTTCCAGGAGTCGCTGCAGAAGGCGCTGCGCGGCCTGGAGACCGGCAACGACGGCCTCGACCCCAAGTTCCCTGACGCCAAGCCCGGCGAGTTCACCGACGAGGCCATGGCGCGCATCAAGGGCGAGCTGCAGGCCGCCGGCGCCGAGCGCATCTTCTACATCGCCGACGCCATGCGCGCCGGGATGAGCGTCGACGATGTCTTTGCCCTGACCCGCATCGACCCCTGGTACCTGGTGCAGCTGGAGGACCTGGTGCTCACCGAGCAGGAGGTGGCCAAGCGCTCCCTCGCCGAGCTCGATGCCCGGGAGCTGTTCCGCCTCAAGCGCAAGGGCTTCAGTGACGCCCGCCTGGCCAGACTGCTGGGTGTCTCCGAGAAGGAGTTCCGCAAGACCCGCCAGAAGGCCGGCATTCGCCCGGTCTACAAGCGCGTCGATACCTGTGCGGCCGAGTTCGCCTCCGACACCGCCTACATGTACTCCACCTACGAGGAGGAGTGCGAGGCGGAGGTCTCCGACCGCCAGAAGATCATGGTGCTGGGCGGCGGGCCCAACCGCATCGGCCAGGGCATCGAGTTCGACTACTGCTGCGTCCACGCCGCCTTCGCCATGCACGACGACGGCTATGAGACCATCATGGTCAACTGCAACCCGGAGACCGTCTCCACCGACTACGACACCAGTGATCGCCTCTACTTCGAGCCGGTGACCCTGGAAGACGTATTGGAGATCGCCGACAAGGAGAAACCGGTCGGCGTGATCGTGCAGTTCGGCGGCCAGACCCCGCTGAAACTGGCTCGCGAGCTGGAGGCCGCCGGCGTGCCGATCATCGGCACCACCCCGGACGCCATCGACCGCGCCGAGGACCGTGAGCGCTTCCAGCAGATGATCGACAAGCTGGGTCTCAAGCAGCCGCCCAACGCCACCGCGCGCAGCTTCGAGGAGGCCTTCGCCAAGGCCGAGGGCATTGGCTACCCGCTGGTGGTGCGTCCCAGCTACGTGCTGGGCGGCCGCGCCATGGAGATCGTCTACGATGCCTCGGAGCTGGAGAACTACATGACCCATGCGGTCAAGGTCTCCAACGACTCCCCGGTTCTGCTCGACCACTTCCTCAACGCGGCGATCGAGATCGACATCGATGCGGTCAGTGACGGTCAGCAGGTGGTGATCGGCGGCATCATGCAGCATATCGAACAGGCCGGCGTGCACTCCGGCGACTCCGCCTGTTCGCTGCCGCCCTACTCGTTGCCCGCCGAGGTGCAGGACGAGATGCGCGACCAGGTCAGGCAGATGGCCGTGGAGCTGGGCGTCAAGGGCCTGATGAACGTGCAGCTGGCCTGGCAGGACGGCGAGATCTACATCATCGAGGTCAATCCGCGCGCCTCGCGCACCGTGCCCTTCGTCTCCAAGTGCATCGGCATCTCCCTGGCCCAGATCGCGGCGCGCTGCATGGCCGGGACCAGTCTCGAGGCGCAGGGCTTCACCCGTGAGATCGTGCCGCACTTCTTCAGCGTCAAGGAGGCGGTCTTCCCGTTCAACAAGTTCCCGGGCGTCGATCCCATCCTGTCGCCGGAGATGAAGTCCACCGGCGAGGTGATGGGCAGTGGCGACACCTTCGCCGAGGCCTTCTACAAGGCTCAGCTGGGCGCCGGCGAGGCGATTCCGCCCGTCGATGGCGACCGCAAGGCGTTTCTCTCGGTGAGAGAACCGGACAAGGCGGGTGTTATCGAGGTGGCGCGTTCTCTGGTAACATTAGGGTTCACACTTTGTGCGACCCGCGGTACCGCCGCTGCCCTTCAGGCCGCCGGTATCGACGTGGCAATCGTGAACAAGGTCTTCGAAGGCCGCCCGCATATCGTCGATCTTCTCAAGAACGACGAGATCGCTTATATCGTCAATACCACCGAGGGTCGCCAGGCGATCAGTGACTCCTCGGTGATCCGTCGCACCGCGCTTGCCCGCAAGGTCCCCTACGCCACTACCCTGGCGGGGGCCAGTGCCGTTTGCATGGCGCTCGAGTACGGCAATGCGATCACGGTGCGGCGGCTTCAGGATTTGCATGCAGGAGCTGCACAATGAACAAGGTCCCGATGACCGTTGATGGCGAGTCGCGCCTGCGCAAGGAGCTCGAGCAGCTCAAGGGCGAGGCGCGTCCGAGGGTGATTGCTGCGATCGCCGAGGCTCGTGAGCACGGCGATCTCAAGGAGAACGCCGAGTATCATGCCGCTCGTGAGCAGCAGGGCTTTATCGAAGGGCGCATCCAGGAGATCGAGGGCAAGCTCGGAAGCGCCCAGGTGATCGATGTCACCAAGCTGCCCCAGACCGGCAAGGTGATCTTCGGCGTCACCGTCGAGCTGATCAACCTCGATACCAACGACCAGGTGCGCTATCGCATCGTTGGCGAGGATGAAGCCAACATCAAGGCCGGCCTCATCTCGGTCACCTCACCCATCGCCCGCGCCCTGATCGGCAAGGAGGAGGGCGATGTGGTGGTGGTCAAGACGCCGGGCGGCAACGTCGAGTACGAGATCGGCGGCATCGAGCACCTCTGAGCCCCGGCCTTGCCTGGCACCAAATGAAAGGCCCGCGGTTGTCCGCGGGCCTTTTGCTTTCGGGTTCCGGGTCGGCGATCAGTGCCGTCCGTGGTGCCCCTCGAAGCGCTGGACGTTGGAGAGCTTCGGATTGACCTGAGGGTTGCGACGATAGAGCAGCGCCATCTTGCCGATGGTCTGCACCAGCTCGGCGCCGCTGGCGGCGACCAGCTCCTGCAGCATGGCGGCGCGGTCATCACGCTCCGGCATGGCAAGCTTTACCTTGATCAGCTCATGGTCGGACAGCGCCCGGTCGAACTCCGCCCGCACTCCTTCGGAGATGCCGTTCTCGGAGACCGTCACCACCGGGTTAAGGTGATGGCCGATGCTGCGAAATGCCTTCTTTTGTGCCTGTGACAAGCTCATGGTATCTTGCGTCTTCCTGTTTGCGCGCAGCCGATCATAGTACGCGTTAATTGCTATGCCGAAAATGGTCTTGGCGAAATGTCGTTCAGCGCGACCTCGGGCCCGCTCCCGTTTCAACGGGTCGACCGGTGCCAAGCCGCTGCGACTGATGCCTTCCGCATGTCGCTCCAGCGCCTGTCCGTTCCCCTCCACACCCTGGTGATGCCGTGGCTCCTACTCGCACAACATCCCCCGCTGCCGGCAAGGCGCCGGCCGGCAAGCGCTCAGTCAGCAAGAGCCCTGTCAGCAAGACCAGCAAGGTCTGGATGAAGGAGCATTTCGATGATCAGTACGTGCAGCGCTCCTGGCAGGATGGTTACCGCTCCCGGGCCAGCTACAAGCTGCTCGAGCTGGACGACAAGGACCGCCTCTTCAAGCCCGGCATGACGGTGATCGATCTGGGCGCCGCCCCCGGCGGCTGGAGCCAGGTTGCGGCCGAGAAGGTGGGCGCCGGCGGGGTGGTGATCGCCTCTGACATCCTCGAGATGGACGCCCTGGCCGGCGTCGATTTTCTCCAGGGTGACTTCACCGAGGATGCGGTCCTCGCGGCGATCCTCTCACTGTTGGGCGAGCGCCCGGTGGATCTGGTGATGTCCGACATGGCTCCCAACATGAGCGGTATGGCCGCCATCGATCAGCCCCAGGCGATGTATCTGGTGGAACTGGCGCTGGACCTGGCGGGTCAGACGCTACGTCCCGACGGGACCTTCCTGGCCAAGGTGTTCCAGGGCGAGGGCTTCGACGAATTTCTCAAGGCGCTTCGCGAGCGCTTCACGCGGGTGGTGACTCGCAAGCCGGGAGCCTCCCGCGCGCGCTCCCGTGAGGTCTATCTGCTGGCCCAGGGCTTTACAGGCTGATCAGCGCCGAGCGGCTCGATAGGCCCGGGCTAACGGGGCGATTGTCGGACAGCGGTGTGCAACTGTGTCAAAGTGGAGCTTGATGTGGTCCGACCGCGCCGGAGTAGCGGCAGTGGTTGAACGCGGCCAGCTCATGTAGTGTCCAATGCGCCAGACGCATATGTGGCCGACAGATTACTGATATTGAGGGTAGTCCCTTGAATGATATGGCGAAGAACTTGATTCTGTGGTTGGTCATCGCGGCAGTGCTGCTGACGGTGTTCAACAACTTCAGTGTCGACAGCTCACCCCAGTCGATGAACTACTCTCAGTTCGTCCAGCAGGTGCAGAACCAGCAGGTGCGTAGTGTCACCATCGACGGCTATACGATCAGCGGTGAGCGAACCGACGGTTCATCGTTCCAGACTATCCGTCCTGCGGCAGAAGACCCCAAGCTGATCGATGACCTGCTCTCCAACAATGTCACCGTGGTGGGCAAGGCGCCGGAGCAGCAGAGCCTGTGGACCCGGCTGCTGATCGCCAGCTTCCCGATCCTGTTGATCCTGGCGATCTTCATGTTCTTCATGCGCCAGATGCAGGGCGGCGGGGCCGGCAAGGGCGGGCCGATGAGCTTCGGCAAGTCCAAGGCAAAGCTGCTCTCCCAGGACCAGATCAAGACGACCTTCGCCGACGTGGCGGGCTGCGACGAGGCCAAGGAGGAAGTCGAGGAGCTGGTCGACTTCCTGCGTGATCCCACCAAGTTCCAGCGCCTGGGCGGCACCATTCCCCGCGGTGTGCTGATGGTGGGCCCCCCGGGTACCGGCAAGACCCTGCTGGCGAAATCCATCGCCGGTGAGGCCAAGGTGCCGTTTTTCTCGATCTCGGGCTCCGACTTCGTCGAGATGTTCGTCGGCGTGGGCGCATCGCGCGTTCGCGACATGTTCGAGCAGGCCAAGAAGCAGGCCCCCTGCATCATCTTCATCGACGAGATAGACGCCGTGGGCCGCTCCCGCGGGGTCGGCATGGGCGGCGGCAACGACGAGCGCGAGCAGACCCTCAACCAGCTGCTGGGGGAGATGGACGGCTTCGAGGCCAACGAGGGCATCATCGTCATCGCCGCCACCAACCGCCCCGACGTGCTGGATCCGGCGCTGATGCGCCCGGGCCGCTTCGACCGCCAGGTGGTAGTGCCGCTGCCCGATATCCGCGGCCGCGAGCACATCCTGAATGTGCACCTGCGCAAGGTGCCGCTGGCCGATGACGTCAAGCCGACGCTGATCGCTCGCGGCACTCCGGGCTTCTCCGGCGCCGACCTGGCCAACCTGGTCAATGAGGGTGCGCTGTTCGCGGCACGTCGCAACAAGCGCCTGGTCGGCATGGATGAGCTCGAGCTGGCCAAGGACAAGATCATGATGGGTGCCGAGCGCCGCTCCATGGTCATGACCGAGAAGGAGAAGCTCAATACCGCCTATCACGAGTCGGGCCACGCCATCATAGGTCTGGTGATGCCGGAGCACGACCCGGTCTACAAGGTGACCATCATTCCCCGCGGTCGTGCCCTGGGGGTGACCATGTTCCTGCCCGAGCAGGATCGCTACAGCCTGTCGCGCCAGCAGATCATCAGCCAGATCTGCTCGCTGTTCGGCGGCCGCCTCGCCGAGGAGATGACCCTGGGCCCCAACGGCGTCACGACCGGGGCGTCGAACGACATCAAGCGCGCCACCGAACTGGCGCACAACATGGTGGCCAAGTGGGGGCTCTCCGAGGAGATGGGCCCGATCATGTACGACGAGGACGAGTCGCACCAGTTCATGGGCGGTCCCGGCCAGGGCGGCAAGCTCAAGTCCGGCGAGACCATCTCCAGGCTCGACAAGGAAGTGCGCAAGGTCATCGACGGCTGCTACGAGCAGGCGCGTGAGATTCTCGCGGATAACCGCGACAAGCTCGATGCCATGGCCGAGGCGCTGATGAAGTACGAGACCATCGACTCCACCCAGCTCAGGGACATCATGGAGGGCCGTGATCCGCGTCCCCCCGAGGGTTGGGATGACCCGAGCGGCGGAGCGCCCGTCGGAGATGATACTCACGCCGGAGCAGAGTCTCCCCGCGACGAGCCGGAGCAGGTCGACGGCGACGAAGAGGACGACGACGAGCCGCGTCGCCGTCCCTCCGACCCGCTAGGAGGGCCGGCCGGCTCCTGAGCCAGCGCCCTCCCGTCAGGCAGGCGCCCCCAGCGGGGGCGCTTTTGCCATTCTGGTCACCCTCTTTTTGACAAGCCAACCGAGTGATGATGAACCCGACTCCTGCCCCCCTGATCTGCGGACGCCACCGGCTCGACCTCTCCTATCCCCGGGTCATGGGGATCCTGAACGTTACCCCCGACTCCTTCTCCGACGGCGGCCGCCACGTGGCCCTGGAGGATGCGCTTCGCCATGCCGAGCGCATGCTGGTCGAGGGGGCGGCGATCATCGATGTGGGCGGCGAGTCGACCCGGCCGGGCGCCGACGAGGTGTCGCCCCAGCAGGAGCTGGACCGGGTGGCGCCGGTGGTGGAGGCGCTGGTGCGAGAGCTGGATGCCCTGGTCTCGGTAGACACCAGTTGCCCAGAAGTGATGCGTGAGAGCGCGGCCCTGGGCGCCAGCATGATCAATGACGTCCGCTCGCTGGAGCGGGAGGGGGCCCTGGCCGCGGCGATAAGCACAGGTCTTCCGGTGTGCCTGATGCACCGCCAGGGGGAGCCCCGCGACATGCAGCAGGCGCCCCGCTATGATATCCCCATCGAAGAGGCGGTGGCCGACTACCTCGCCGAGCGGGTCGCCGCCTGCAAGGCCGCCGGCCTTCGCCGCGAGAGGCTGCTGGTCGATCCCGGCTTCGGCTTCGGCAAGACCGTGGAGCACAATTTGCGCCTGCTCAATCGACTGGAGCGGCTGGCGGCACTCGAGCTGCCCATGCTGGTGGGCATGTCGCGCAAGAGCATGATCGGCAAGGTGCTGGAGCGCCCGGTGGAGGAGCGTCTTCCCGGCGGGCTGGCGCTGACGGCCCTGGCGGTCGAGCGCGGCGCTCGTATCCTGCGCGTCCACGATGTGGCCCCGAACGTGGATGCGGTGAACATGACCTGGGCAGTACTCAAGGAAGGATGCTGATGACACGACGTTACTTTGGCACCGATGGGATCCGCGGCACCGTCGGCGAGCCCCCCATCACGGCCGACTTCATGCTCAAGCTGGGCTGGGCCACCGGTCGCGTGCTGGCCGCGCGCGGTGGCAAGCGTCGTCCGCGCGTATTGATCGGCAAGGACACCCGGATCTCTGGCTATATGTTCGAGTCGGCCCTGGAGGCAGGCCTCTCCGCCGCCGGCGTCGACGTGGCCCTGCTGGGCCCCATGCCGACGCCTGGCATCGCCTACCTGACCCGTACCTTCCGCGCCGATGCCGGCATCGTCATCTCGGCATCGCACAACCCTTTCGCCGACAACGGCATCAAGTTCTTCTCCACCGCCGGAGCCAAGCTGGATGACGAGCTCGAAGCCGAGATCGAGGCGATGCTCGATGAACCACTGACCACGGTAGCGGCAGACAAGCTGGGCAAGGCGGCGCGTATCGACGATGCGGCGGGTCGCTACATCGAGTTCTGCAAGTCCACGGTGCCGGACAGGATCAGTCTCACCGGGCTGAGGGTGGTGCTGGACTGTGCCCATGGGGCGACCTACCACATCGCGCCCAGCGTGTTTCGCGAGCTGGGCGCCGAGGTGAGCCTGATCGGGGCGAGCCCGGACGGCCTCAACATCAACAAGGAGGTCGGCTCCACCTATCCGGCGGCGCTGCGCGCCGCGGTGATCCAGCAGGGCGCCGACCTCGGCGTGGCCTTCGATGGCGACGGCGACCGGGTGCTGCTGGTGGATGCCGACGGCCGTGAGATCGACGGCGATGACATCCTCTACCTGATTGCCCGCGATCGCCACGGGCGTGGCGATCTGGGCGGAGGCGTGGTGGGCACGTTGATGTCCAACTTCGGCCTGGCCTCGGCCTTCGAAGCGATGGGCGTGCCCTTCGAGCGTGCCAGGGTGGGTGATCGCTACGTCATGGAGCGCCTGGCCAGCAAGGGCTGGCAGCTGGGGGGCGAGTCCTCGGGACACATCGTCTGTGGCCATGTACAGACCACCGGCGACGGTATCGTCTCGGCGCTCCAGGTGCTGGCGATCATGGTGCGCGAGCAGACCTCGCTTCAGCGCCTGCTGGCCGGTCTGGAGAAGGCGCCCCAGGCGCTGGTCAACGTGCGCCTCACCCCGGGCAGCAAGGCCGCGGCGCTCATGGAGCGGCCGGAGATTCAGGCGGCGGTGGCCGAGGTCGAGGCCGAGCTGGGCGACGAGGGCCGCGTGCTGCTGCGCCCCTCCGGTACCGAGCCGCTGATTCGGGTGATGGTGGAGGGGCGCCCCCATCTGGATGTGGACGGCCTGGCGCGTCGCATCGCTGCCGAGGTCGAGGCGCTCCTGGCCTGAGCCGGGCCGGTTGTCTTGACAGGGCCGCTCCTATACCATTTCGCACCACCTTGAAAGAGAACAGTCGATGCGTACTCCTCTGCTCGCCGGCAACTGGAAGATGAATGGCTCGGCCGAACTGGTCGAGTCATTCGGTCGCGCCTTTGCCGAGGCCAAGCTGCCGGCGGGGGTCGAGGTCGTGGTCTTTCCTCCGTTTCCTTACCTGGATGCGGCGCAGACCGCCTTCGCCGGCACTCCTCTACGGCTTGGCGCCCAGTCGCTCAATCCGCTGCATTCAGGGGCGCATACCGGCGAGGTGAGCGGCAGGATGCTGTGTGAGTTCGGCGTTCGCTATGCCCTGGTGGGTCACTCCGAGCGGCGCCAGCTCTACCGTGAAGGCGATGAAGAGGTCTTCGATCGCTTGCTGGCCGCCCTCAGCGTAGGCCTGACGCCGGTGCTCTGCGTGGGCGAGAGCCTCGAGGAGCGTGACGCAGGCCGCACCATGGAGGTGGTGCTGCGTCAGGTGGGTTTCGCGATGTCGCGCCTGGAGCCCGCACAGCGCTCACTCGTTGTCATCGCCTATGAGCCGGTGTGGGCCATCGGCACGGGTCGCACCGCCACGCCGGAGCAAGCTCAGGAGGTGATGGCCGGCATCCGCGACTACCAGGCCAGTTACAACCGGGAGCTGGCCGAAGGGCTGCGTCTTCTCTACGGGGGGAGCATGAACGCCGGCAACGCCGCCGAGCTGCTCGCCCAGCCCGATATCGACGGCGGCCTGGTGGGCGGTGCCTCACTCAAGGTCGACGATTTCCTAGCCATCTGTCAGTCAGCAGGTTGAATTCATGCAAGTTCCCATTCTTTTGATTCATGTGACGCTCGCCATCGCCCTGGTCGTCCTCATCCTGCTACAGCAGGGCAAGGGTGCCGAGGCCGGCGCCGCCTTCGGCGGCGGTGCCTCCCAGACCGTATTCGGTGCCCGCGGCAGCGGCGGCTTTCTGGCCAAGCTGACCGCCTTTCTGGCGGCCGTCTTCTTCGCCACCTCCCTGACCCTGGCCTACTTCGCTAGCCAGGCGGGACAGGGGCCGGAGGCCGGGATCCCCGATTCGCGGCTTATCGAGCAGCAGCGCAGCGTTCCCACCCTTGACGATAGTGCCCCGGGTGTGGATAATGCAGCGCCAGTGCTGGAGGGAAGCGACGACTAGTCGTCTTGGCAGTTTCCAGCATTACCTGATGCCGAAGTGGTGGAATTGGTAGACACGCTATCTTGAGGGGGTAGTGACCTTACGGTCGTGCGGGTTCAAGTCCCGCCTTCGGCACCATCTGATTCATCGCAGCGCCGTTTGCGCGCATGCGATCCTTCAGAAAGCAGGATTGGCAGTAACGGTGATAGACCTTGACGAAAGTCTTGGTGGCGTGTAAGATCACCGACCTAGATTGATGCGGGGTGGAGCAGTCTGGTAGCTCGTCGGGCTCATAACCCGAAGGTCATCGGTTCAAATCCGGTCCCCGCTACCATCTTCCGGTCAGGCGCCTTTCGAATTGCAGCCATTGCGCTAGGGTTCGAAGAGAAGGGGCGGTTTGATTGCCGGAGTGGTCTAAAGGATTCATGTAAAAGCCCCTTCCTGTGAAGGGGCTTTTTGTTAGCAGCATGCAGGGCGTCAAACGCCCGACGCTGTTTCAGGCAACGCCAATCAGCCACCTGACTTTCCTGTTTTCTCCCGGCCAGGTGCCTGATGCAACGGCTGTAGGAGCTATATTTTCGTGGCAATCAAGGATGCTGCACTGCACGCAATGATCGAACCCGTGGTCACCGCCATGGGCTTCGAACTGTGGGGCATCGACTTTCTATCCCACGGCAAGCACTCCCGTCTGGTGATCTATATCGATCATGAGAATGGCGTCAGCGTCGACGATTGCGCCGACATCAGCCGCCAGGTGAGTGCGATATTCGACGTCGAGGACCCGGTCCGCGGCGAGTATCGCCTCGAGGTCTCCTCTCCGGGGATGGATCGTCCGCTTTACACCCTCGACCACTTCGATCGCTATCGCGGTCACGACGTGGCATTGAAGTTGCGGACGCCCTTCGACGGGCGGCGCAAGTTCCAGGGCCTGCTGGCCGGCGTCGAGGGTGACGAGGTGCTGCTCCAGGTCGAAGGTGAGGAGTACTGCTTTCCGATCGACAGCATCGACCAGGCACAGGTGGTGCCGCGGTTCGATGACCAGGTGAGATGACTGGGTTCGAAAAGACTGGGTTTGATAAACAACAGGTCTGATGGTCAGGTTTACGATCACGGTTGATGACCAGGCCACCGGTCGGAACGGCTGGATGAGCATGAGGCTCGAGGACAGGTTTTCTGGCGAGGCAATGGCATGAGCAAAGAGATTCTGGCGGTCGTTGAAACGATCTCCAATGAAAAGGGAGTTCCCCGCGAGGTGATCTTCGAGGCCGTCGAGGCGGCCCTGGCCAGCGCGTCCCGCAAGCGTTTCGAGGACGAGGAAGCCAGCGTTCGGGTGCATATCGATCGCCGCACCGGTGAGTACGAGACCTTCCGCCGCTGGACGGTGGTGGAGGATGACGACTTCGACGGCCCGGACCACGAGATCAAGCTCACCTACGCCGAGCGTCGCGATCCGCCTCTGGGGCTGGGCGATGTGGTCGAGGAGAAGATCGATAACGCCGACTTCGGCCGGATCGCCGCCCAGACCGCCAAGCAGGTCATCGTGCAGAAGGTGCGTGAGGCGGAGCGGGCAGAAGTGGTGCGCCTCTACGCCGACCGGGAAGGAGAGCTGGTTGCCGGCATCGTCAAGAAGACCACGCGAGACGGCTTGATCATCGATCTTGGTGAAAATGCCGAAGCCTTTCTGCCCCGCGGCGAGATGATCCCCGGCGAGCGCTACCGCATGAACGAGCGTGTTCGTGCGCTGCTGGTAAAGGTGGATCCCGAGGCGCGTGGGGCCCAGCTGATTCTCTCCCGTACCTGCCCGGAGCTGATCATCGAGCTGTTCAGCATCGAGGTCCCGGAAATCGCCGAGCAGCTCATCGAGATCAAGGGCGCCGCCCGTGATCCCGGCTCGCGAGCCAAGATCGCCGTCAAGACCAATGATCGCCGCATTGATCCGGTGGGCGCCTGTGTGGGCATGCGTGGTTCGCGCGTCCAGGCGGTCTCCTCGGAGCTGCAGAACGAGCGCGTCGATATCGTGCTGTGGGACGACAACCCCGCCCAGCTGGTGATCAACGCCATGGCGCCGGCGGATGTCGCTTCCATCCTCGTCGACGAGGATGCTCACGCCATGGATGTGGCGGTCGCCGAGGACAACCTGGCCCAGGCCATCGGTCGCAGCGGTCAGAATGTGCGCCTGGCCTCTGAGCTCACCGGCTGGCGGATCAACGTCATGACCGAGGGCGACGCCGAGGCCAAGCGCGACCAGGAGATCGACAGCCTGGTCGAGCACTTCATCCAGCACCTGGATATTGATGACGATGTCGCGCGACTGCTGGTGGAGGAGGGCTTCACCTCGCTGGAGGAGATCGCCTACGTCCCGGTGGAGGAGATGCTCGAGATCGAGGAATTCGACGAGGAGGCCATCGAAGAGCTGCGCGCCCGCGCCAAGGACGAGCTGCTCAATCTGGCCATCGCCTCCGAGGAGGCGCTCGATGGAGCACAGCCGGCCGACGACCTGCTGGAAATGGACGGCATGGAGCGCCACCTGGCCTTCATTCTGGCCAGCCGGGCAATCGTCACCATGGAGGATCTTGCCGAGCAGTCCGTCGATGACCTGCTGGACATCGAAGGGATGGACGAGGAGCGCGCCGCGGCACTGATCATGACTGCCCGTGCGCCCTGGTTCGAAGGAGAATAGCGCGCAATGCGCCAAGCCCGGCACCAACTGGCCGGGTAAACAGTATTCGAAAGCGAACAGAATTGGGGTCACGGGCTCAGGAGGGTCGTAATGTCAGAGATGACCGTTAAAGATTTTGCAGCGAAGGTGGGGCGCGACGTGCCTCGTCTGCTGGAACAGA
>PWEV01000116.1 GCA_003553625.1 Halomonas sp.
CCGCCGAGGGGCGCATCAGCCAGTACGTGCGCAGCGACTTCAAGCGCCGCCCCACCGAGCACTGGGACGCACAGTGGGCACTGCTCTCCGCTCACCTGCTGAGGGAGAACCCGCAGCCGGCCTAGCGGAGCGTCTTACCGGCACCATTACTTGGCTGCACCACAAACAATAACCCCCGCCGGATTCTCATCCGACGGGGGTTATTGTTAGGGTTGGTAACACTGGTGGGAGACCAGCTCACACAAAAACCAGCTCACGCCACCAGGGCATCGCCTATCTGCTCACGAATCTTCTTCATGGCGTTCTTCTCGATCTGGCGGATACGCTCGGCGGAGACGCCGTAGACATCGGCCAGCTCGTGCAGGGTGGCCTTCTCATCGACCAGCCAGCGGCGCTGCAGGATATCCCGGGAGCGCTCGTCCAGGGCGGTCATCGCCGACTGCAGACGACGGGTGGAATCGTCTCCCCAGTCGCTCTCCTCGAGCCGCGAGGCGGGATCCGCCGAGGCGTCGTCGAGGTAGTGCACCGGCGCCTGCCAGCTGCTCTCGTCATCCTCGCCCGGGGCAGCGTCGAAACCGGCGTCATGGGAGGCGAGGCGCCCCTCCATCTCGCGGACCGCCTCTGGCTTGACGTCGAGATCCTTGGCGATGGCATCGATCTCGTCGGTGTTCAGCCAGGCCAGGCGCTTCTTGGCGCTGCGCAGGTTGAAGAACAGCTTGCGCTGGGCCTTGGTGGTCGCGATCTTCACGATGCGCCAGTTGCGCAGCACGAACTCGTGGATCTCGGCCTTGATCCAGTGCACCGCAAAGGAGACAAGCCGCACGCCCTGATTGGGATCGAAGCGCTTGACCGCCTTCATCAGGCCGACGTTGCCCTCCTGGATCAGGTCCGCCTGGGGCAGGCCATAGCCGGAGTAGCTGCGTGCGATGTGTACGACGAAGCGCAGGTGCGACAGCACCAGGCGGCGCGCCGCCTCCAGGTCACCCTCGTCGTGCAGACGATAGGCGAGGTCGCGCTCCTCCTCGGCGGTCAGCATCGGAATGCTTCTTACCGCCTTGAGATACCCGTTGAGGTCATGCCCCGGGGAGAGTTGGCCCACCGGAAGAAGACTGGTGCTCATGTGCCGGATGTCTCCTTGTCAGCCCATAAATCATTGGGGTTCATCTTGATATGACGCCAGTAACCGGAATATGTTCCGTGAAAACACGCCGCCAGGGGTGAATGCCCGGCGTTGGGGGCAAAGTCGCTGGCCTCGTGCCGCTACCGGGGTTTCACCTCGGCAAGGTGACGGCTCACCGCGATCCAGGCGCCCAACCAGCCCAGCAGTATACTACAGCCCAACAGCATAGCAGAACCGTCAACCCCCAGCCGCGGCAGGCTGAAGCTGGCGCCGTAGCTGGCCGCCAGGGCCGCGACCGGGGCCGCCAGCCACTCGCCGCCGAGCGTCAGCAGCCCCCAGGCCAGCAGGCCTCCCCCCAGCCCGTACCAGGCACCGCTGTAGAGGAAGGGGCGCCGCACGAAGGCGTGGGTGGCCCCGATCAGGGTCACCACCTCGATCTCCTTGCGGCGATTCTCCACCGCCAGGCGGATGGTGTTACCCACCACCAGCAGCACCCCGCCGCCGAACAGCACCGCCAGCGCCAGGGCGACGCGGTGCCCCAGCTCGGCCAGGTGGCGCAGCCGCTCGATCCAGGCCAGGTCCAGACGCACCTCCGCGACCCCCGTCATCGCCTCGAGCTCACCGGCCAGGGCACGCACCGCCTCGGGCGAGGGGTCGGACGGCATGACCACCACGCTGGCCGGCAACGGATTCTCCTCCAGGCGTCCCAGGGCATCGGCCAGCCCCAGCGCCTGCTGGAACTCCGCCATGCCCTCGGCGGCGGTGATCAGCCGGGTGCGTCCGACCGCCGCATGGGCGGCCAGCGCCTCCTCGATGCGCTCGGCCTGGGCATCGTCCACGTGATGATCGAGATAGGCGGTCAGGGTGGCGCTCTCGGTGAGTTCGGCATCCAGCAGCCGAGCGCTGTCCAGGGTCAGCCACAGCGCCGCCGGCAGCACCAGGGCGATGGCGATGGCCAGCATGGTCACCAGGCTGCCGATGGGCGCCCGCAGCAGCCGCCAGGCGCTGTCCAGGGCCATCGCCCGGTGGTGGCGCAGCCAGCCGCGAAAGCGGCTCGAGGAGCGGGTGCGGTGGGTGCGGGCACCGCGGGGCGGCGGCGGGGCAGGGCGTCGACTCATGCCGCCTCCTGGTCGGCCACCAGCCGCCCGTCGCGCAGACGCAGGATGCGGTGGCGCAGCCGGGCGATCAGCGCCAGGTCGTGGCTGGCGATCATCACCGTGGTACCGATGCGGTTGAAGTCCTCGAACAGCGTCATGATGTCGGCGGAGAGCTGGGGGTCGAGGTTGCCGGTGGGCTCATCGGCCAGCAGCAGCGGCGGCTTGTTGACCACCGCCCGGGCGATGCCCACCCGCTGCTGTTCGCCGCCGGAGAGCTCGATGGGCAGCGCGCGCTCGCGGTGCAGCAGCCCCACCTTGTCCAGCGCCGCGCGCACCCGCCGCGCCGACTCCCGCGGTTCCACCCCCTGAATCTCCAGGGGCAGCGCCACGTTGTGAAAGATCGAGCGGTCGTGGAGCAGCTGGTGGTCCTGGAAGACCACGCCGATCTGACGCCGGTAGTAGGGCACCTGGCTGGCATGGAGGCGATCGATGTCATGGCCGGCCACCAGGATGCGTCCCCGGGAGGGGCGCTCCAGGCGCATGATCAGCCGCAGCAGGGAGCTCTTGCCGGCGCCCGAGTGGCCGGTCAGGAACACCATCTCGCCGCGGCGCACGCGGAAATCGAGGTTGGCGAGCGCCTCGAAGCGCCCACCGTAGCGTTTGCCCACGTGCTCGAAGGCGATCATTTCGGGTCGTCGTTGCCGTCGCGGTCGAACAGGGCGTCGACGAACTCGCGGGCCACGAAGGGCCGTAGATCATCCAGGGACTCGCCGACCCCGATGAAGCGGATCGGCGTGGTCATCTGCTTGGCCAGGGCGAAGATGATGCCGCCCTTGGCGGTGCCGTCCAGCTTGGTGAGGGTCACCCCGGTGATCGGCACCGCCTCGTTGAAGGTGCTGGCCTGGGCGAGGGCGTTCTGGCCGGTGCCGGCGTCGAGCACCAGCATCACCTCGTGGGGAGCGCTGGCGTCCACCTTGCCCATCACCCGATGGACCTTCTTGAGCTCCTCCATCAGGTGGGACTTGTTGTGCAGGCGACCGGCGGTATCGGCGATCAGCACGTCGATGCCGCGGGCCTTGGCGGCGGCCACCGCGTCGAAGATCACCGAGGCGCTGTCGGCGCCGGTATGCTGGGCGATCACCGGCACCTTGTTGCGCTCGCCCCACACCTTGAGCTGCTCCACCGCCGCGGCGCGGAAGGTGTCGCCGGCGGCCAGCATCACGCTGCGCCCCTCGCGCTGGAAGCGCTGGGTGAGCTTGCCGATGGTGGTGGTCTTGCCCGCGCCGTTGACGCCCACCACCAGGATCACGAAGGGTCCCTCGCCCTTGGGCGGCAGGACCAGCGGCTGGCTCACCGGCGCCAGCATGGTGGACAGCTCCTCCTGCAGGGCGCGATAGAGCGCCTCGCTGTCCTGGAGCTCCTTGCGGGAGACGCGCTCGGTGAGGCGGTCGATGATCTCGGTGGTGGCCTCGATGCCCACGTCCGCCAGCAGCAGCTGGGTCTCGAGGTCCTCCATCAGGTCGTCGTCGATCTGCTTCTTGCCGAGGAACAGGTCCGCCAGGCCGTCGGTGAGGTTGGCGCGGGTCTTGCCGAGGCCGGCCTTGATGCGCGAGAACCAGCCGGTCTTCTCGCCGGCGACGGGCTTCTCCTGCAGCGCGGCGCGGGCGGGCTCGGGCTCGGGCTCGGGCTCGGGCTCGGGCTCGGGCTCGGGCTCGGGCTCGGGCTC
>PWEV01000325.1 GCA_003553625.1 Halomonas sp.
CATCTCCACGCTGAAGATCGAGGAGCTGATCAACGAACTCAAGGACAAGTACACCATCCTGATCGTGACCCACAACATGCAGCAGGCGGCCCGGGTCTCGGATTACACCGCCTTCATGTATCTGGGCGACCTGGTGGAGTACGACGAGACCGACAAGATTTTCACCGAGCCCGAGAAGAAGCAGACCGAGGATTACATCACCGGCCGCTACGGGTAGTTCAGGTTCCCCGTCCGGCATAGCGGACCCATCGACGGGATACCGGAGGACCCATCGATGGGATGTCGGACGGGTTTCTATGGCGTAGAATTTGCTGCATCCCATTTCTGCTAGGTGGCATTGTGATCCCGCTGAACCCCGCTCGACTGTTCAAGTGCCTGGGCGACGATACCCGCCTGACCCTGACCCTGCTCATTCGTCGTGAGGGGGAGCTCTGCGTCTGCGAGATGACCCACTGCCTGCAGGAGTCGCAGCCCAAGGTGTCTCGCCACCTGGCTCAGCTGCGTACCTGCGGCCTGCTCAACGATCGCCGCGAGGGCCAGTGGGTCTACTACCGCATTGCCGAGACGTTGTCGGACTGGGTCGACGAGGCGCTGATGGCCGCCGAGAAGGGGCAGGGCGAGCGCCTGGCCGGGCTGCAGGCGCGCCTGGCCGGCATGGGTAACCGTCCCGAGCGGCGGCTGGCCATGTGCTGAGGCGCTGTGGCCCTTCGCTTATCCTTCCACCTCTCTGTCCACCTGACTCCACCTCTCTCCACTTTTCTGTCCACTTGTTCCGCTACAACCAGCGATCCATTCGCCACCTTATCCCGGCCATTTTCGACTAGCCTTGCATCTAATTGCTGGATCCTGTCAGAAGCGGTACCCGTACCACTGCGCTTTTGACTCGACGTGGCCTGTGGCGGAGTGTTCACACGTGGAATTCAAGGATTACTATCAGATGCTCGGGGTGGCGAAGAGCGCGACGGCCGAGGACATCAAGAAGGCCTACCGCACGCTGGCGCGCAAGTTTCATCCCGATGTCAGCAAGGAGCCCGACGCCGAACAGCGTATGCAGGAGATCAATGAGGCCAAGGCGGTGCTTTCCGATCCCGAGAAGCGTCTCGCCTATGACCAGCTGTATCAGCAATACCACTCGGGTCAGGATTTCCAGCCACCGCCCGACTGGGATGCGGGCTTCGAGTTCAGCGGCCGTGGTTTCGAGGAGGCCGACCTCGGGGAGTTCAGTGACTTCTTCGCCAATCTGTTCGGCCAGGGCGGCAGGGGCGGCCAGGCAGGGCGCGGGGGGCGTGGCTCTCGAAGGCGAGGCGAGGATCGTCACGCCAAGGTCATCATCGACCTGGCGGACGCCTTCCACGGCGCGACCCGGGCGATCACCCTGCAGGTGCCTCAGGTCGATGCGCAAGGGCGCGTGGTCTCCCGCGAACACACCCTGAGCGTGCGAATCCCCAGGGGCGTCAAGGAGGGGCAGCATATTCGTCTCGCGGGTCAGGGCAGTCCCGGCGTCGGCGGTGGCCCGGCGGGTGACCTGTATCTGGAGATCCATTTTTCGCCGGATTCGCGTTATCGAGTCGAGGGGCGGGATGTGTATCAAACGGTACCTGTGGCGCCCTGGGAAGCTGCTCTGGGGGCCAGCATCGAAACTCCGACCCCCTCGGGGGTGGTGAAGCTCAAGGTGCCTGCCGGTTCACAGACCGGTCGCCGATTGCGCCTGAAGGGGCGCGGTATCCCCGGGCAGGAGCCGGGTGATCTGTATGTGGAGCTCGAGGTAGTGCTGCCCCCGGCCGATACCGAGAAGGCCCGGGAACTGTATGAGACCATGGCGCATGAACTCGCTTTCGATCCGCGCCAGAGCAAGGGGAGCTAGGAAATGGCTCAGCAGCGTATCGTCAACGGGGAACTGATCGACGAGGCAACCCTCACCCTCGAGGATCTGGCGCGGGCCTGCTCGGTTGAAACCGACTGGGTCGTCGAGCGCATCGAGAGCGGCCTGCTGGCCGACGGGTCGCCCTATGTGGCGAGCTGGCGCTTCACCAGTCGCGACCTGACCCGTGCCCGACGGCTGTGTCAGCTGGAGCGAGACTTCGAGGCAGCGCCCGAGCTCGCCGCCCTGGCGACCGACCTGATCGAGGAGAACCAGCGCCTGAGGGAGCGGCTGCGGGCCGCGGGATTGGCTGCCGACTAGCACCGCTCTCCCATGGGGCAATGGGCGGCGTACTCCCCGGATACCTGTTGCATAACGCAATGTGACGCTTGCCGGCTTGAGCTCTCATTCATCAAGCGTGACCCAGCGGATCGGCTGGTAGTCCAGTTCCCCCTGGGGTGGCCGCCTGCCCGGCTGGACCTCCTGGATCCGGATCTCCCAGGTCACGGTCCTGCCGGCCAGGGGGTGATTGCCGTCCAGCATGGCGCCGCGCTCGGTAAGACCGACCACCTTGAGTGAGAACCTGCCCCGCTGGCCGCCCGGCGTCAGCGTCATCCCGACGCGAATCTCCTGGTCTGGGGGCAGGTTGTCGCGTATTGCCTCGAAGACCAGTTCCGGCCGATGGGGGCCATAGGCCTGCTCCGGCGTCAATGTCACGCTGACTGCGTCGCCGGCCCGGCGGCCCTCCAGCGCTGCCTCCAGCGCCGGCAGCATCTGGCCCGTGCCGTGCACATAGGAGAGCGGTGCTTCGGGCGTCGAAGCCGCCAGGCGTTCGTCATCCTCGTCGGTCAGCACGTACTCGGCGGTGACCTCGCACAAGGGGGAGATGGTCGTCATGGGAGGCTCCTGTTTCCTACTGCCGTGTCAGTCATTGCCAGGCCTTCATACCCGCGCCGGGCGGCTTCAGTGAAGGCGAGGCGGCATCGCGGCCCTGGCAGCGCGGGCAGACCGTCATATGGTCGGCGCTGACACCGGCGGCGGCAAGCCGCTGGCGCATTTCCGCGAGCACCGGGTCGCTTTCGAAGGTCTCGCCACAGCGGCGGCAGGTCAGCCTCTCTCGTGGGGCCTCGCTTTTCTCGAAGGTCTCCAGGGCAGCCTGAGACATGTCCTGACTTGGCGCTGGGGCGGCCCTCGGGGTAGGGGCGGTCATCAGCGGCTTGAGGCGCGCCAGGTCATGGCTAAGCTGGGAATGGGTCAGGTCGACCAGCAGCCGCCAGGGACGGGTGAGTGCATCCTCCACGCCGGCCTGGACCAGCTTGCCGCGCAGGGCCGCCAGGGCGGGCAGGGTGACGTCGTGCAGCATGGTCGCGGCGTCTGTCAGCGCGGGGGTAGCGTCCGTCCCGGCTTCGCGGGTCTCCATGGCCTCGCTGTAGACCCAGGCCAGCCACTGCAGGTTGAGCGACAGGTGGTCGGGCAGGTCGTGAAATGTCGAGTCGGGTTCCAGTCCGTGACGTCGGTAGAGCGCGAGCATCGACTGGGTGCTCTGGCCCATCATCGCGCCGTCCAGGTAGGCGCCCAGGTTGAGCGGCGCGGGGGCCGGGGGCGTCAGGAACAGGCGGCTATAGCCCAGGATCAGCTGCTGCGTATCGGGCAGCGCCGTCAGTGCCCGGGAGAGGGCGTCGATGCGCTCGGTCTGAAGGGCCGGGAGCGCATCGGCCAGACTGCGCAGGTCCTCGAGCAATGGGCCCTGCGCTTCCTCCAGCGTCACCCCTGCCTGTGGGGCGAGGAAGGCCCGGGAGAGACAGAGGTTGAGCTCGGCGGCCGGCAGCAGGTCGGGGAGTTGCGAATGTGGTGTCATAGTGCTGACGGGGCGGCCTGCCGACTGGCAGGCGGCCCCTTCTCCTTCAGGATGCAGCGGGTAGGGTGATTCAGGCAGTGCCCGCCTGGGTGCCAGCTGCTGGAGCCTCGGCTATCTGGCGCGGCATGTCCCCCAGGGTCAGGAACTTCTCGCCGAGCAGGTAGAGCACGAAG
>PWEV01000093.1 GCA_003553625.1 Halomonas sp.
AGAACTGGGGCTGGCACTGCTGGTCTTCCCCGAACTCTCGCTGACCGGCTACGGGCTGGGCAACCGCGTGATGCAGGTGGCCATGCCCCTGGAAGACCCGCGCCTGCAAACGCTGGCCCGGGCCTGCGGCGACATGCAGACGGTGATCGGCTTCGTCGAGGAGGCGAGCCCCGGCGAGTACTATAATGCCCTGGCCATCCTCCAGGATGGCGAGCTCATTGCCGTGCACCGCAAGCTCAACCTGCCTACATACGGCGGCCTGGAAGAGGGCAAGTGGTTCACCCACGGCAGCGAACTCACCCATACCGATATCCGTCCCGGCTGGTCGGCCACCCAGCTGATCTGTGCCGATCTGTGGAACCCGGCCCTGGTACACGCCGCCCTGCTGCGGCGCCCCGCGGTGCTATGCGCGCCGATCAACTCCGCCAGCGGCATCGTCAGCGACGATTTCTCAAACGAGCAGAACTGGGCGCTGAACGTGCGCTTCTATGCCATGACCTACGGCACCCCGGTCATCATGGCCAACCGCTTCGGACCGGAGAACGGCAGCCACTTCTGGGGCGGCACGCGCATCCTGGGCCCTCGCGGCGAGCTCCTTGCCGTGGCCGAAGAGCGTGAGATGTTGATCCACGCCGAGCTGTCGCGCACCGCCATCGCCCGCGCGCGCTTTGAACTGCCCACCCACCGGGACTCCGACACCCCGCTGATCCGCGAGCTGATGGCGGGCTATCGCTGATTCCAGACAAACGAGTACGCCATCGGGCAGGCATCGCGACATCGACGGATTCCGACGAGTGATCGCCACCCGGCAGGGGGCCGGCCTGGCTCAGGGCAGGCGCCCCTCGCGCGCCAGTCGCCGCCGGACCCAGCCGTCGTACAGCCGGCGAAGCATCTGCTTGAGACCCGGCAGCCCGATCAGCCAGGCGATGGGCCTGAGCCGTGGTACGCGACGCATCAGCAGGACATAGGCGTCGATGCCTTCCCTGATGGGCCCGCCCTCCTCTTCCACATGCAGTGAGAGCAGCGCCGCCTGCGGGTCGATGCCCTTCTCGCGCAGCAGATCCTGGTGTTCGGTCACGTCGCACCACGCCACCCGCTTGCCGGCCTCCCCCGCCCAGCGTTCATAGCGGGCGCGATCCCGCCGGCAGCCGGGGCAGATGCCGTCGTAGTACACCTTCAGCGGAAGCAGGTCGGACATGAGGACTCGCACCTTCCAGACATTGTCCCCAAGGCAGACCCCAGGCAGTCGAGGCAGTTCACCCAACGCCATCGCCCATCCGCGAGGATGGGCGATGCGAGTGCTCAGGTTAGCGGGTCGGCGTCAGCTGGAAGGGAAGTTCAGCTGAGCCTTTTCCTGGGCGTTTCGGGCGGGCCAGCGCTGGGAGATGGCCTTGCGACGGGTGTAGAAACGCACCGCGTCGGGGCCGTAGGCGTGCAGGTCGCCGAACAGCGACTCCTTCCAACCACCGAAGCTGTGGAAGGCCACCGGCACCGGAAGAGGCACGTTGATGCCCACCATGCCCACCTCGATGGCGTCGGCAAAGCGTCGTGCGGCCTCGCCGTCGCGGGTGAACACGCAGGTGCCGTTGCCATACTGGTGGGCGTTGACCAGCGCGATGGCGTCCTCGAAAGTTTCGACACGCACCACGCAGAGCACCGGGCCGAAGATCTCGTCGCGGTAGATGCTCACCTCCGGGGTGACCCGATCGAACAGGGTCGCGCCCAGGAAGTAGCCCGGGGAGGCCTCGACCAGCGGGTGCCGGCGGCCGTCCACCACCAGCTCGGCGCCGGCCGCGGCGCCCTGCTCGATATAGCCAGCCACCTTGTCGCGGTGGGCGGCATTGACCAGGGCACCCATATCGAGACCCTTTTCGGTGCCGGGTCCGATCTTCAGGGTGCGCGCCTGTTCACCGATGCTTGCCACCAGGGCATCGGCGGTGGCGTCGCCCACGCAGACCGCCACCGAGATTGCCATGCAGCGTTCACCGGCGCTGCCGTAGGCGGCACCGATCAGGGTACTGGCGGCGTTATCCAGATCGGCGTCGGGCCGCACCACTGCGTGGTTCTTGGCTCCGCCCAGCGCCTGCACGCGCTTGCCGTTGTCGGCGCCGCGGCGGTAGATAGCTTTCGCCACCGGCGTCGAACCGACGAAGGAAAGCGCCTTGACCTCCGGAGCGTCGATGAGCGCTTCGACGGCCTCACGGTCTCCGTGTATCACCTGGAAGAGCCCGACAGGCAGCCCCGCCTCGCCCAGCAACTCGGCCATCTTGAGGGACGTCGAAGGCGCCTGCTCGGAGGGCTTGAGAATGAAGGCGTTGCCGCAGGCAATGGCCATGGGAAACATCCACAGCGGCACCATGGCCGGGAAGTTGAACGGCGTGATGCCGGCGACGATCCCCAGCGGCTGATGATTGGACCAGGTGTCGATGCCCGGGCCGGCATTGTGGGAATACTCGCCCTTGAGCAGCTCCGGCACGCCACAGGCGTACTCCACATTCTCGATGCCGCGCTTGAGCTCGCCCATGGCGTCCTCGAGCACCTTGCCGTGCTCGCGGCTGATCAGCGCGCAGATCTCATCGGCGTCGCGCTCCAGTAGCATCTTGAAGCGGAACATCACCTGTGCGCGCCTGGCCGGAGGCGTGTCGCGCCAGGTCGGCTGTACCGCCCGGGCGGCATCGATGGCACGCTCGACAGTAGCGGCGTCGGCCATCGGCACGCGGCCGATCACTTCGGCGCTGGCGGGATTGGTCACGTCCAGGTGGCGTTCGCCTTCCAGGCGCTCACCACCGATCCAGTGGGTCAGGGTCGGCATCTCGCGTCCTTGTGCTTCAGTATTCACGTCCGAGCAGCGCCTCGTTGAAGGGGTAGCGGGAGAGCTTGACGCCGTCGGCGCACCCCACCTCGCCGATGTAGCTCTCGACCGAGACGACCATGCCGGGCTCGAGGACGCCGTCCGAGGAGAAACGGTCGAAGTCCATGTGGTGGGCTACCAGCGGCGTCTCGCCGTGCATGCCGACGCCGTGGATGATCGAGGGATAGCGACGGTCTAGGAAGCGCTCGGGAATCTTCCAGGCCTGCTCGGAAATCTCGCGATAGGTCATGCCGGGCTTGAGTATGCCCATGTTGTGGTGCACCTGGTCATAGGCCATGCGGTAGAGCTCACGCTGATAGGCACTGGGCCGACCCGGGCCGACGTGGAAGGTGCGCGAGAAATCGGAGTAGTGGCCGTGGCAGCCGATGGTGTCGGTGTCCAGGGCCACCAGCTCGCCGGGGCGGATCTTGCGGTCGCTGGCCTCGTGGAACCAGGGGTTGGTGCGCGGCCCGGAGTTGAGCAGGCGGGTCTGGATGAACTCGCCGCCACCGCGGATCACCTCGCCGTACATGATGGCGAACAGCTCGTTCTCGGTGACGCCGGGCTTGATGGCCGCCTCCACTTCGGCCACCGAGGCTTCGCTTGCCGCCATGGACTGGGCCAGGCAGGCGATCTCCTCGGGGGTCTTGATGCGCCGGCAGTGCAGGGTGTCCTGCATGCAGTCGTAGACATCCAGGCCCTGGGCCTCCAGCGAGCGGGCCAGGTTGAGCGCGCAGCGGTCCAGGCCCACCTTCTTGTTGCCGCGGCCGTGCGCTCCCGAACCAGCTCGGCGATCTCTACGCCAAAGGGATCCGAGGAGAGGTTGTCGCGCTGGTTCACCGCCGACCACACCACCTTGGAGGTGCGCGCTTCATCGATGGTCTCGAGCCAGTTGGAGATGTGAGCGCTGCCCGGGTACTCGAAGAGGATGATCGGGCCGGCGAGTGGCACATAGACGTAGCGC
>PWEV01000050.1 GCA_003553625.1 Halomonas sp.
TCGGCATTATCTGAACAGAGATAACATTTTCCGCACTGCCAATAGATACCCTTTTGTTCGTATCCCGGGAATCCACTTCCACTACGCTAATGGTCTTTCTGCATAAATATGTACGAAGAATTTGCGACACTTCAAAACCCCCTATTCCGTATAGCTGCCAAGTGGCAGAAGGTTGTTCGGCTCCTGTGAAGCCCCCGCTGGGACTTCTTCACAAAGCAAAAGAGGTACAGCAGAGGGGTGTGTAGTGAAAGTTATTGTATCCCCTTCTGCAAACGATCCGCCAAAACCGTTGGATTTAAGAGAAAAATACGCAACACCTGTGTTCGCATTTTCCGGCTCAAAATCCACATTGACAGAACCCGTTCCTACCGAACCGGTTACTGCCCCCGATACGGAAAAATTGGAGGCGTCGGTAAAAGTCACCGTCCAGTCATCCTCTACCGTTCCTTTGTTAAATGCCGTAACCGGATGGGTAGTATCGTCATACGTCCCGTTGGTGGACGTAACCACAAAAGAAGCAATGGTCGCTTCCACTTCGTCCTCATAAATACAACCACTCCCGTACGTGTTGGCGACGGAGTAGGCATTGGCTACTTGCTCTTTAAGCTGTATTGTTACCACATTTCCCGCGTACGAGTAAGAATCGATCAATAAAAATTCTTCGTTCGTGGTTTCTTGTATAGTGAGGACTTCATCGTTCCCTACATACCACCCGTTGGGGTGTTGGATGTCATCTGTGTGTGAAATCTTAGACCAAGACCCTGCCGAAAATGTCACCGAATCCCCTACCCGCACATCCTCGTCAATGGTTTGGCCAGTCATTGTATTGTCTGACAGGTAGAGGTAACTATCTTCCGGGAATTCAAAGTCATTATTTTCCATTGTTAGAGAAACTTCGGTTTCTCCCCCATTCAAAGCTGTTTCCAATTGACCACACCCCGTCCACTCCCGGGACATCTCCTCTTTTTTAAAATCGGCTTGCGTGTCTCTTTGGGTGCCTTTGGCCAGATAGAACATGTCTTCTGCGGTAGACGGGCGCATCAAATACACCAGCACCCCGTATGCTGTCAAGTTCTCCGCGTTTTCGTTGCAGTAAAACTGCTTTCGGTAACGAGTGAGTCCAGACTCCCTCTGTGATTTTGTAACACGAGGGAACAGGGCGTGTCTTGCCCCAGAAATAACCTGAACCATGCCCTTCCTACCCCCATTGGCGTCCGTGTCTGTCTGGACAACCGATTTTCTGAATTTAATGTCTGTCGCTGAAATTGTCATTTTTCTCCTCCCTATATTATGGTTATGAGTCGTATAACAACATTGTTATACAAATCGTCGTTTCCCGGAGACACCTTTATCACCAATGGGTCAGCCTCTATCACCGGCTGATCCCAGTTACGAAAACGGGTATTGTATAAAACACTTTCGTATGAAAGCACGTATTCTGCCCCCGGAACACTTGCAATTGATTGCAAACTTACAAGGGTGGAATACTTAATCCACGCGCTTTGGGGGCCACCTGTCAAATCAAACTCAACATATCCCTTATGTTGCTCAAAAATAATCGGCGTATACGCACGAGATTCCGCGAATATAGCTTTAACTCGGGAGTCCCCGAATCTTAAATTTTCACTGGGAACCAGATCGGGAAGGCTGATTCCCCCCAAAGTTATCGACATCAGTTTTTCCTCAATCTGTTTTGTTTATTGATTTCTTTTTTCAATTCATCCAGCACCGAAACATTGCCTTGCACAGGATATTCCTTACCCCCCATCTCAAGAACAATCTTACCCATATCATGGCTTACCGATTTTTCTGAAACCCGCCCACCCGTAGCATAATGCTGTCTGGGCGCTGTACTCCGGTAAACCGTAGGAAGCGACACGGATAAATTTCCTTTCAAAGAATCAATTATATTTTGCCCCGCCATTCCCCACGGGTTATTTATACCTTCAAAGAAACCCCGGCCAAACAGTCTATCCCAAACATGTAAAGACTCGTTCCGAACAAAACCTTCTCCCGGTCTGGCCAAAACAGGAATAGAATCTCTTTTTGAATTGCCCGGGAATCTTCCTCCGTCGGACATTCTGTGTAAACGCCCCCCTTCGGACATAGTGGTCATACCCACTATTTGCCCCCCGCCGCCGCCACTTTCCTCATACCTGACATGGATAACCTTTTCGGCGTACTCATTCACCCAATTATCAACTTTACGTTTTATCTCTTCAAAATTCTTTAAAAGTATTTCAATAGGCTTTTCAGTAACTTTAGAAAATTCCTCGGATACGGTATTTGCAAGTTCTTTGGCTTTTTGTGTAGCAACCTCGTACTCCGACGATATTTTCTTAATGCCCTCTACTTGGGATTCCGCGCCTGTCGCTACTTTTTCCTGCTCCCGCCCCATATTTTCTTGTTTGCGTACAGTCTCGTCCTGTTCGTCTGCAAAATTACGGGTAGCCTGTTCTTGTCGCTCAATACCGGAAACAACACTATCGCTTGCGGAAATAATCCGTCCACTACCGTCTTTTACAATTTCAAAAACTTCGCCACTTCTTTGCCTCCAAATTTCGACGATATGACCTTGTGCATTTTCAAAGCTATCGACAAGTTCGTCAAACCCACGAATAATGTTGTCAAGTTCTTTAGGCCGCTCTATATCGAAACGAACTTGATGCCCCTGAGAAATTTCTGAAACAGTGTCGAAAACATCATTAACTCTTTGGATATCTTGTTCCGGAATATCCAGATCAATTTTAATTTCTTCTTTCCCCATTGCCCCCAAAAGTTTATTCATCTCATTTGCGGCATGCTGAATATGGCTAAGATTGACATTTATGTCTAATTCAGCTTTTCTGTTAAAATGCTGAATCCATTCTTCTACAGTATTTAATGCTTCTTCTGCGCTTTGTTTCAATTTTGCAAAAGAATCCATCTCATACTTATCTACCTCAGACATCAGCCGGGACACATCCTGTATACCTCTTATAGAAGTCCCTAAAGCTTCCTCGCTTTTTCTGGAATATCTATCGTAAGCACTTTCCGCGTCGTCCCCAAACCTCCGTATCAAATCTAACTGCCGTTCAATTTCTTCCTGAGACATACTGGAAGCGTCCCTACGAAGGCGACTTAAAAGCCTTTGGGCTTCTTGCTGTTTATTTGTAGCTTCGTCTATATAACTTTGATACCGCTCTTCCTCGTCCATATGCTGACGACGCATATTTAATATCTTGTCCCCGGTATCTAATGCCCTATCGGCAATTCTTTCCTGTAATTCTTGTATGCGATCTGTTGAATCCGAAATAGTTTTTTCAAGATCGTCCTGAACTCCCCGCATCGCGGTGATAAAATTATCCCGCATCTCTGTATAAAGAGTGTTAGCAGTGTTGACAAAAGTACGAAGATGATCCGTTTTTAAACTAAGCATTTCCCGGTATTCTTCAGAAGTCTCCCCAAATGTTGTTTTAGCGTATTGTGTCAATTCGTCATAAATAAGGGCCAAACGCTTGTTATATTCTTTTTCAAGAACATGTCTTTTTTGGACAGCCTCTTCAGTCGTAATTTCTTTTTCATCCTCCATTTTAGTAATGAGGTACAACTCATCCCTATATGCATCCTCAAGTTCCCGCAAATCCACTTCTCTTTCACTTTTTATAGCACTGTACCGTTCTTTTATTGCCTGAAGCACTTTTTGATTCTGCTCTTCGGTGTAAAAGACTTCCCGATCAAGCATTCTCTGGAAATCTTCCAGTCTTTCATCATTAGCTTCAGCGTATATGTTGTGCGTTTCTTGCAGTTTTCGAGAA
>PWEV01000128.1 GCA_003553625.1 Halomonas sp.
ACAAAGTCGTTGGCCGCGCGCACCAGGGAATCGGCGGTGAGGGGCGCCACGCCGACCACGGTCACCCTGACCCCGAAGCGCTCGCGCAGACGGCTCACCAGCAGGTCGAAGTCGCCGTCGCCGGAGACCAGCACCAGGTGATCGACCAGCGGCCCCGCTTCAATGGCGTCCAGGGTAATACCGACGTCCCAGTCGCCCTTGGCGGAGCCGTCGCTGCGCTGGATGAAGGGCTTGAGCTTCACGGTGAAGCCGATGCCGCGCAGGATGGCCTGAAACTGTTGCTGGCGGGGATCGCCTCGCTCCACCGCGTAGGCGTTGGCCATTATGACCTCCCTGCCCGCCGCGAAGCGTGCCCAGAAAGCGTGGTAGTCGAAGTGCCGCCCGAAGGCATCCCGGGTGGTGTAATAGACGTTCTGGACGTCGACAAAGATGGCGACACGCTCCATGGTGCAGGCCTCGACCGGGAAAGAGGTCCTCAGCGTGACACAGTCGACGCCTCGCCGTCGCGACGGGTTTCGAAGGGCACTCGCATCAGCAGCGAATAGAGCACCGGCACCACGCAGAGGGTGATCAGCGCCGCCGCCAGCAGTCCGAAGATGATGGCGATGGCCATGGGCGCCCACAGCAGGCCGCCGCCCAGCCACAGCGGCAGCAGGCCACCGCTGGTGGTCAGGGTCGACATCAGCACCGGGCGCAGGCGCCGTCGTCCCGCCTCGAGAATCGCTTCCTGAGGGGAGCCGTTCTCACGCTCCAGGTCGATGCGGTCGATCAGCACGATGGCGTTGTTGATCACGATCCCTGCCAGCGCCACCACGCCCAGGAAGGTCATGATGCCGAAGTGGGAGCCGGTGATCGTCAGCCCGAAGATCACCCCGATCAGCGACAACGGGATGGTGGCCAGGATGATCAGCGGTCGGCGCAGGGAGTTGAACTGCACCACCAGCAGCAGCAGGATCACCAGGGCGCCGATGGGCAGCTTCTCGGCGATGGAGGCCGTGGCGACGCGGGAGGACTCGACCTCGCCGCCGAATTCGAAGAAGACGCCATCCGGCCAGTTCGCCTGCTGGTCCTCGAGCCAGGGGCGCAGCTCGCCGGCCACCCCGGCGGCGGTGACGCCGGGTGCCAGCTCTGCCTCCACGGCGATGGTGCGGAAGCGGTCGCGGCGCAGGATCCGCGCCGGCCCCCAGTCGAGCTCCACTTCGGCGACCTGGGCCAGCGGCACACCCACCCCGCCGCCGACGGGCATCACGGTGATGCCCTCCAGGTCGTCGGGAGTGCGCGCCTCGCCGCGTTCGTTGCGCAGCTGGATGGGCACCAGGGTATCGCCGTCGCGAAAGGTGCCCACGGTCATCCCGGAGAGCGCCGTCTGCAGGCTCAGCGCCACGTCACGCTCGGTGACGCCGGCCCTCAGCGCTCGGGCCGGGTCGACGTCGATGCGCAGGCGCTTGATCCACTCGCCCCAATCGTCGCGCACGTTGCGGGTCCCCGGCACCTCGACCACCGCCTGGCGCACCTCCTCGGCGATGCGCCGCAGGGTCGCCTCGTCGTCGCCGGAGAGGCGCACCGAGAGCGGCACGGTCACCGGCGGGCCGAAGCTGGTCGCCTTGACGCTGGCCTGGAGGTCGGGAAAGCGCCCGGATAACCAGCCGTCCAGGCGTTCGATCACCTCATCCACCGCCTCCCAGCGGTTGGCCTGGAGCAGCAGGAAGGCGTACTCGGGGCTGGGCGGCTCGGGGGCGTGGTTGATGATGTAGCGATCGCCGCCGAAGCCGATGAAGCTGCCCCAGCGGTCGACCCCGTCACGCGTCCAGCCGCCCTGCTCGTCGCGCTCGGCGGCCAGCTCGTCGGTCAAGAACCTCTCGATCTCCTCCACCACCGCCCGGGTGCGCTCGATGGGCGCCGAGAAGGGCAGGCGCAGCTCCACGGTGACGATGGTGCGCTCCGCCTGGGGGAAGAAGATCTTGGGCAGGGGCCCGTAGCCCAGCCAGGCCAGCGCCAGCAGGCCCCCTACCGCTGCCAGGGTCAGGGTGCGGTGGCGCAGCAGGGCGAGCAGCAGGCGGCCATAGCCGGCGTAGATGCGTTCGGCCAGGCGCGCCGCCAGGCCGGGACGCGATTCGTCGTCGTCCTTGTGATCGTCCTCGTCATCGTTCGCCCGGTCGCCGCTCCCCTTCTCCTCCACCCGAATAAAGGCCACGCAGAGCAGCGGGATCATGGTCAGCGACAGCAGCCAGGAGGAGAGCAGCGTGATGCTGACCACCTGAAACAGCGAGCGGGTGTACTCGCCCACGTCGGAGACGGCGAGGAACTGCGGCAGGAAGGCCGCCGAGGTGGTCAGCGAGGCGGTGAGCAGCGGGAAGCGCAGCTGCCGGGCGGAGTCCAGCGCCGCCTGGCGCACCGTCTTGCCCTCCCGGGCCGAGACCTGGATCGACTCCACCATGACGATGGCGTTGTCCACCAGCATGCCCAGCGCGATGATCAGCGCCCCCAGCGAGACCTGGTCCAGGCCGATATCGAACAGTCCCATGAAGGCCAGGCAGGCGAGTATCGCCGAGGGCACCAGACTCGCCACGATCAGTCCGGTGCGCAGCCCCAGGAAGAGCAGCATCACCAGGCAAACCAGCGCCACCGCCTGCAGCAGATTGACCAGAAACTCGTTGATGCGCTCCTCGACCCGATCCGGCTGGTTGGCCAGCACCTCGAACTCGATGCCCACGGGTAGCTCGCGCTCCAGCCGGGCGATGGCCGTTTCGACCTGCTCGCCCAGCTCGAGGATATTGCCTCCCTCGCGCATGGCGATGGCGATGGCCAGCCCCTGAACGCCACTGGCGTGATAGCGGGTCATGGGCGGGTCGGCATAGCCGTGGCGCACTTCCATCAGCGAACCCAGCGGCACCAGGGTGCCGTCCGGCAGCGGCAGCAGGGCCCGGCGAATGTCATCGATATGGTTGAAGTTGCCGGTGGGCTCCAGCACCAGTCGCTCATCGCCGGTGCGTATCGCTCCCCCGGGCAACACGATATTTCTCGCGGCCAGCAGCTGGGCGAGTCCCTGGGGCGAGACGCCGAGGTCGGCCAGGCGCGCCTGGCTGTATTCCAGGAAGATGCGCTCCTCGGCGAAGCCGTGAATATTGACCTTGGCCACGTCATCGAGCATCAGCAGGCGGTCGCGGACGTTGTCGGCGACCTCCTTCAGCTCCGCCTGATCATAGCCCTCGCCGGTCAGCGAGAGCATGATGCCGAAGACGTCGCCGAACTCGTCGTTGATGATCGGCGCCATGGCCTCCTCGGGCAGCCGCCGTCGACTGTCATCGATCTTGCGCCGCAGCTTGTCCCAGCCGGCCTGGACATCGGTCACTTCCGGGCGCAGCTCCACGCGAATGATCGAGACCCCGGCCCGGGAGGTGCTCTCCACATGGTCGAGTTCGGGCATCTCCATGATGGCGGTCTCCAGCGGGTCGGTGACCAGCTGTTCGACCCGCTCCGGGGTGGCACCGGGCAGATAGGTGACCACCTGGGCCACCCGCACGGTGACCGCCGGGTCCTCGGCCCGTGAGATGGATAGATAGCTGATGACTGCGCCCAGCAGCACCACCAGCATGCCGGCGATGGTGACACGGTTGTAGCGCAGTGCGGCCTCGGTGAGGGTCACGGCGAGGCCTCCCCGCCGTCTCGATGGTCGTCCAGCAGTCGCACCCGCATGCCGTCGTGCAGCCGGCTCATGCCGGCCACGATCAGCTGCTCCCCGGGCGCGAGACCCGCCACCACCTCCAGGCGCTCCTCGTGGCGCCCGCCCAG
>PWEV01000016.1 GCA_003553625.1 Halomonas sp.
ACACAGAGACCGAGGTGCACCATGGCCACACCGACCCCCCATCTGAATGCCACCGTCGCCGACGTTACCCGGCGCATCCGCGAGCGCTCCGCCGAGCGCCGCGCCCTCTACGAGGCGCGCATGGCCGACCAGCACCGGCGCGGCGTGCATCGCGGCGAGCTCTCCTGCGGCAACCTGGCCCATGGCTTTGCCGCCTGCGGCAGCGATGACAAGAATTCGCTGAAGCTGATGAACACTGCCAATCTGGGCATCATCTCGGCCTACAACGACATGCTCTCGGCCCACCAGCCGCTGGAGACATTTCCGGAGACCATCAAGGCCGCCGCCCGTGCCATGGGCTCCACCGCCCAGTTCGCCGGCGGCGTGCCGGCCATGTGCGACGGCGTCACACAGGGCCAGCCGGGCATGGAGCTGTCGCTGTTCTCCCGCGACGTGATCGCCATGGCCACCGCCGTGGGTCTCTCCCACAACATGTTCGACGCGGCGCTCTATCTGGGGGTGTGCGACAAGATCGTGCCGGGGCTGTTCATCGCCGCGGCGCGCTTCGGCCACCTGCCGGCGATGTTCGTGCCCGCCGGCCCCATGGAGAGCGGCCTGCCCAACAAGGAGAAGGCGCGCATCCGCCAGCTCTACGCCGAGGGCAAGGCGAGCCGCGAGGACCTGCTGGAGGCCGAATCCGCCTCCTACCACAGCCCCGGCACCTGTACCTTCTACGGCACCGCCAATTCCAACCAGCTGATGATGGAGATCATGGGCCTGCACCTGCCCGGCACCTCCTTCGTCAATCCCGGCACCGAGCTGCGCGAGGCGCTGACCCGCTTCGCCACCGAGCAGGCGATCCGCAACACCGAGCCGGGCGGCGACTACCTCCCCTTCTATCGCCAGATCGACGAGCGGGCCATCGTCAACGCCATCGTCGGCCTGCTCGCCTCCGGCGGTTCCACCAACCACACCCTGCACCTGGTGGCCATGGCCGCCGCCGCCGGCATCACCATCGACTGGAACGACTTCACCGACCTCTCCGCGGTGACTCCCAGCCTGATGCAGGTCTATCCCAACGGCCAGGCCGACATCAACCACTTCCAGGCCGCCGGCGGCATGAGCCTGCTGATCCGTGAGCTGATCGCCGCCGGCCTGATCCACAGCGACATTCCCACGGTGTTCGGCACCGACCTCACCGCCTACACCCGGGAGCCCTTCCTCGAGGACGGCAAACTGACCTGGCGCGAGGGCCCCACCGAGAGCCTCGACGCCGAGGTGCTGGCCTCGGTGGCCAGGCCCTTCGCCCCCACCGGCGGACTCACCGTGCTCGAGGGCAACCTGGGTCGCGGCGTGATCAAGGTCTCGGCGGTGGCTCCCGAGCACCGCATCGTCGAGGCGCCGATCAAGATCTTCGAGGACCAGAACGACCTCAAGGGCGCCTTCGAGGCCGGCGAACTCGACCGCGACGTGATCGCCGTGGTGCGCTTTCAGGGCCCCAAGGCCAACGGTATGCCGGAACTGCACAAGCTCACCCCCTACCTCGGTGTGCTGCAGGACCGGGGTCACAAGGTGGCGCTGGTCACCGACGGTCGCATGTCGGGCGCCTCGGGCAAGGTGCCGGCGGCCATTCACATGAGCCCAGAGGCCCTCGATGGCGGCCCGCTGGCCAAGCTGCGCGACGGCGACATCGTGCGCCTGGATGCCGACGCCGGCACCCTCGAGGTCAAGCTCGCCGCCGGCGAGTGGGCCAACCGCGAACGCCGCATCGGCGATCTCGATCACTATCACGTGGGCCTCGGCCGTGAGCTATTCGGCGGCTTCCGCCACCTGGCGATGCGCGCAGAAGAAGGCGCCGGGGTGTTCGGCGGCTTCGAGGCCGACGACCTGGCGCGTCAGGCCGGACAGATCCACGAAGAGGATGCCTGAGGACCCGCCAAGATGACCCGACCCGCTCTCATTGGCGGTGACTATCGAGAGCGTGGGACCAGGCCCTGCTGGCGCTGTTGCTTGAAGAGACGAGTTGACGATGACACGACCCGCGCTGATCGGTGATATCGGTGGCACCAATGCCCGCTTCGCCCTGGTCACCCCCGGCGCCGTCGAGCCCCAGCATATCCTCAGCCTGCCCTGCGCCGACTATGCGGGGCTGGTGGAAGCGGTACGCGACTACCTGGCACGGGTCGAGCACTCTGGCGAGCTGGCCCCCCGCGAGGCGTGCCTGGCTTTCGCCTGCCCGATCCGCGGCGACCGGGTGACCATGACCAACAACCCCTGGACCTTCTCCCGGGCCGAGGTCCAGGGGTTGCTCGAGTTAACGCTCTTCAAGGTGATCAACGACTTCACCGCCCAGGCCCTTGGCGTGCCCCACGTGGCCGAGGCGGATCGGGTCGAGGTGCAGCCCGGCGAGGCGGTGCCCCATGCGGCCCGGCTGGTGATCGGCCCCGGCACCGGCCTCGGCGTGGCCGGCCTGTTCCCCGGCCGTCACGCCTGGATTCCACTGCCCACCGAGGGGGGCCATGTCACCTTCGCCCCCACCGACGAGCGCGAGCAGAACCTGCTGCGCCATTTCCGCAACCGCTATGGCCGCGTCTCGGTGGAGCGCCTGCTCTGCGGCCAGGGGCTGCACGACCTCTATCTGGCCCACTGTTCGCTGAAGGGCGCCAATCCCGTGCATGCCTCGCCCGCCGAGGTCACCGCGGCGGCCGACGTCGACCCGCTGGCCCGTGATACCCTGCTGCGTTTTCTCAAGATCCTCGGCGATGTGTGCGGCGATGCCGCCCTGACCCTGGGTGCCCGCGGCGGCGTCTTCCTGTGCGGCGGCATCCTGCCCCGGCTGCTCGACTGGCTACCGCAGAGCCGCTTCCGCGAAGCCTTCGCCGCCAAGGGGCGCCTGGGCGCCTATACGGCGGCGATCCCCGTGCACCTGGTTACCGCCCACTTGACGGGGCTGCTGGGCGCCGCCGAGGCCCTGCACAATGAAGAGGTTCAGTGACCCGACAGAGGAGATCGAATGATTCCCGCCACCCTGCGAGCCCTGCTCGACGACACCCGCGGCCAGCGCCGCGCCGAATGGGCCGAGCGCGAGATATGGCTGGCCAACGAAGCCTGGGGAGAGCTGGCAATCTCGCTCCAGGGCGCGCAAGTCCTTCATTTTCTTCCGGCATCGCCTCACTCCTTCGCGCCCGAAAACAGGCGAATGCACGCCAGCGCACCGGGCCCAGGCGATAGTCTCGGAGAGATGGTAGCCGGCGGCTGGCTCTGGGTGACACCCACGCCCCAGGCCCTGCCCGGCGCCATCCGCGGTGGCATCCCGCTCTGCTGGCCCTGGTTCGCCGACGACCGCTATGCCGACGAGTCGGCGGACCACAGCGGCCCCTTTCACGGCCTGGCGCGCAAGGCCGACTGGCGTCTCGACGCCGTGGACGAGCATGAGGAGGGTGTGGAACTGCACCTTTCCCCGCTGGAGCGCCTTCACAGCCAACTGACACCGCGACTGGTGGTCCAGGCCAATGCCCGCCGCCTGCACCTGGAGCTGATCACCGAGCACGTCGGCGAGACGCCGGTTAAGATCAGCGGCGCCCTGCATAGTTACCTGGCGGTCAACGACGCCTTCGCCTGCCGCGTCGAGGGGCTGGCCGGCGCCCGCTACCTGGACAAGCTGGCCGGGTTCGCCGAGCGCGAGCAGCAGGGGGAGCTGGGGATACGCGGCGGCCTCGACCGCATCTACCACACCAACGCCGAGCTCACCCTGGACGACGGCGCACGCCGCCTGCGAGTCGCTCGGCAGGGCAGCGACTCCGCCGTGGT
>PWEV01000255.1 GCA_003553625.1 Halomonas sp.
CCGGTGATGTAGGGAAAGCGCCAGATGTTGCCCAGCCCCACGGCAGCGCCGGTCACCGCCAGGATAAAGGCGCGCCGCGTGCTCCACCGCTCCAGGGTCTCGTTCATCGTCAGCCTCCTGCTGGGCCATCGCAAAAGGCGGCAAGACTAGCAGGACCTTTCCCGCCGGCCAAACACCGCGCATTGAAACCGGGGTCCGCTGCCCGCATCTAATCGACACTACCTCCACACCCTTGCCCCCGACTCCCTGACCCTTGAGGTGCCCATGTCCCGCAACCCGCTGCTCGAACCCCATCTGCTGCCTCCCTTCGACGCGATCCGCCCCGAGCACGTGGTGCCGGCCATCGAGGAGCTGCTGGCCGAGAACCGAACCGCCATCGAGGCGCTGGTAGCGCGTGCGGAGGACGAGGCGCCCAGCTGGGAGAGCCTGGCCTCGCCCCTGGAGTCCCTCAACGACCGCCTGGCCCGGGCCTGGTCGCCGGTCTCCCATCTCAACGGCACCATGAATAGCCCCGAGCTGCGCGAGGCCTATCAGGCCTGCCTGGGCAAGCTCTCCGAGTACAGCACCTGGCTGGGACAGCACGAGGGGCTGTTTCGCGCCTGGCAGGCCCTCAAGGAGGGGCCCGCCTGGGCCAGCCTCGACGAGGGCCAGCGGCGCACGGTGGACAACACCCTGCGCGACTTTCGCCTGGCCGGGGTCGACCTGCCCGCCGAGAAGAAGCAGCGCTATGGCGAGATCAAGTCGCGCCTCTCGGAGCTTGGCAATACCTTCTCCAACCAGCTGCTCGACGCCACCCAGGCCTGGCATCTTGACCTGGCCGACGAGAGCCGCCTGGCCGGCCTGCCGGAGAGCGCACTCGCCGCCCTGCGCGCCAACGCCGAGGCCAAGGGCCAGTCGGGATACCGCATCACCCTGGACTTCCCGAGCTTCTTCCCGGTGATGACCTACGCCGAGGACCGCGAGCTGCGCCGCGAGGTCTACACCGCCTTCGTCACCCGCGCCTCCGACCAGGGTCCCCATGCCGGGCAGTACGACAACGCCCCGATCATGGAGGAGACACTGGCCCTGCGCCGGGAGCTGGCCGAGCTGCTGGGCTTCGCCACCTACGCCGACTACTCACTGACCACCAAGATGGCCGACTCCCCCGCCCAGGCGCTCGAGTTCCTCGAGGACCTCGCCGCACGCGCCCTGCCCCAGGCCCGGGAGGAGTACGCCGAGCTCGAGACCTACGCCCGGGACCAGCTGGGCATGGCCGATCTCGCGCCCTGGGACGTGGGCTTCGCCAGCGAGAATCTCCGCGAGGCGCTTCACGCCATCTCCCAGGAGCAGCTGCGCCCCTACTTCCCCGCCCCCCGGGTGGTGGACGGCCTCTTTCAGGTAGTGGAGCGCCTGTTCAACGTCACCTTCGAGGAGGACGACCAGGCCCCGCGCTACCACAAGGACGTGCGTTTCTTCCGCATTCTCGAGCAGGGCGCGCCGATCGCCGGCTTCTACCTGGACCTCTACGCTCGCGAGGGCAAACGCGGCGGCGCCTGGATGGACGAATGCCGGGTGCGCAGACTGGAAGGCGATGAGCTCCAGATGCCGGTGGCCTACCTCACCTGCAACTTCACCCGCCCGGTGGGCGAGCGCCCGGCGCTGCTGACCCACGACGAGGTCACCACCCTGTTCCACGAGTTCGGCCACGGCCTGCACCACATGCTGACCCGGCAGACCGTCGCGGATATCTCCGGCATCAACGGTGTGGCCTGGGATGCCGTGGAGCTGCCCAGCCAGTTCATGGAAAACTACTGCTGGGAGCGGGAAGGGCTCGACCTGATCGCAGGCCACGTCGACAGCGGCGAACCGCTGCCCGGTGAGCTGCTCGAGAAGCTGCAGGCGGCCAAGAACTTCGAATCCGCCATGGGCATGGTGCGCCAGCTGGAGTTCTCGATCTTCGATCTGCGTCTGCACCACGAACTGGCTGCCCCCACGGCAGCGGAGATCCAGGCACTGCTCGATGGCGTGCGCGATGCCATGTCGGTGGTGCCCCGTGCCGACTTCAACCGCTTCCAGAACGGCTTCGGCCACATCTTTGCCGGCGGTTATGCGGCGGGCTACTACAGCTACAAGTGGGCCGAAGTGCTCTCCGCCGACGCCTGGAGCGCCTTCGAGGAAGCGGGTATCTTCGACCCCGAGACCGGACGCCGCTTCCGCACCGAGATCCTCGAGCAGGGCGGCGCCAGGGATGCCGCCGATCTGTTCCGCGCCTTCCGCGGCCGCGAGCCGAGCGTCGAGCCGCTGCTGCGCCACAGCGGCATCCGTGTCGCCTGACCCACCCACACTGCCCGCCACCAAGCCCCGGCCTGCCGCCGGGGCCCCCGACAGGAGCCACCATGGCCGTCCAGAAACGCTTTATCGCCGGCGCCATCTGTCCACGCTGCGCCGAGATGGACCGCATACGCAGCTGGGAGCAGAACGGCATCCGCTACCGGGAGTGCGTCAGCTGTGACTTCTTCGAGCAGCTGCCCATCGAGGACGAGTCCGCGCCGGAGCTGAGCACTCGTGTCAACCAGCCCCGCGAGGAGCAGACCCGCCAGGATATCCAGACCGTGAAGATCCTCGACCCCAAGGCGCGTTGACATGACCCGCCAGGGAGTGGCGCAGGCGCTGCTGTCCCGGCGCCACCAACTCGAAGGGCTGGGTCTGGCGGCTGCGGCGGCGCTGCTGCTGGCATGCCTCGACCTCGCCACCCTGGCCGCCGGACTGGGGCTCTTCCTGTGGGGCATGACCCATCTCCAGGATGCCATCAAACGCCTCTCCGGCGGCACCCTGGACCGCTGGCTGCATACCGCTACCCGCCACCCGCTCCGCGCCATCGGGGTGGGCGCCGCCGCTACGGCGCTGGTGCAGTCCAGCTCCCTGGTCACCCTGCTCGCACTCTCCTTCGTCGGCGCCGGGCTAGTGGCCCTGCCCGGCGCCATTGCCCTGCTGTTCGGCGCCAACCTCGGCACCACTACCGGGGCCTGGCTGATCGCCGCCTTCGGCCTGCGCTTCGATCTCGCCCAGTTCGCCATGCCCTTCCTGGCCCTTGGGCTGCTGGGCTCCCGGATGCTCAAGGATGGCCGCGCCGCGGCCGCCGGGGTGCTGCTGGGCATCGGCCTGCTGTTCCTGGGCATCGACTTCATGAAGCTGGGCTTCGAGGCCTGGCAGGACGGCCTCACCCTGGACGGACTGGCCGGCGACAGCGCCTGGCACTGGCCGCTGTTCGTGCTGTTCGGGGTGGTCGCCACGGTGGTGATGCAGTCGAGCCACGCCACCCTGCTGATCACCCTGGCCGCCCTGGCCGGGGGGCAGCTCCCCTACCTGCCGGCCCTGGCCATTGCCATCGGCGCCAACGTCGGCACCACCGTCACCGCGGTACTCGGCGCACTGGGCGCCGGTGCCGCGGCGCGTCGGTTGGCCGGGGCCCACGTGGTGTTCAACCTGACCACCGCCACGGTGGCGCTGGCGCTGCTGGTGCCGCTGGCCTGGCTGGTGGACGAACTCGGCGAGCTGATCGGCCTGGCGGCGGACGCCTGGCCCCTCAAGCTCGCGCTCTTCCACACCCTCTTCAACCTGCTCGGCGTCGCCCTGATGCTGCCGCTGATCCCGCGCCTCGCCGCGCGGCTGGAGCGGCTCTTTCCCGAACCCTCACGGATTCCCCCCGCCCAGGCCAGGTACCTCAACACCACCGCCCTGCAGCACGCCGATACCGCCCTGGCCGCCATGGAGCAGGAGTGCCAGCGGCTCAACCGTCGCGCCTATCATCTGCTCTGTTCGGCGATCCTGATGCCCAGCGCCGAGGTGATCGGTCATCCGCCCTCCCGGGAGGCGGTCAAGGCGCACATCGACCCGACCGCCTGGCCCATGGTCAACGCCCGCTACCACGAGCAGATCAAGCCGCTGATGGCGGAGATCCTGGCGTTCTACGCGCGGCTCGACATGCCACTCACCCCGGAGCAGGAAGCCAGGCTCGAGACTCTTCATGCCCGTACCCTGCGCATGGTGGAGGCGGTGCGCTTCGGCGAGGTGCTGCAGCGCAGCCTGATGCGTCATGCCGCCCAGGCCAGCCCGCTGCGCGACGCCCATGACGATATCCGCATGGCCCTGGCCCAGGGTCTCAATCGCCTGGCTGCCGCGCCCGACTCGGCGGATACCACCTCGCCCATCGACGAGGTTCGCCAGCACTGGCAGCAGGCCCTGGCCGAACGCCTGCGACAGCGTCGCCTCGACCCCTGGCTGGCCTCCTCGCTGATGAACGACCTGCACCAGGCCTCTCGCCTGATGGGCGCCCTGACCCCCTCCTGACGCGGCATTGGGTAGCACGCCCTGCGCCCCCCGTGCGGATATCCGCACATGACGACCCCGCCCGGCGTGCGGACTTCCAGCCGGAGGTCGCATCTGCCGCTTCGACCTTCGTCGCGCAGGATGATCGCAGGCTACTGAATTTAAAGTTATTCCATCTGCATGGCCCGGCGCTTGCGCTGTATATCGTTGAATAGAGCCAACGCCCGGTAACAGCGGGCTGAGGCAGAGCTGCCAGACTGATACGGCACCTGCCGGGCTCCAGCCCAGGCATCACCAACGACAACTCGCAACAGGAATCACGCCATGCGCCATCTCTCCACCAAGCTTCTCGCCGGCACCGTCGCCGGCTCCCTGCTGGTCGCCGCGGCCGCGGCCCAGGCCGACCGTAGCGACTGGCCCTCCAACTTTACCGTGGGCACCGCCAGCCAGGGCGGCACCTACTTCGTCTACGGCTCCGGCTGGGCCAACCTGATCGCCGACGAGCTGGATGTCTCCGGCGGCGGCGAGGTGACCGGCGGCCCGACCCAGAACCTGGCGCTGGTGCACACCGGTGATATCGCCCTGGGTCTGACCACCATGGGCCCGGCCGCCGAGGCCGCGGCCGGCCAGAGCCCGCTGGCGCCCGGTATCGCCATGGACAACGTCTGCGCCCTCTTCCCGATGTACGAGACTCCGTTCTCCATCACCGCGCTCTCCAGTTCCGGCATCACCAGCATTTCCGAGATTCCGGACGGCGCCCGCATCGGCTTCGGCCCGTCGGCCTCCACCTCCGACACCTACTTCCCCGCGATCCTGGAAGAGCTGGGCGTCGACTTCCAGCGTCGCAACGGCGGCTGGACCGACCTGGGCGGCCAGCTGCAGGACGGTCTGCTCGACGTCGTCGCCTTCGCCGCGGGCATCCCGATCCCGGCGGTCAGCCAGCTCGAGGTGCAGACCAACGTGAACATCATCGAGTTCACCGAGGAGGAGCAGGCCCAGGTGCTCGAGACCTTCCCGGTCGCGGCCTTCCAGATCCCCGCCAGCACCTATAACACTCTGGAAGAAGACGCCCGCGCCGTCTCCATGTGGAACTTCGCCATCGCCGGCTGCGACGTGTCGGAGAGCTTCGTCTACGAGGTGACCAAGCTCACCATGGAGAACAACGACAAGATGCGGAACGTTCATCGCTCTGCCGAGACCTCCATCCCGGAAAACATCGTGCACAACACCGTGCTGCCCTTCCATCCGGGCGCCGTTCGCTGGTACGAGGAAAACGGCTACGAGATCGCCGACGATCTGAAGCTGTAAGCCAACCGACACCGTGAAACCCGCCCCGCGTCGCTATCCGGCGCGGGGCGGCATGCTTGCTGTCCCGACTCACACCCGAGGGTGAACCCCCCATGAGCAACACTCCCGATACCCGTCCCGGGGCGTCCGAGGAGGCCATCGACCAGGCACCCGAGACCATCGCCGCAGGCGTCGACGAAGAGATCGTCGAGTCCAATCGGCGCCTATACGTCGGCTGGCAGTGGCTGCTGTTCGCCACCCTGGCCATCGCCTATTCCAGCTTCCACCTGATCTCGCTCAACGTCTATCCGATGGAGACATGGTCGTTTCGCATCGTGCACATCGCCGGTGCGCTGATCCTCGGCTTCGCTCTCTATACCGGCACCCGCTTCGCCGACGAAGGCAACGTCAAACAGTCGCCGGCCTGGCTCGGCTGGATCAGCTACGCCCTGCTGATTCCCGCCGGCTACGCCCTCTTTCAGGTCTTCCGGATGCAGCAGATCATCAGTGGCGGGACAATGCGCGTCGACCCCGTCATCGAGGCCTGGCACTACGGCTACCCGCTGATCTTCGCCACCAGCGCCGCGATTCTGCTCTCCTGGGGATACCGCCAGGTGCGCGCGAAGCTCTCCCCTCCGGACCTGGTGCTGATGGTCAGCGCCCTGGCCGTGGCCGGCTACCTGATCCTGATCTACGGGACCCCGCTGCGCGCTTCCACCGGCACCTCCTTCGCCCCCATCGGCATCTCCTATGCGGCGCTGGCCGGTTCGCTACTGATCCTCGAGCTGACCCGCCGCGTGGCCGGCATGGCGCTGGTGGTGATCTCGGCGATCTTCCTGCTCTACGTCTTCGCCGGCCCCTACCTGCCGGGCTTTCTCGGCTACCCCGGCCTGTCGTTCAATCGCTTCTTCAGCCAGGTCTACACCGATGCGGGCATCCTTGGCCCGACCACCGCGGTCTCCTCGACCTACATCATCCTGTTCATCATCTTCGCTGCCTTCCTGCAGGCCTCGAAGGTAGGCGACTACTTCGTCAACTTCGCCTTCGCCGCCGCCGGTCGCGCGCGGGGCGGCCCAGCCAAGGTCTCCATCTTCGCCTCGGGGCTGATGGGCATGATCAACGGCACCAGCGCCGGCAACGTGGTCTCCACCGGCTCGCTGACCATTCCGCTGATGAAGAAGGTGGGCTATCCGGCCAAGAGCGCCGGGGCCATCGAGGCGGCGGCTTCCACCGGCGGGCAGATCATGCCGCCGATCATGGGCGCCGGCGCCTTCATCATGGCCGAGATCACCGGCATCCCCTACACCGACATCGCCGTGGCGGCGCTGATTCCGGCCATCCTCTACTTCCTCTCGGTCTACTGCATGGTGGACTTCGAGGCGGCCCGCAAGGGCATGCGCGGCATGCGCAAGGACGAGATCCCGCTGTTCTCGAAGCTGGTCAAGCAGGTCTATCTGTTCGCGCCGATCATCATCCTGATCGCCGCCCTGTTCATGGGCTACTCGGTGATCCGCGCCGGCACCCTGGCCACCGCCTCCGCCGCCGTGGTGAGCTGGTTCTCTCCCAACAAGATGGGTATCCCGTCGATCCTCCGGGCGCTGCAGCTGGCCGGCACCATGGCGATCCAGATCATTGCCGTGTGCGCCTGCGCCGGCCTGATCGTCGGCGTCATCTCGCTGACCGGTGTCGGCGCGCGCTTCTCCTCGCTGCTGCTCGGCCTGGCCGGCGTCAGCCAGCTGCTGGCGCTGATCTTCGCCATGTGCATCTCGATCCTGCTGGGCATGGGCATGCCGACCACCGCCGCCTACGCGGTGGCCGCCTCGGTGGTGGCCCCCGGTCTGATCAACATCGGCATCCAGCCGCTGGTGGCACACTTCTTCGTGTTCTACTTTGCGGTGGTCTCGGCGATTACCCCACCGGTGGCCCTGGCCTCCTATGCCGCGGCGGGCATCTCCGGCGCCAACGCCATGGGCACCTCGGTGGCCTCGTTCAAGATCGGCCTGGCGGCCTTCATCGTGCCCTTCATGTTCTTCTACAGCCCGGCCATGCTGATGGAGGGTAGCTGGCCGCAGATCCTGCGGGTCGGTATCACCGCCACCCTGGGCATCGTGCTGCTGTCGGGCACCGTCCAGGCATGGTTCTTCGGTCCGGTGAAGGCCTGGCAGCGCGTGGTGATGCTGGTCGGGGCCATGTTCATGATCTACGGCGGTATCTATACCGATGTGGCCGGCCTGGCCATCGGCACCGCCCTGTTCCTGATGCAGCGCAAGCTGCACGGCGGCGGCTCGCCCAGCACGGCCACCTCCGGGTAGCTCTGGCGAACGGCACCCACGAACGTCAACGACAAGAAGGGCCCTGCCAGTGACTGGCAGGGCCCTTTGCTGTGGAGCGAATGACGTTCAGCCGACGATATTGTCGAGGATCTTCAGGGATGGCGCGGCCTGGTTGAGCGTGTAGAAGTGCAGGCCCGGCGCGCCGCCGTCGAGCAGGCGCTGGCAGAGCCGCGAGATCACCTCTTCACCGAAGGCGGCGATGGCCTCGCTGTCGTCACCGTAGGCCTCGAGCTGCTTGCGGATCCAGCGCGGAATTTCGGCGCCGCAGGCGTCGGAGAATCGCGCCAGCTTGGCGTAGTTGGTGATCGGCATGATACCCGGCACGATGGGCGCCTCGACTCCCAGGGCGCGGGCACGGTCGACGAAATGGAAGTAGGCGTCGGCATTGAAGAAGTACTGGGTGATGGCCAGGTTTGCGCCGGCCTTCATCTTCCGGGCGAAGTTCTCCACGTCGCGCTCGAGGCTCGGCGCCTGGGGGTGGGACTCCGGGTAGGCGGCAACGGCGATCTCGAAGTGGTCGCCGGTCTCCTCGCGGATAAACGCTACCAGCTCGTTGGCATAGCGCAGCTCGCCGATGCCACCCATGCCCGAGGGCAGGTCGCCGCGCAGGGCCACCAGGCTGTCGATGCCCTCTTCACGATAGCGGGCCAGCAGGTCGCGCAGCGGCTGCTTTTCGCTGCCGATACACGAAAGATGCGGCGCGGTGGTGATGCCCGCCTCGCGCACCTGGCGCACGGTATTCAGGGTGCGGTCCTGGGTGGAGCCACCGGCACCGTAGGTCACCGAGAAGAAGCGCGGATCGCGGGCTGCCAGGGCATCGCGCACGCCGGCAAGCTTTTCGCGACCGACGTCGGTGTTGGGCGGAAAGAACTCGAAGCTGACGCCAAGCGGATGTTCCTGGGTGCTCATCGGATGACCTCATGAAATCGTTGCATAATGGCGTCATTGTGACCGCTCGATGGCGGGGTCTCCAATGAAAGATCCGCAGTCCACCATCAATATGATTCACGTTGAACCGGGAGGCCCCCATGCACGCCCTCGACCCCAGCGCCCTGATGGGCCCCCTGTGGACGCTGCTCGCCTATGTCGCCCTGGGCTGGCTGGCCGCTCGCCGGCTCGCCATCGACCCGCGCCCCATTGCCACCCTGCTGATCTATCTGATCGCTCCGCTGACCTTCTTCCGCGGCCTGACGCTGGGTGGCCCCACCCCGGGCTACCTGCTGCTGACCCTGGCTGCCTTCCTGGTCGCGAGCCTGCTGGCAGTGGCGGTACATCGCCTGACTCGACACACCTTCGCCCCCCAGGAGAGTGCCCTGCTGGCGTTTTCCGCCGGTACCGGCAACACCGGCTACTTCGGGCTGCCGGTGGCCATGGTGCTGCTGCCCCCGGAGGGAGTCACCCTCTACCTGTTCTGCGTGCTGGGCATCACCCTCTACGAGTTCACGGTGGGCTTCTATCTCTCCGCGAGGGGGCGGTTCTCGGTGGCCGAGAGCCTGGCCAAGATCGTACGCCTGCCGCTGATTTACGCCTTCCTGGCGGCGCTGGTGGTCAGCGGCCTGGACCTCGAGGTGCCGACGGCGGCCATGGAGGCGCTGGCGGTATTTCCGGCCACCTACACCCTGCTGGGCATGATGATCATCGGCATGACGCTGGGACGAGTGAGCCTCAGGGAGGTGGATGGCCCTTTCATCGGCGTCTGCGTGGCGGTGCGCTGCGTGGCCTGGCCCCTGCTGGCGCTGGCCGCAGTGCTGGGGCTGCAGGCGCTTGTCCCGCTGTCGCCGGAGTTGGCCATGGCCATCCTGCTGCTGGGGGTGGTGCCCATGGCCGCCAACGTGGTGGTGGTGGCCATGGAGCTCGGCATCGCCCCCGCCAAGGGGGCGCTCGCCGTGCTGATCACTACCCTGGCGGCGCCGCTGCTGATCCCGCTCTACCTGACGCTGATGACGCGGCTGACCGGGCTGTGATCAGTAACGATAGCTGTCGGGCTTGAAGGGGCCCTGGACCGGCACGCCGGTGTAGGTCTCCTGGGCCGGGGTGAGGCGGGTGATCACCCCGCCGAAGCCCTCCACCATGTAGCGGGCCACCTCCTCGTCCAGGTGGCGCGGCAGCACCGTGACGCCCAGCCCCTCGCGCTTCTCGTCTTCGGGCAGGTCGGCGAAGCGCCCCTGGTAGAGGTGCATCTGCGCCAGCACCTGGTTGGCGAAGGAGCCGTCCATGACCCGTGACGGGTGGCCGGTGGCATTGCCCAGGTTCACCAGCCGTCCCTCGGAGAGCAGGATCAGGTAGTCGCGGCTGGCCGGGTCGAAGTCCCCCGGCTTGCTGTCGCGGTAGACCTTGTGCACCTGGGGCTTGACCTCCTCCCAGTGCCACTGGCGGCGCATGTAGGCGGTGTCGATCTCGCTGTCGAAGTGGCCGATATTGCAGACCACGGCACCCGGCTTGAGCGACTCGAGCATGGCCGCATCGCAGGCATCGATATTGCCGGTACAGGTCACCACCAGGTCGATCCGGCCGAGCAGCGCTCGATCGATGCTGGCCTTACCGCGGTTGATGCCGTCCACGAAGGGAGAGACCACCTCGAAGCCGTCCATGCAGGCCTGCATGGCACAGATCGGGTCGACTTCCGCCACCTTGACGATCATGCCCTCCTGGCGCAATGAGGCCGCCGACCCCTTGCCCACGTCGCCGTAGCCCACCACCAGCGCCTGCTTGCCGGACAGCAGGTGGTCGGTGCCGCGCTTGATGGCATCGGACAGCGAATGGCGACAGCCGTACTTGTTGTCGTTCTTCGACTTGGTGACGGCGTCGTTGACGTTGATGGCCGGCACCCGGAGCAAACCATCGCGCAGCATCTCCTCCAGCCGGTGAACCCCGGTAGTGGTCTCCTCGCTGATGCCATGGACGGCATCGAGCAGTTCCGGACGCTTGTCGTGCAGGAGGGCGGTCAGGTCGCCGCCGTCGTCCAGCACCAGGTTGGGTACCCAGCGATCGGGGCCCGCCACGGTCTGCTCGATGCACCACCAGAACTCCTCCTCGGTCTCGCCCTTCCAGGCGAACACCGGGATACCGGCGGCGGCGATGGCCGCGGCGGCGTGGTCCTGGGTGGAAAAGATGTTGCACGACGACCAGCGCACCGTGGCGCCCAGATCGATAAGCGTCTCGATGAGCACCGCGGTCTGGATCGTCATGTGGATGCAGCCGGCGATGCGGGCGCCCGCCAGGGGCTGCTGGTCGCGGTACTTGGCGCGGATTGTCATCAGCGCCGGCATCTCGGTCTCGGCGATACGGATCTCGCGGCGCCCCCACTCGGCCAGGGAAGGATCGGCCACCCGGCAGTCCTGTTGGGTGGGCGTGGTCACGGCAGGCTGGTTCATGGATCACCTCGTTGCAGGGAAAAGCATGACCTTCACTATAGGCCCCCTCTCGCATCGGCCGTCAAATCGGCTCATCCCTCAGGGGATGAACCCCTCCACGCCGAGATTGGCCAGCCTTGCCGCCAGTCGATTCACTTCGTGATCGGTGAAATAGGCGTGCAGCGCCTGGGCCCGCGCCGGTCCGACCCCGGGTTCCCGCGCCCACTCATCCACCGAGCGTGCCGCCAGCGCTGCCCAACTCGCAGGCAGCCCGGACTCCACGCCGGGCGGGGCACCCAGGGCCTGCAGCCAGCGGGGAAAGGGCCGGGTCCGCGCTGCCGTGAAAGCGGCCTCCAGATTTGCCGCGCGCACCGTCCCGATGCCATGGGCCGCCTCCAGCGCCGCGGCATCGAGTTCCAGCCAGTCCAGCAGCCCCACGACCAGGCCGGCCTCTGCCAGCGTCTGCCAGGTGCCAGGCCCCAAGCCGGAGAGTGCCAGCCCCTCGGGGCCGGAGAGCCAGGCCAGCCGCGCCAGAAACTGCATATCGCAGCCATCAACCAGTCGCAGGCAGCTAAGGGCGTGGTAGTCGTCGGGGTCGGGGAGCGAGAGCGGCTCCCGCTGCTCGGCCTGCCAGGCCACGCCCTGCAACTGGGGAATCGTCAGCCCCGCCAGGGCGATCACCACGTGATCGCCGGGGCGGATGTCGTGGGCCTGCCACCGGGCCAGGGAGCCCAGCGACACGCGCCGAATGGTGCGCCCCTCCAGCGCCACCGGATAGAGCTGCAGTACCGGCGTCACTCGTCCGCTGCGTCCGATCCGGAAGACCACCCCGCGCACCTCGGCCAGCGCCTCCCGAGCGGGATGCTTCCAGGCCACCGCCCAGTCCGGCGGCTCGGCACGCCAGCTTTTCCCGGGCGGGCGTGAGGCCTGGCGCAACACCACGCCGTCGGTGGCAAACGGCTGTGGCTCTCGAAAGAGCGCCTCGCGATAGCGCGCCACCTCGGCGATATCGGCCACCGGCAGGCTCCGCGCTGCGGTGTCGGGAAAGCCCAGCCGCGCCAGCGTGGCAAGCCGCTGGGCCATCTCCTCGGGGCCGTCGGGCCAGTCCCAGATGAAGAGCCCGATCTCGGCCGCCGCCGCGGCATCCAGCGTCTGCCGCGCCATCAGGCCTGCCACCCGGGCACGGGCGCCCGCGTCGCCCTCGACCGCCTGCACGTGCCCGTCGAAGCGCCGATAGAGCTCACCCTGCAGCACCGCCTCCTGCGCCTCGGGCAGCCGCTTTGGCACCCCCGGGAGTCGCTGGACCCGGCGGGTCCAGTCCTGTCCCCTGACGCCATCACCGCGGCTGATGGCACGCACCAGTTCGCCTCGCTCGTACACCAGCGTCACCGCCACGCCGTCGACCTTGGGCTGAATCCAGACGTCGTGGCGCCGCGACAGCCAGCGCGCCACCGCCGGCCGGTCGGGTAGCTTGGCGAGCCCGGTCTGGGGCGAGGGGTGCTCGGCGTCACCGCCCGGTTGACCCGGCATCGGCAGCGCGGGCACCCGCTCGGGGTAACAGCGCCGCCAGTTCTCGAAGCTTGCTCTGGCCTGGTCGTAGACGTCATCGCTGACCAGGGACTCGCCGCGGCGGTAGTAGGCCTCGTCCCACTCGGCGAGGCGCTCGACCAGGGGGCGTATCGTCACCGCGGAGGGTGGCGCCGGGCAGGGCTCGGCAAGGGCGGGCGATGAGAGAAACGGCGGGAAGGCGGCCAGCCAGAGCAGACCGAGGAGAAGACGCTGGAACATGGGCGACCCCGCTTGGCGAGAGACCTCATCTCACCATAGCAACAGGCCCCGCGCGGCGATGCCGGCGGGGCCTGTCATCTGGCGTAGGCGCTGGCTTACAGACCGGCGGCCTGGCGCAGGGCGTTGGCGCGGTCGGTCTTCTCCCAGGGGAAGGCGGGGAAGGTCTCGGTGTGCTCCTCTCCCTGGACATCGGTCCATGTATAGGAGGCCTCGAAGGGCTCGCGACCGAAGTGGCCGTAGGCCGCGGTGAGCTGGTACATGGGGTGCAGCAGGTCGAGCATGCGGGTGATGGCATGGGGGCGCAGATCGAAATGCTCGCGCACCAGTTCGATGATGCGTGCGTCGTCGATCTTGCCGGTCCCGAAGGTATTGATCGAGACCGAGGTAGGCTCGGCCACGCCGATGGCGTAGGAGACCTGGATCTCGCACTTTTCGGCCAGGCCCGCGGCGACGAGGTTCTTGGCCACATAGCGCCCGGCGTAGGCGGCACTGCGATCCACCTTGGAGGGGTCCTTGCCGGAGAAGGCACCGCCGCCGTGGCGCGCCATGCCGCCGTAGGTGTCGACGATGATCTTGCGCCCGGTCAGACCGCAGTCACCCACCGGCCCGCCGATCACGAACTTGCCGGTCGGGTTGATGTGGTAGCGGGTCGTCTTGGTGAGCCACTCGGCGGGGATCACCTGCTCGATGATCTCGCGACGCACCATCTTGCGCAGCTCGTCCTGGTCGATGCCCGGATCGTGCTGGGTGGAAAGCACCACGGCGTCCACCGCGCAGGGCTTGCCCTTCTCGTCATAGCGAAAGGTGACCTGACTCTTGGCGTCCGGACGCAGCCAGGGCAGCAAGCCGTGCTTGCGCAGCTCCGCCTGACGCTCCACAAGCCGATGGGCATAGTGGATCGGCGCCGGCATGTAACTCTCGGTCTCACTGGTGGCATAGCCGAACATCAGCCCCTGGTCGCCGGCGCCCTGATCCTCGGGCTGGCTGCGATCGACCCCCTGGGCGATATCCACGCTCTGCTTGCCGATCAGGTTGAGCACGCCGCAGGTCTCGCCGTCGAAGCCCACGTCGGAGGAGGTGTAGCCGATACCGGTAATCACCTCGCGCACGATCGCCTCGAGGTCGACCCAGGCCGAAGTGCTGATCTCGCCGGCGACGATGGCCACCCCGGTCTTGACCAGGGTCTCGCACGCCACCCGGGCGTTCTTGTCGCGGGCGATGATGGCATCAAGAACCGCGTCGGAGATCTGGTCGGCAATCTTGTCCGGGTGGCCCTCGGAGACGGATTCGGAGGTAAACAGGGAGTATTCGCTCATGGCGTCCTCGACCTTGTGTGAAGCAGTCTTTAGGGGCCAAGAGTCTACACGCTGGGGCATGCCGGGGCATCCACGATTTGATGCCGGGCGTCAAGTCGGCGACAATATGGGACCGAATTCCATCGCGCCGCGCGCGTCCCGCGGCGACCTACCCATCCAGACTGCATGCCCCGCTGTCCGCCGGCGGTGGCCATGACCCTTATTCCGCCGCAGGCGAGGAGCTATCCAATGCCGTCCCGTTTCGAACTGGCCAATGCCATTCGCGCCCTCTCCATGGATGCCGTCCAGAAGGCCAAGTCCGGCCATCCCGGCGCCCCCATGGGCATGGCCGACATCGCCGAGGTGCTGTGGAACGACTACCTCAAGCACAATCCGGAAGACCCCAAGTGGGCCGACCGCGACCGCTTTGTGCTCTCCAACGGGCACGGTTCCATGCTGCTCTACTCCCTGCTGCACCTGACCGGCTACGAGCTGGGCCTCGAGGAGCTGCAGAACTTCCGCCAGCTGCATGCCAAGACGGCGGGCCACCCCGAGTTCGGCTACGCCCCGGGCATCGAGACCACCACCGGGCCGCTGGGCCAGGGCCTGGCCAACGCCGTGGGCATGGCCATCGCCGAGAAGACCCTGGCCGCCCAGTTCAACCGCCCGGGTCACACCATCGTCGACCACACCACCTGGTGCTTCGTGGGCGACGGCTGCCTGATGGAGGGCATCTCCCACGAGGTCTCCTCCCTGGCCGGCACCCACAAGCTCGGCAAGCTGGTCGCCTTCTATGACGACAACGGCATCTCCATCGACGGCGAGGTGGAGGGCTGGTTCACCGACGATACCGCCAAGCGCTTCGAGGCCTATGGCTGGCACGTGGTGCCCGGTGTCGACGGGCACAAGCCCGAGGAGATCAAGGCCGCCATCGAGCTGGCGAAGAGCCACGACGACAAGCCGAGCCTGATCATCTGCAAGACCATCATCGGGTTCGGCTCGCCCAACAAGCAGGGCAAGGAGGAGTGCCACGGCGCTCCGCTGGGCGAGGAAGAGGTCGCCCTGGCCCGCAAGCAGCTCGACTGGCCTCACGCCCCCTTCAACATTCCCGAGCCGATCTATCAGGGCTGGGACGCCCGCGAACAGGGCCAGGCCGCCCAGGGCGAGTGGCAGACGCGCTTCGATCGCTATGCCGCCGCGCACCCCGAACTGGCTCGCGAATTCCAGCGCCGCATGAAGGGCAAGTTGCCGACGCCGCTCTCCAGCGAGGCGATGATCGAAAAGGCCCAGCAGGCCGGCGACTCCATCGCCAGCCGCAAGGCCTCACTCAACTGCCTCAACGAGCTGGGTCCGCAGCTGCCCGAACTGCTCGGCGGCAGCGCCGATCTGGCGCCCTCCAACCTGACCTTCTGGGACGGTGCCCGCGCCATCACCCCCGGCTCTTCCACCAACCCCGCTGAGGGCTCTCCAGACGGCAACTACCTGCACTACGGCGTGCGGGAGTTCGGCATGGGGGCCATCATGAATGGCATCGCCCTGCACGGCGGCTTCATTCCCTACGGCGCCACCTTCCTGATCTTCATGGAGTACATGCGCAACGCCGTGCGCATGGCGGCACTCATGGGCAAGCGCGCCATCTATGTCTTCACCCACGACTCCATCGGCCTGGGCGAGGACGGCCCCACCCACCAGCCGATCGAGCAGCTGACCAGCCTGCGCTCCACCCCGAACCTGGCCACCTGGCGCCCCTGCGACGCCACCGAAACCGCCGCTGCCTGGGATGCCGCCCTCAAGCGCAATTCCGGCCCCTCCGCGCTGGTGCTGTCGCGCCAGAATCTGCCCCATCAGGCGCGCACCAAGCAGCAGCTGGCCAACATCCAGCGGGGCGCCTATGTACTGCGCGACTGCGAGGGCACGCCGGCGCTGATCCTCATTGCCACCGGTTCCGAGGTCGGCCTGGCCATGGACGCCGCCACCGAACTGGAACAGGCCGGACATGCGGTGCGAGTCGTCTCCATGCCGTCGGCCTTCCGCTTCGACGGACAGGAAATCGAGTATCGCGAGAAGGTGCTGCCGAGCGGCGTCACCAAGCGCATCGCCGTCGAGGCCAGCCACCGCGACTACTGGTACAAGTACGTGGGTCTCGAGGGACGCATCATCGGCATGAGCACCTACGGCGAGTCCGCCCCGGCCGGCGACCTGTTCAAGCACTTCGGCTTTACCGTGGCCAATGTGGTCAAGCAGGCCACAGAGCTGCTCGAGGGCTGATCGCCCCGGGTGCCATCATGGAAAGGGCGCGGCCGAACGGCCGTGCCCTTTTTCGTGTGCCCTTTTTCGTGTGCCCGGGCGCCATCACCGGCGCGCCGCCTCAGGCGATGGTGACGTTCGGGTCGAGGTAGACGTCCTGAATGGCATGCAGCAGGGCCACCCCCTCGTCCATGGGCTTCTGGAAGGCCTTGCGCCCGGAGATCAGTCCCATCCCGCCGGCGCGCTTGTTGATCACGGCAGTGCGCACCGCCTCGGCCAGGTCGGAGGCCCCCTTCGAGCCGCCACCGGAGTTGATCAGCCCGGCACGCCCCATGAAGCAGTTGGCCACCTGGTAGCGCGCCAGGTCGATGGGGTGCTCGGACGTCAGCTCGTCGTAGACCCTGTCGTGGGTGTGGCCGAAGCCAACGGTCCGGTAGCCGCCGTTGGTCTCGGGCAGCTTCTGCTTGACGATATCGGCCTTGAGGGTCGCCGCCAGGTGGTTGGCCTGACCGGTGAGGTCAGCCGCCACGTGGTAGTCGGTGCCCTCGTGCTTGAAGGCCGGGTTGCGCAGGTAGGCCCACAGCACGGTGACCATGCCCAGCTGGTGGGCCCGCTCGAAGGCCGCACTGATCTCCATGATCTGGCGACGACTCTCGGGGGAGCCGAAGTAGATGGTCGCCCCCACCGATACGCAGCCCATGTCGAAGGCCTGCTCCACCTGGGCGAACAGCGTCTGGTCGTAGATCGCCGGGTAGCTCAGGGTCTCGTTATGGTTGAGCTTGAGCATCATCGGGATGCGGTGGGCGTAGCGGCGCGCTACCGAGGCCAGCACGCCCAGCGTCGAGGCCACCCCGTTGCAGCCGCCCTCGATGGCCAACTCGACGATGTTGGCCGGGTCGAAGTAGGCGGGGTTGGGGGCGAAGGAGGCCCCGGCGGAGTGCTCGATGCCCTGATCCACCGGCAGCAGGCTCAGGTAGCCGGTGCCACCCAGGCGGCCATGGTCGAACAGCGCCTGAAGGTTGCGCAGCACCGCGGGACTGCGGTCGCTCTCCGTCACCACCCGGTCGACGAAGTCGGGACCCGGCAGGTGCAGGCTGTCGCGGGGGATGCCCCGGCACCGGTGGCTCAGCAGAGACTCGGCCTCCTCGCCGAGCCAGTTGATGATATCGGCCATGTGATTCCTCTCCTTGGTCGGTTGACGTCGCTATTCCCAGCGTAGCGGAAGACCGTATCCATCGGAGGCCGAGCCTTGCAAGATGTCGCCGTAAGAGGACAAGTGCCCTGCAACAAGCGACCGTTCCCGTCACCGGCCGCGCGGGCTGACGGCGGCTCGCGGCTGGAACACGGGTAGCGTGCTAACATGCCAGGCCTCTCCTGTCGCGAAACGCGAGGATCCTTGATGCCCTTACTGCGCGGTTTCCTCTGGCTGCTGGGTTTTCTCCTGGTCGGTGATGCTCTGGTCACCCTCGCCGGTCTGCCGGTCTCCGCCGGAGTGGTCGGCATGCTGCTGCTCACCGCCTGGCTGATGATGCGCGGCACGGTATCGGGCGATATTGCCGCCGCCGCCCAACCACTGATCGGCGTGCTGGCCATGCTGATCATGCCCGGGGTGGTGGGGGTCTTCTTCATCCTCGACACCCTGGCCGGCCAGTGGCTGGCGATTCTCGCCGCCCTGGTGGGAGGCACCCTGCTCAGCGTCTTCACCACCCTGTGGCTGATGCGCTGGCTGATGGGCAATGAGCGCCTCGACCATGAATGAGCTCCTCGACCACCTGCTGGCCACGCCGCTGCTGGCCATCGCTCTGACGCTGGCCGCCTACTTCGCCGGCGACCGACTGTTCCGCCTCGTGGGAGCACCCGGGTGGTGCCCACCGATTCTGGTCGCCGCCCTTCTGCTGGCCGGGGTGCTGGCGTTGCTGGGCATCGACTACGCCGACTATCGGGAGGGCGCAGGCTGGCTCATGCTCCTGCTGGGGCCGGCCACCGTGGCGCTGGGACTCCCCCTCTATCAGCAGATGGGTCACATCCGTACCATGTGGCGCCCGCTGCTCCTGTGCCTGCCCATCGCCGCCGGCATGGCCGCCTTCTACGCGGTAGGCATCGCATGGCTGCTTAACGCACCGCCGGAGACCCTCGCCTCGCTGGCGCCCAAGTCGGTGACCGCCCCCATCGCCATCGGCATCACCGAGCAGATCGGCGGCTCCGTGTCGCTGATGATGGGTGGCCTGCTGCTCACCGGCGTGGTAGCGATCGGCTTCGTCGACCTGGTCGCCCGCTGGCTGAAGATTCGCGACCCGCGCCTCCTCGGCCTGGCGCTGGGCATCAACGGCCACGCCCTGGGCACGGTGCGCGCCTTCGAAATCGGTCCCGCCGCCGGCGCCTTCGCCTCCCTGGGCATGAGCCTGACCGGCATCCTCACCGCCCTGCTGCTGCCGCTGGCCTGGCGACTGCCGGGACTCGTCGGCTGAAGTGCGCTAGAATCCCGGCTTTCATTTCTTCCGTGACATTCCGCGACCTGGAGCCCCCGCCACCGCCATGGCCCACCGCATCGCCATCAATGGGTACGGCCGCATCGGCCAGTGCGTGCTGCGCGCCCTGATTGAGCAACAAAGAGCCGAGCAGCAGAGGGACGAGCAGGCCGACCGGCCAGGCCACGCCCGCGAACCGGTCCTGGACATCGTTGCGATCAACGAGCTCTCCGACCTCGCCACCATCGACTACCTGACCCGCTATGACACCACCCATGGCCGCTTCCCGGCGACGGTGGAGCGAAACGGAGAGGGGATGAGCATCGATGGCCGGTCGATCCGGGTGCTCTCCGAGCCCGACCCGGACCGCCTCCCCTGGCACGAGCTCGGCGTCGATCTGGTGCTGGAGTGTTCCGGCAGCTTCAAGGATCGCGGCACCGCCCAGCGCCACCTGGCGGCCGGTGCAGGCCGCCTGCTCTTCTCCCAGCCGGCGGAGAGCGACGTGGATGCCACCATCGTCACCGGCTTCAACGACCATGAGCTCGCCCCCGGGCACCGCATCGTCTCGGCCGCATCGTGCACCACCAACTGCCTGGTGCCTGTGCTCACCGTGCTCGACGACGCCCTGGGCATCGAGAACGGCGTCACCACCACCATCCACTCGGCGATGAACGACCAGCCGGTGATCGACGCCTACCACCAGACCGACCTGCGCCTGACCCGCTCGGCGATGCACTCCATCGTGCCGGTGGATACCGGCCTGGCGCTGGGCATCAATCGCCTGATGCCGCACCTGGCCGGGCGCTTCGAGTGCCTGCACGTGCGGGTGCCGACCATCAACGTCTCGGCCATGGACATCGCCATCACGGTTCGCCGCGACACCAGCGCCGCCGAGGTCAACGCCCTGCTGGCCGAGGCGAGCCGCGGGCGACTGGCGGGGCTGCTTGGCTACACCGCAGAACCGGTGGCCTCGGTCGACTTCAACCACGATCCGCGCTCCGGTATCGTGGACGCCACTCAGACCCGGGTGGCCGGCGGCCGCCTGATCAAGCTGCTCTGCTGGTTCGACAACGAGTGGGGCTTCGCCAACCGTATGCTCGACGTCAGCCGGCGGCTGGCCGCCATGCCCCTCGAGAACCCTGCCCCCCTTCCGGTTTCCAGATTGAGGACCACGCCCAGATGAACGTGCGCAAGATGACCGACCTCGACCTCAGCGGCCAACGCGTGCTGATCCGCGAGGACCTGAACGTGCCCGTCAAGCACGGCAAGGTGACCAGCGACGCCCGCCTGCGCGCCGCGCTGCCCACCATCCTGGCCGCCCGCGACGCCGGCGCCAGGGTAATGCTGATGAGCCACCTGGGCCGCCCCACCGAGGGGGAGCCCGCCGAGGAGTTCTCCCTGGCGCCGGTGGCCGAACACCTGGGCGAACTGCTGGGACGTCCGGTCACCCTGGTCGTCGACTACCTGGACGCTTCCCTGGACCTGGCCGACGGCGAGGTGGTGCTGCTCGAGAACGTGCGCTTCAACACGGGCGAGAAGAAGGACGACGAGACCCTCGCCCAGCAGTACGCCGCACTGTGCGACATCTTCGTGATGGACGCCTTCGGCACCGCCCACCGCGCCCAGGCCTCTACCCACGGGGTGGCCCGCTTCGCCCCGCTGGCCTGCGCCGGCCCGTTGCTGGCGACCGAGCTCGACGCCCTGGAGAAGGCCCTGGCCACGCCCGCGCGCCCGATGACGGCCATCGTCGGCGGCTCCAAGGTTTCCACCAAGCTCGACGTGCTCAACGCCCTCTCCGAGAAGTGCGACCAGCTGATCGTCGGCGGCGGCATCGCCAACACCTTCATCGCCGCAGCGGGCCACAACGTCGGTAAGTCGCTGCATGAGGCCGACCTGATCGACAAGGCCCGGGCGCTGATGGCGAAGGTCGAGATTCCGCTGCCCACCGACGTGGTGGTCGCCACCGAGTTCTCCGACTCCGCCGAGGCCATCGTCAAGCCGGTAGACCAGGTGAGTGACGACGAGATGATCCTCGACATTGGCCCCCAGACTGCCGCGCGCCTGGCCGCCATGCTCAGGGACGCCGGCACCATCCTCTGGAACGGCCCGGTAGGCGTGTTCGAGATCGACCAGTTCGGCAAGGGAACCGAGGTGATCGCGCGCGCCATCGCCGAGAGCCCCGCCTTCTCCATCGCCGGTGGCGGCGACACCCTGGCGGCCATCGACAAGTACGGCATCGCGGAGCGGGTCTCCTATATCTCCACCGGCGGGGGCGCCTTCCTCGAATACGTCGAGGGCAAGACCCTGCCGGCGGTGGCCGCCCTCGAGGCAGCCGCCAAGCGGGGCTGATAGACTCCGACAACCGATTCCACGCAATACCCGCAAAAGGTGACACCATGGCACTGATCAGCATGCGCCAGATGCTGGACCACGCCGCCGAGTACGGCTACGGCGTTCCGGCCTTCAACGTCAACAACCTCGAACAGATGCGCGCCATCATGGAAGCCGCCGACCGCACCGACTCCCCGGTGATCGTTCAGGCCTCCGCCGGCGCCCGCAAGTACGCCGGCGCCCCCTTCCTGCGCCACCTGATCCTGGCCGCCGTGGAGGAGTTTCCGCATATCCCGATCTGCATGCATCAGGACCACGGCACCAGCCCCGCGGTGTGCCAGCGCTCCATCCAGCTGGGCTTCTCCTCGGTGATGATGGACGGCTCCCTGGGCGAGGACGGCAAGACCCCGATGGACTACGACTACAACGTCGACGTCACCCGGCGCACCGTCGAGATGGCCCATGCCTGCGGCGTCTCCGTCGAGGGTGAGCTGGGCTGCCTGGGCAGCCTGGAGACCGGCATGGCCGGCGAGGAAGACGGCATCGGCGCCGAGGGCAAGCTGGACATGGAGCAGATGCTCACCGACCCGGAGGAGGCCGCCGACTTCGTCAAGGCCACCCGGGTGGATGCCCTGGCCATCGCCATCGGCACCAGCCACGGCGCCTACAAGTTCACCAAGCCACCCACCGGCGACACCCTCTCCATCCAGCGCATCAAGGAGATCCACGCCCGCATCCCCGACACCCACCTGGTGATGCACGGCTCCTCGTCGGTGCCCCAGGAGTGGCTCGAGGTGATCAACCGCTTCGGCGGCGAGATCCCCGAGACCTACGGTGTGCCGGTCGAGGAGATCGTCGAAGGCATCAAGCACGGCGTACGCAAGATCAACGTCGACACCGACCTGCGCCTGGCCTCCACCGGGGCGGTGCGCCGCTTCCTGGCAGAGAACCCCAGCGAGTTCGACCCGCGCAAGTTCCTCAAGGAGACCGTCTCCGCCATGCGCGACATCTGCATCGCCCGCTATGAGGCCTTCGGCACCGCCGGCAACGCCAGCAAGATCAAGCCGATCAGCCTGGAGGCCATGGTGGCCCGCTACGAGAGCGGCGAGCTCGCCCCCAAGGTGAAGTAGCCCCCGGCGGTCAGACAGTGTCAGGGGCGGCCCAGCGGGTCGCCCCTGATTCATTCGGGGCAGGCACGACGTCTGCTCAGCGGATCCGTCCAACCAGCGTCAGCCCTTCCTCTCGCGGCCTGACCACGATGATCTCGCCAGACCCTACGCCACCGCCCACCAGGGCGGTGATGTTGACCTGGTGGGTGACCAGCACCAGCGCACCTCCGCCGTCCCAGTCGCGAATCAGTGCGTGAACGGCACGAGTGCGTTCTTCTGCCTCGCCGCGATTGCGAAAGAAGGAGTCCAGCGCCGGGGTTGGCACCACCTCACCCAGCCCGAGCAACCGGGCGGTCTCGAGGGCGCGGCACCAGCGACTGGCATGCACGGCACTCGCTTCCACCCCGTTTTCGCGAAACCTCTCGCCAATGGCCCGAGCCTGGGCGCGACCACCGGCGGAGAGATTGCGCTGAGTGGTGCAGTCTTCGCGCTCGAATCCCGCCGGATCGCCGATGCCGGGGGCCAGCGAATGACGCATCAGCGCCACATGCCCTCCCTCCGACAGGGCTTGCCATGCCGCGGCCTCGTCGTCTGCCCCGGCCACGACCTGACCGGCGAGAAGCATCGACCACAGCCAGAGACACCATCCGCCGACGCGGCAGCGCCCCCTGCATCGCGGACCGCCCTCGCCGGCACGCCGGTAGCCGCCGAACTTCTCGAGAAATCCCACTGGCATCGTCTTCAAACCTCCATCGAAACCTGGCCTCCAGGAAAGCCCGAAACGCCTCGACTCGTCCCGCTCACGTGGCCGACGGCGTCATGATCAGGGCCGACGACCGTTCGGTTTGTGACCCGCCCGACGACGCCTCAGCCTCTCTTCCAGCCACGCGAACAGGTAACCGCGGGATTCATCGACACCCGTCAGGACATACCGAAGCGTGTAGAGGTTATGGAATGTCGCCTGCAGCAGCGGCTCAACTCGATGCATGCTGCAGAAGAGGAGTTCGTCGCCGACGTCGAGCGGGAAGGTCTTTTCCGGCAACATGATCGACTGCCCTGCCCGGCGCACAGCGAGCACTTCGCACGGGAGTCCTTCCGGGAAGGCGCGTGCATCACGGCACAGCGCACCCAGGGCCACTCCCCCTCCTGCATCCAGATAGTCGACCACCGCCGGCGCTTCATCCGCGACCAGCCTGACCGACCACAGGTGCGGGGACTCCGTGCCAACGACCCCTTGCAGACGTGCCACCAGTGCTTCCGTCTGGGCCGGCTCACGCTCCTCGAGCCACTCGATCAGTTCCTGGATAAGAGGAGAGACAAGCAGCTTCAGGATACGGCGTGCCGTCGTCAGGCTGTGCTGGAGAACCAGGTCGGCCCGAGCGGCATCGAACGCGACCTGATTCTCATGACTGTTCTGACGCACGATGCGAAACGTATCCGGATTCAGCGCCATTACCGACAACAGCGTACTGAGGTTGTCAGAATCGCGATTCGTCGCGGCGACGACCCCGGCCGCGTCGTCTATCCCGGCGGTCACCAAGGAGGCATGATCGGCGTGCGCCTGGACGATGACCGTTCCGTCTCCTGCCACGCTGGAGTCCACTCCCGGGTCGATGATGCGTACGCCAACGCCATGGGCCAGGAGGCAGCGTTGAATCCAGTGTCCCATCCGTCCATACCCGCACAGAATCCAGTCACCCCGCGGAACCTTTACCGGCACCCCGAGCTTTACACCACGAGCACCCACGAACCACGCATTGAGATTATGCAGTTCGGGGCGCGCGATCGCCCAGTAGACGAGCTGGGCGAATATCTCGAACGGGTCGACGACGGTCACATTCTCCAGCGCCCGCAGGTTGGCCTCGTGGCGAGCCGAGGTAGAACGACAGATCACACGCAGCCGCGGGTTCAGATGACGTGCCATCACCGCGATCTTGAGGTTGACGTCGTCATCATTCGTAAGCGCGGCCAGAGCGAGGCATGCGGGGTGTTCCACACCCGCGGCGAGAAGGTGCCTCGGCGCGCTGGCATCCGCGCAGAGCCCGGGCATCGAGACGGAGTAATCGCGCACGCCCAGTGCCTTGATACGCTCCGGGTCGGAATCGAGTATCACCGCGCGCTTTTGATGGTCGCTCAGCCCCCGGGCAAGCAGGCTGCCGGTATCCCCGAAACCGCAGAGGATGATGAAAGGTTCCACGTTGCCTTCAACCTTGCGGGCGAACCGGAATCTATCCATGGCCTGGGTAAAATGGGGATTCTGCACCAGGCCTATCAGCGATCCGAGCGCGTAGAACCATGCGATGACACCGGTATAGAGGCAAAAGATCGTCCACAGCCGTTGCTCATTGCTGAAGCCGTCCGGCAATTCGCCGAAACCGGTCGTGGTGGCCGTATAGGTGAAGAAATAGAACGCGTGGAAAAGATTCATGTAGGTCGTCTCACCATCAACGACCTGGCCTGGCATCAGGGCCATGCCCACGATGCCTACCGAATACACAAGAAGAAGCGCGAAAAGCGGCCGGCGCATGTAGCGCAGGACGATCATCGCCACCCGATCGATATCGGAGGTCTGCGTCACGCGTTCATCCCTCCCTCTGCCCGTGGTGGATGACGACTCCCATGCTGAACGACTTGCTCGCCTGACTAGCGCCGCGAGAGCAGCGTGTCACCGACCAGGATCACCGTCGCGACGATATTGGCGATCAGCGCGCCGGTGGCGATCGAGACGATATCGGCCATTCCCTCCGGTCCCGGTCGGCCAACGTCAGCGGGTTCCACGACGATCCAGACGATGCGCGCCGTGATCAGAAGAAAGCAGGCAACCAGTCCGGAAGCCAACAGCAACGCCCCCGTCTGGGAGCGATCTCCCAATTTAAGACCGATGGCGACAAGGTTGACGATGATGGCGAGTGTGAGGATCCAGACATTGTGGTGTTCTGCCCTGTCGCCACCGCCCGCGACGAACGCGACATTGAGGCTAAGGGTAAGGATGATGAAAAAACCGAATACGACGCGTTCGAAGTTCATGGGCCTGCTCCTGGCCAGGGCGCGCCGTCAGTATAGGCATGAGCCTGCGGTGATCGCGAACAGCGCCCACGTGACGACCTCACGACATTCAAGAACACTGTTCACAAAACAGGGGAACTGGGCTTTAATATTGGGCAGAAAGACGCAACATCTGTAACAATGAATGCATAACGCTTTGATTATTTGTGAGGCCTGGTGATGGCACGCCCCCTCTGTCTGCTCTTCGATTGTGACGGCACCCTGGTCGACAGCGAGCCCCTGCTCGCCGACGAGATGGCCGGCGCCCTCAATGCCGTGGGCCTGCCGTTTCAGGCCAGCGACTACATCGGCGAATTCCGCGGGGCTCGCTTTCGCCGCATCGTCGCAACGCTGGAAAGCCGTCACGGCAGCGTTGACCCCGAGGTGCTGGAGCCCCTGGAGGTTGCCATGCGCGCCAATCTCAATCGCCGTCTGGTCACCGAGCTCACCCCTATCTCGGGCGCCAGCGAAGCCCTGGCCCAGCTCCACGGCTACCCCATGGGCGTCGTCTCCAACGGCCCGGTCAACAAGATTCGCACCTCCCTGAAGGCCACCGGCCTCGCCGACCTGTTCGGTGAGCAGCTGTTCAGCGCCTATGAGGCCAACTGCTGGAAGCCCGACCCCTGCCTCTACCGTCACGCGGCCACCGAGATGGGTTATTCCCCTGAACAGTGCCTGGCCATAGAGGACTCGGTGGTCGGCGTGCGCGCCGCGCTTAATGCAGGCATGACGGTGGTGCATCTCAATCGCTTCCCGGACGTGGAAGAGACTCCGGAAGGCGCCATCATGATCACCAGCATGTTCCAGCTGCCCACCGTGATAGCCAGGCTCGCCATGGAGTCATCCGCCTCGCGCCTCACCGCCGCCCGCTGAGACAGTCACTCGAGGGCTTGCCCAGGGCATCATGCAGGCGACGTCTGCGAGCGCTATCATCCCCCGGTCATTGATCACCCGCCACCCGCCCCGCCAGGGAGCCTAGTCATGCCTTCACTCCAGGACCAACTGCGCGGTCTCGTCTACTCCACCGAACACGGCGAGCTCTGTCCCGACTGCCGCCAGCCGGTGGCAGATTGTCACTGCGCCGAACTTGCCGAACAGGCCCGGCTGGCCGAACTCGACGGTATCGTGCGCCTTCGCCGGGAAACCAGTGGGCGCAAGGGCAAGGGTGTGACCACGGTGTCAGGCGTGCCGCTGCCGGAGGCCGAGCTCAAGGCCCTGGCCAAACGGCTCAAGAAGGTGTGCGGCACCGGCGGCGCCGTGAAGGAAGGCATCATCGAGATTCAGGGCGACCACCGTGAGCGTCTCAAGGCGGCGCTGGAGACGCTCGGCTACACCGTCAAGCTGGCCGGCGGCTGAAGTGCTGTGGCGTCCGAGCCTCTGACGAGGAATCAGCCGCAGCAGGCCCGCAGGGCGGCCAGGGAGGCCTCCACCGGCGCCTCTACCTTGAGGGCATAGAGATCATCGGCGCGGGTGCGGCCGAGGTTGAAGCAGGCGATCGGCTTGCCATCGCGGGCGGCAGCCCGGACAAAACGGAAGCCGGAGAAGACCATCAGCGAGGAGCCCACCACCAGCAGGGCATCGCTCTCCTCCACCAGCGCAAAGGCCCGCTCCACGCTCTCCCGGGGCACGCTGTCGCCGAAGAACACCACGTCGGGCTTCCAGATGCCGCTGCCGCAGCGGGTACAGTCGGGCACCCGGAAGTCCGAAAAGTCAGCCTCTAGATCGGCATCGCCATCGGGCGCCGCCCGGGCCGACAGGTCGGCCCAGCGCGGATTGAGCTGTGTCAGCTCGGCGTGCAGCGCATGGCGCATGCGACTCGCCCCGCACGCCATGCAGCGGACTCGGTCGGCGCGACCGTGCAGGTCGATGACGCGCCGCGACCCGGCCCGCTGGTGCAGGCCGTCGACGTTCTGGGTGATGACACCGCTGATCCGCCCCAGGCTCTCCAGTTCGGCCAGCAGTCGATGGGCCGGATTGGGCTGCGCCTCGCCGAGCACCCGAAAGCCCGCCAGGGCGCGCGCCCAGTAGCGCTGGCGAGCCGCGTGGCTGCCCATGAACTGCTGGTGCTGCATGGGCGGCGAACGCTTCCATTCACCGCGCTGGTCGCGATAGTCGGGAATCCCGCTGGCGGTGCTGACCCCAGCACCGGTAAGCACCCCAAGGCGAGGATAGCGGGTCGCGAAGTCAACCAGCGCCTGCCGGGCCTCTACGCCCAGCGTCATGCTCTGAATGGCTGAGGTCATGCCGGTGATCCCTCCGCGATCTGCCAGGGTAATGGGTGCCAACTATTAGCAGAGTGCCAAAAGCACCAAAAGTGCCACTCAGCGAAAGAGCATGGCCCCGGAGGGCCGAGGTTGTCTAGAATGGTGCCACTGTCTCGACAAACCGCCACCCCCTCACTGATGGGCAAGGAACCCCGATGGCCTGGCTGGAATACCTGCTCCCCGTGATATTCGTGTTCCCCCTGGCCGCCCTGGCGGTGATCGTGGTGGCACTTCGCAACCTGCACGATGCTCGAGTACGCTCGCCCTTCGACGCCCACCCGCTGCGCGAGCCAGGTCAGGCCCTGCGCGACCGCCTGGACCGCGCCTTCGCCGATCTGTTCCTCAACGGCGCCCTGGGGCCCATCGCCTCTCTGGCGCCACTGGTCTACGGCATGGGCCGAATGCTCTTCGCCAGCGAGCAGGACTGGGTCGAGTGGGCCCTCTACGGGATATTCAGCACCCTGCTGGTGCTGCTGTTCTGCTTTCTGCTGATGCGGGATTTCCAGCGTATTCGACGCCTGAAACTGGGTCTGGCCTGTGAACTCGCGGTGGGCCAGGAACTCGAGCGGCTGATCCGTCCCGAGGCACACCCCTACCATGTCTTCCACGATGTGCCCGCCAAGGGAACCCGCATCAACCACGTGGTGGTCACCCCCTGCGGCGTCTTCGTGGTGGAGACCCGTGCTCGCACCCGGCCCTTCACCCCCGCGGGCAAGGAGATCAACCTGGTCACCGTAGAGACGTCGCGCCTGCGCTTCCCCGGCTGGAGCGAGCGCCAACCGCTGGAGAAGACCCGAGAGCTGACCCGCTGGATCGCCGAATGGCTCTCCGAGCTCACCGGTCGCAAGGTACCGGCCATGGGCGTCCTGACCCTGCCAGGCTGGGAGGTGGATGCCCGCCAGGGCCCCGAGGATCTGCTGGTGGTCAGCGGCGAGAACATCGCCGATCGGCTCGCCCTGCTCTGCCCCGGCGAGTTCGATAAAGATACCCACGACGCCGTGATCGGCGTGCTGATGGAGCGCGTCGCCCGCCTGGAGCGCCTGCCGGGCAAGGCCGACTAGGTCTGCGCAGCCGGGGGCATCACATCTCAATCCCCCCGCAACCTGCCGCCCATCTCCTGGGCGAGGTCCACCGCGTAGTGATCGGTCATGCCACCGATGAAATCGAGCATGCGCCGATAGCTGTCGTAGAGGCTCCAGGAGGTACGCGGGGTGTTCTCGCCGATGAGTGCCAGCACCCGCTGGTGCTTGAAGGTCGAGCGCCCGGTATGGTGGAGCTCGTGGGCGGCGCCGATAAAGGCCTCGAGAAGAATCCCCAGGGTGGTATAGGCGCCGATCTCCAGCTTGGCCTTGCGCTCGTTCTGGAAGATCCGCTCCCGGGCCAGCTGCTTGGCGGCCTTGACGCCCCAATCCAGGTCCGGATGGCAGAGTTCCAACAGGTCCTGTCGCAGGCGCCCGCCCAGCAGCTCCGCTTCGTGCTGCACGAAGACCGCCCCCACGTCGTTCACCGCCCGCTCCATGGCCGCCCCGCGCAGGGCGGCGATGCGCCGCCGCTGGGAGACCCCGTGGCGCTGCATGGCCGCGTAGTCCGCCGGCTCGCCGCCGGCGATCTGGATCAGCACCTCGGCGACCTCCTCGAAGCGCAGGATACCCATCTCCAGACCATCCTCCAGGTCGAGCAGCGCGTAACAGATATCATCGGCGGCCTCCACCAGCCAGGCCAGCGGGTGCCGACACCAGCGCCCCACCCCCTGGGGCATCAACCCCAGCCGCTCGGCCACCTGGACCAGCAGCTCCCGCTCACTCTGGTAGCAGCCAAACTTGCCGGCCGCCCCGCCGTGCTCCACCGTCCAGGGATACTTGAGCAGGGTGCCCAGCGTCGCCGTGGTGAGGCGCATGCCGCCGCGGAACTGGTTGTATTCGACCTGGGTGACGATGCGAAAGCCCTGGGCATTGCCCTCGTAGGTGAGCAGATCCTGACGCTCGAGGTCCGAAAGACCCTCGAGCAGGCCGCGGTTGTCGGCGCGGGTGAACCAGTCGCGGATGGCGTACTCCCCGGCATGGCCGAAGGGCGGGTTGCCGATGTCGTGCCCCAGGCACGCCGCCTGGACGATCACCCCCATATCCGCCGGGGTGATCCATCCCGGCAGGCGACCGCTGAGCCGTTCGCCGGCGATCATGCCCAGCGAGCGGCCCACGCAGCCCACCTCCAGGGAGTGAGTCAGGCGGGTGTGAATATGGTCGTTATCGGTCAAGGGATGCACCTGGGTCTTGCGCCCCAGGCGTCGGAAGGAGCCGGCGAAGACGATGCGGTCATGGTCCTTGTGGAAGGGGCTGCGGCCAATCTCGTCACGGCCGGCGCCGGGGCGTTCGTCGCGTCGGTCGTGCAGGCGGCTCGGATCCAGCAGCCGCTCCCAGCTCATCTGCGTCATGGGCATTCTCTCCTTGAGAGGCCCATTCTGGCAGCCCTCGACGCCGCCGCCCAGCCCCTGCGCGCGGTGCAACTGCGGTTACCGATGTGATTGAACGAAAGGCGCCGGGGACAGGCCGGAGAGGGGGTCCGAGGACCAGGGACGGACGAGGTAGCCTACAGGGAAGTACTCGTAGCGCCCCATCGACGGTCCGGCGCTCCGGGGCCTGTCGCCGGAACAGCCTTGAGCGGCGCTGCCATCTACTATGGCCCCGCTCCTACTCGCCATCGGCCAGCGCCGGCAGCAGGGTCTTCAGCTTCCTCGTCAGCGTGTTGCGACCCCAGCCGAGCAGCTCCGCGGCCTCGCCCTTGCGGCCGCCGGTATGGCGCAGGGCGGTCTCGATGAGAATTCGCTCGAAGTCCGGTACGGCCTCCTCCAGCAGATGGGTGTGTCCCGCAGCCAGGGCCCGGTCGGCCCAGTCGCGAAACGCCGCCCGCCAGTCGCCGCTGGGCGTGCCGCCGCCGTCGCTGCTGCGCAGTTCAGGCGGCAGGTCCTCCACCAGGATTTCGCGACCGGAGGCCATCACCGTCAGCCAACGACAGGTGTTCTCCAGCTGACGCACGTTGCCCGGCCAGGGCAGGCGGGTCAGGTGGGCCTCCGCCTCGGGGGTCAGCACCTTCACGTCGGTGGAGAGCTCCTTGGCCGCCTCGGCCAGGAAGTGGCGGGCCAGCTGGGGGATGTCCTCTCGCCGCTCGGCCAGCCTCGGCAGATGCACGCGAATCACGTTGAGGCGATGAAAGAGGTCCTCGCGGAAGCCCCCGCCTTCCACCAGGCTCTCGAGGTTCTGGTGGGTGGCGGCGATGATGCGCACATCCACCTTCACCGGCATGTGCCCCCCCACCCGGTAGAATTCGCCGTCGGCCAGCACCCGCAGCAGGCGGGTCTGGGTCTCGGCGGGCATGTCGCCGATCTCGTCCAGGAACAGGGTGCCGCCGTCGGCCTGCTCGAAGCGCCCCTGACGCTGCGCGGTGGCACCGGTGAAGGCGCCCTTCTCGTGGCCAAACAGCTCCGACTCGATCAAATCCCTGGGAATTGCCGCCATGTTCAGGGCGATGAAGGGCTTGCCGCCCCGCGGGCTGTGCTGGTGGAGGGCCCGTGCTACCCGCTCCTTGCCGGTGCCGGACTCGCCATTGATCAGCACCGTGATGTGCGAGTGCGACAGCCGGCCAATGGCGCGAAACACCTCCTGCATGGCCGGAGCCTCGCCGATGATCTCGGCACCCAGCCCCTCGGGCACGCTCACCGGGCGCTGACGCTCCCTGGCATGGGCCACGGCGCGACGCACCAGCGCCAGCGCCTCGTCGACATCGAAGGGCTTGGGCAGGTACTCGAAGGCACCTCCCTGGTAGGAGGCCACCGCGCTGTCCAGGTCGGAGTGGGCGGTCATCACGATCACCGGCAGGTCGGGATGGGCCTCGCGCACCCGCGCCATCAGGTCCAGGCCATCGATACCCGGCATGCGGATATCGGTGACCAGCACATCGGGCGGCGTATCGAGCAGGCGCTGCAGGGCCGTGTCGGCGCGATCGATGCACTCCACGTCGAGGTCGGGTTGGGCCAGGGCACGTTCGAGCACCCAGCGGATGGCGCGGTCGTCGTCGACGACCACCACGCGAGCGAGGTCAGTCATGGCGCTTCTCCAGGGGAATCAGCAGTCGGAATTCGGTCTGGCCGGGCACGGAATCGCATTCGATCAGGCCCTGATGCTGGTGCAGGATCGCCTGGGCGATGGAGAGCCCCAGGCCACTGCCTTCCGCACGACCGGAGACCATGGGATAGAAGAGCGTCTCGCGCAGCGCCTGGGGAACCCCCGGCCCATTGTCGATCACCCCCACCTCGCATACCAGGCGGTGACGCTCCGCTCCCAGGGTGAACTGACGCCGCGCCCGGGTGCGCAGCACCAGCCGAGGCTCGGGTGTCCCCGCCTCGGTCATCGCCTCCACGGCGTTGCGCGCCACGTTGAGCAGCGCCTGGATCATCTGGGCCTCGTCACCGGCCAGGTCGGGCAGGCTGGGATCATAGTCTCGTTCGACCCGCACCTTCGGCTGCTCGACAATCAACAGCGAACGAACCCGCTCCAGGACCTTGTGGATATTCAACGGTTCGTGGCGGGTCACGCGGTTAGGGCCGAGCATCGAGTCCACCAGGTCGCGAAGTCGATCCACCTCCTCGACGATGATGCGGGTGAACTCCTTCAGATTGGGATCGTCCAGGTCGCGCTCCAGCAGCTGGGCCGCGCCCCGGATACCCCCCAGCGGATTCTTCACCTCGTGAGCCAGGCCGCGGGTCAGCACCTTGATGGTCTCCTGGCGGGTCTGCAGCGCCTCTTCCCGGGAGATTCGCATCAGCCGGTCGCGAGGCTCGATCTCCAGCAGCAGCTCCTCCCGGGAGAGCGGTGTGACCGTGTAGTCCACGGTAAGGATCTCACCGGCCAGCATGACCAGACGCGCCTCGCGCTGGGTGAAAGGGTGGCACTCGTCCCGCGCCTTGCCCAGCACCTCGCCGAGCCCATCATCGCTCTCTATCAGGGTGCACAGCGCCACACCCTTCACCCGGCTGAGGCTGATGGCCAGCAGCGCCTCGGCGGAAGGATTCATCCATTGCAGCCTCAGCTTGCCGTCCAGCAGGACCACGGCGTTGGAGAGGTGCTCCATCAAGCGTTGATACATCGATTCGATCATGTCGGATTCCGGGGAGGCAACAAGCTTTCGCAACAAGTTTGTGCAAGAAGCGCGCCAGACTCGCGAGGCCCGAGATCACTGGCCGCGAGGCGTGAGGAGAGGACCCTGACGCACCAAAATAGGGCAAAAGAAAAGGACCTGCACGAAGTGTCGGCCGACTCTGGTGCGCCAGGTGCCCCGAGAAGGCTCAGCGGGGAGCAGCGCGCTCCTCGTGTCGGCGCAGGGGAGAATCATCCTCGGGCAGTCGACGGACCGCTTCACCGCGACGCAGCGGAGACGTCGTCTCGGCGGGTGGCGGCGCCGGCTTCACGGGCCAGGGAGGCCTTTCGCCATCGTGTGGAGGGCGACAGGGCCTCGGGGTTCCGTCCGGGCACCATGGCCAGGGTGCCCAGCGCGGGGGCAGCTAATCGGCGGGGCGGTTGACGCTGGCCCGGTGCACATAGATGGTCACAGGTGAGCTGCGGTGACGAACGGCACCGCTGCCGTCGAGCAGCTCGGCCTGCAGCACGTGTTCGCCGGGATTCATGTTGGCGACCATGAAGGCCGTGGTATGCATCGCGGTCTGACTCACCTGGCCATTCACCAGCAGACGAACCCGATGGTCCTCGCGCAGCTCGGGCTCGATGCCCAACTCCACCGCCACGTTGCCCGCCGCCCCCACCGGGAATGCCTGCTCATGGGTGGGTGACAGCATACGGAAGCTGTCATAGGGCATGAAGGGCTGCCCGGGAGAGCCCGTCGCGGCGGCCGCTCCGCTGGCCTCGACGCGCGACTCGGGCTGGCCGGTGCGCACCTCGCCGGTGGCCGGCACGACCGTTACCGGCGCCAGCTCCACCTGCTCGCCGCCCCGCTCCGGATTGTCGGTGAACACCACGTTTCCCTGGGCGTCGGTGGTGCGGTAGATGTTCTGGGCCTGAGCGGCCAGGCTGAACGTCAGCCCCACTGCCAGGACCATCAAGGCCTTGTTCATGGATACCCCCTGCGTGCCGCTTTCCCGGCGGTCTGTGGATGGTGTCGCACACTGCTCATTGGATAGTGAACAAGATAAAGGGGTTCCGCCATGGCGGAACCCCTTTTTATCAACGTCGGGGGAGGCAGCACCGGGCCAGGTCGCATCGTCCCTGGCCCCTGCCGTCATCGGCAGTTCGCCGTTAACAGCTGTAGTACATGTCGAACTCGATGGGATGGGTGGTCATGCGGATGCGTTCTACATCTTCCATCTTCAGCTCGATATAGGCATCGATCATGTCTTCGGTGAACACGCCGCCCTCGGTCAGGAAGGCACGATCCTGGTCCAGCGCCTCCAGAGCCTGGTCAAGGCTGTGGGCCACGGTCGGCACGGCCTTGCCCTCTTCCGGCGGCAGGTCGTAGAGGTTCTTGTCCATGGCATCGCCGGGGTGGATCTTGTTCTTGATGCCGTCGATACCGGCCATCAGCATCGCCGCGAAGCACAGGTAGGGGTTGGCGGTCGGATCCGGGAAGCGGAGTTCGACGCGCTTGCCCTTGGGGCTCGCGGTGTAGGGGATGCGGATGGAGGCGGAACGGTTTCGCGCACTGTAGGCCAGCATCACCGGCGCCTCGAAGCCCGGCACCAGCCGCTTGTAGGAGTTGGTGGACGCATTGGCGAAGGCGTTCAGGGCCCGGGCGTGCTTGATGATGCCGCCGATGTAATAGATCGCCATCTCGGAGAGGCCGGCATACTCGTCGCCCGCGAACTGGTTGTTGCCGTCTTTCCAGAAGGACTGGTGCACGTGCATGCCGCTGCCGTTGTCGCCGACGAGCGGCTTGGGCATGAAGGTGGCGGTCTTGCCGTAGGCGTGAGCCACATTGTGGATCACGTACTTCATCTCCTGGACCTCGTCGGCCTTCTTGACCAGGGTGTTGAACTTGACCCCGATCTCGTTCTGGCCGGCGTTGGCCACCTCGTGGTGGTGCACCTCGACGGTCTGGCCGATCGCCTCCAGGGTGTTGCACATGGCACCGCGGATATCGTGGAAACTGTCTACCGGGGGCACCGGGAAATAGCCGCCCTTGACGCGCGGACGGTGGGCCAGGTTACCGCCCTCGATGATACGGTCAGTGGACCAGGCCCCCTCTTCAGAGGTGATCTTGTACATGGAGCCCTCGATGTCGGACTTCCAGTGCACCTGGTCGAAGATGAAGAACTCGGGCTCCGGACCGAAGAAGGCGGTGTCGCCCAGGCCGGTAGACTGCAGGTAGGCCTCGGCGCGCTTGGCGATGGAGCGAGGATCACGCTCGTAGCCCTGCATGGTGGCCGGCTCGATGATGTCGCAGCGCAGCACCAGGGTGGAGTCCTCGGTGAAGGGGTCGAGGAAGGCAGAACCATCTTCCGGTCGCAGAATCATGTCGGACTCGTTGATACCCTTCCAGCCGGATATGGAAGAGCCATCGAACATCTGGCCGTTCTCGAAAAACTCCTCGTCCACATCACGGGCGGGAATGGTAACGTGCTGTTCCTTGCCACGGGTATCGGTGAAGCGCAGGTCGACCCACTTCACGTCATGTTCTTCAATCAGGGCGAGAGTCTTGTCAGACATGGTGTCCTCCGGGGTTGAGCTTGGCTCGAAGCCTTGGGGTGTTGCGAAATCCAGATGCTGCTAAAGCAAAATACTGCTGAGTTGTAGCATGCCACGGACTAGCTGCCCACGGCCGCCGGCATTCTCTTCGGCGCTGCCCGATATAAAGCACACTTCATGCCAATATTGCACCTTGATGCGACAAAAACACAGCAACACGATGATTTAAATGCATAAAGCAAAAGATTTCGGCGCACCAGCCTGAATCAACAGCGCCTTGAATTCATCAAGGATTCTCTTCCAGGCAGCATTTTCGCACCTTATTTGTGCAAAAAGAATCGGCTATGCACCATAACGGCCCGCCCGGGGTGCAAAGACGCCATCCCACCATCCGCCGAGCGGAGTAAAATCACCCTTCGCTTAACCAGGCTTTTACTACCCGACCCCATTGATACGCAGATTCACCAAGGGCTACAATCGCTTACAGCGCCCTGAGGCGCCGGCAGTGAATTCCTGGCAGCCGGCTCGTGCCCCCCCCATGGTGCGGCCAAATCCCGGAGTTCGCATGATCGATTTCACCGGCTGCATACTTATCGACGCCCGCTGCGCCGGCTCCCGCCTGCCCCGGCAGCTGGCTATCGTCGCGCCGATGGCCCTTGCCGAAGCCGCCTCCTTATCGCTGAGGATTATCGACGATACCGGCGACCCTAGACTCCCTCGCATTGCTCGACGCTGTGGCGCCCGCCTGATCAGCGTCCCCCCTGCTCCCCTGGGGCAGCGCCTCAACGACGCCATCGCCCGCTGTAGCGGCGAGGTGCTGGTCTTCCCCGGCATCGGCAATGCCACCGGCGCCGAGGCCCTGCTGGCATTGGCTAACGAAGTTGCCGCGGGTGAGTGCGATGCCGCCCTGCTCCCTGACCTGCACCGGGGGCCGCTGCAGCGCCTGCTGGCCAGGATCAGGCGCCTGCCCCGGGGCAAAGGCCTCTGCCTGTCACGCAGCTGGTTCGAGCGGATCGGCGGCTGCGACCCCGCCCTCGAAGACGGTGCCCCGGACGAGTTGCTGGAGCGCCTGCGCTCCTGCGGCGCCCGAATAAGGCCCGGTGATCCCTGAACCCGGCGTTCAACCTGGCTGGCACTTGATCAGCCATTCTGCATACGTTGACTGCCCGTCCCAGCACGACATTGAGCCCGCCACAGGGTGCCGATAAGGTGGCCGACTCAATTGGCCCATCGGCTGTGCGCACCAAGAAATGACCGCTAATCCTGAAATGATACGAAAGAATTTCTGGTCCGGCCTGGGCGTCGCCGCGGTGGCGGCGCTCCTGCTTGCCTGGGTCGTCCCCACCTGGGGGGGGCGTGGCTTCGCCGTCGGCATGCAACCCCGCACCCTGGCCACTCTCGGCGCCTGGGTCATGCTGATCTGCGCCCTACTGCTCAGCCTGGTCAGTGCCGTGGCCCTGATGCGCGCACGCCAGCCCTTCGCGGCCCGACCCGACCTGCTCGGCCTGTGGCACCAGTTTTGGCCCTTCGTCTACGTACTGGCCTTCATCGTGGCCATCGACCGCCTACCACTGACCTGGGTCGCGCCGGCGCTGATCGCTGGACTGCTGCTGATTCTCGGTGAGCGGCGCTGGCTAGTCCTGCTGTTGACCTCAACCATCCCCACCGGCTGTTTATATGTGCTGACCGCTCACCTGATGCGCATAGGAGTGGTCTGACATGGGCGTTGATGCCATCTTCAGCTCCTTCGCAGCCGCCCTCCACTACGAGTCCATCGCCGTTATTCTCGGCGGGGTGCTGCTTGGCTACGTCGTCGGCGTCATCCCCGGCCTGAACCGTGCAGTAGCCATCGCTATCGCCATTCCGCTGACCTTCTACATGTCGGCCTATGCGGCCATTGCCTTCCTGATCGGGCTGTCGAAGGGCACCGCCGCCGGCAGCGCGGTCTCGGCGATCCTGCTGAATACTCCCGGTGAGCCTTCCTCGGCGGCGACCTGCCTGGATGGCTATCCCATGGCCAATGCGGGCAAACCGCGCAAGGCACTCAAGGTGGGTCTGCTGGCTTCGGTGATCGGCGACCTGCTGGCCACCCTGCTGCTGATCGCGGTGGCTATTCCCTTTGCCTCGGTGGCGCTCAAGTTCGGGCCCTATGAGCTGGCCGCCATCCTGATCTTCGCGCTGGTGTTCATCGCCGGAATGGCGGGAGGCTCCTTTCTCAAGGGCCTGGCCGCCGGCGGCATGGGGGTGATCCTGGGCACCGTGGGCATGGACCCCGAGACCGGCGCCATGCGCCTCACTTTCGGCTACGCAGAACTGATGGAAGGGGTGCCGATCCTGCCGCTGGTGATCGGCACTCTGGCGCTGGCCGAAATGTTCGTGCAACTCGACGAGTACCGCCGCAACAAGGGCGGCAGCGTGATCAAGCTGGGCAGGGAGGCCGATGACGACCTCTCCTGGCAGGAGTTCAAGGGCACCCTGCCGACCATCTTCAAGAGTACCGGCGTGGGAGCCTTCGTCGGCGCCCTGCCTGGCCTCGGCCCCTCGGTGGGTGCTTTCATGGCCTACGGCCTGGCCAAGCGTACCGACAAGGATCCGGACAGCTTCGGCAAGGGCAACCCCAAGGGCATCGCCGCCGCCGAGGCCTCCGACAACGCAGTGATCCCGGCCAGCTACATTCCGCTGTTCGGCCTGGGCATCCCGGGCAGCGTGTCGGCGGCGCTGCTGGTTGGCGCCTTCATGATCCATGGTATCCAGGTAGGGCCGCTGATGCTGCGCGACCATCCGGAAATGCTGTTCACCCTGTTCTCGGGGATGATCGTCGCGAGCGTGCTGATGCTGGCCGTGGGCTGGTACGGCCTGCGGCTATTCGCAAAGGTCACCAGCGTGCCGCCGCATATCGTGATTCCCGTGGTGATCTTCCTCTGCCTGGCGGGCATTCAGGTCCAGGGCTACGGCACCTTCGGGCTGGTCACGGTGTTTGCCTTCGCGATCTTCGGCTACTTTCTCAAGAAGTTCGACTACTCCTTCGTCACCTTTCTGGTGGCCTTCATCGTTACCCCGATGCTGGAGATGAACCTGCGCCAGTCTGTGATTCTTTCAGGTGGCGATATCGCCATCCTGCTCGACCGGCCCATCGCCTTGACGTTCGTTATCTTCACCGCGCTGCTGGTGCTGCACCTGACCTGGAGTGCCTACCGCCAGTGGCTCGACAAACGACTCAAGGCGCCCACCGCCTGACCCCCGGCCGTCCATTAGCCGGCTCGACAACAACACAACCCACGAGGTGTGAACCATGAAAACCCAACTGATGGGTACCGCCCTCCTCGCCTCCGTCGTGGCCTTCGCCTCGGCCGGCGTGGCACAGGCCGATGACTTCCCGAGCAAGCCGCTGACCCTGGTGGTCGGCTGGGGCGCCGGGGGCAGCACCGATATCCAGGCCCGCGTGCTGGCCGACATCATGACCGAGGAGCTGGGTCAGCCGGTCAACGTGGTCAACCAGCCTGGCGCCGGCGGCGGCGTGGCCCTGGCACGCCTGGCCAACAACCGCGACGAGGGCTACACCTTCGTGTTCGGCACCTCGATGACCATCACCTTCGGCCCGCTCTCTGCCGAGACCACCTACGACCTGGATGACTTCCGCTACGTGGCCGGGGTGACACTGGGCCAATCAGCCATCGTCACCGGCGAGGGCCGTCCGTTCGGCGATAGCTGGGAGGATCTGGTGGCCTACGCCCAGGAGAACCCTGGCACCAGCTATGCCACCCAGACCGCGCTGGATCGCATGATCATCGAGTACATCGCTCAGCAGGAGGGACTCGAGCTGCGCATCGTGCCCACCTCCGGCGGCGCCGGCATGGCCCCGCTGATCCTCTCCGGCGACGTCGACTTCGCCTACAGCGGCGGTACCCACTCCGGCTACGCCGAGACCGGCGAGATGCCGGTGCTGCTGAGCCTGGCCGAGGATCGTCTGGTGGCCTTCCCCGACGCCCCGACCCTGCAGGAGGCCGGCTACGACATCAATGCCGCCGAGATCCGCGTGGGGATGGTGCCCAGAAACACCCCTGACGCCCATGTTGAGCGCCTGGCCGAGGCCCTCAAGGTAGCCACCGAGGATCCGCGTTTCATCGAGATCACCGAGGAGCGCATCCTGATGCCGGTGACCTGGATGCCCGAGGAAGAGGTCACCCAGCTGCTCAGCGACCAGATCGAGGGCTACAGGGCGCTGATCGAGGAACTTGGCGGCCTGCCTGGCCAGGAATAGGCCCCCTCGGCCGGGGCACCCTCGCCAGCAGCATGACCCGGGACGGGCGCCCAAGTGGCGCTCGTCCCGCGTTGACGGCGCATCGAAAGCGCGAATCCGCTATTACCGAGCCGGGGGAGGCTGTACAATGCGCGCCCTACATTCCCTGCCCCGCGCCTAGGGTACTTGATAGAAACGTGTACATAGGTGCGTACATATCAGTGAGACACACCTCATGAGCACGACCGCTAGCAATCCAGAAGTCAATAATCTGCGCAACATCGCCATCATCGCCCACGTTGACCACGGCAAGACCACTCTGGTTGACAAGCTCCTCAGCCAATCCGGCACCCTGGACCGCAAGGCCGAGGGCCAGGAGCGCGTCATGGATTCCAATGACCAGGAGAAGGAGCGAGGCATCACCATCCTGGCCAAGAACACTGCCATTCAATGGCAGGACCAGTCCGGTCAGGATTACCACATCAATATCGTCGACACCCCGGGACACGCCGATTTCGGTGGTGAAGTCGAGCGGGTCATGTCCATGGTGGACTCCGTGCTGCTCCTGGTCGATGCCGTCGATGGCCCCATGCCGCAGACTCGCTTCGTCACCCAGAAGGCCTTCGCCCAGGGGCTCAAGCCCATCGTGGTGGTCAACAAGATCGACCGTCCCGGCGCACGGCCCGACTGGGTCATCGATCAGATCTTCGACCTGTTCGATAACCTCGGCGCCTCCGATGAGCAGCTCGACTTTCCGATCATCTACTGTTCGGCGCTGAACGGCGTTGCCGGCATGGACCCTGAAGAGCTGGCCGAAGACATGTCGCCGATGCTCCAGTCCATCGTCGACATTGTCGAGCCGCCCAAGGTTGAGCTCGACGGTCCGTTCCAGATGCAGATCTCGGCGCTGGATTACAACAGCTATGTGGGCGTTATCGGCCTGGGCCGCATCAAGCGTGGCGCGGTCAAGCCAAACCAGCAGATCAGCGTGATCGGCGTGGATGGCAAGGTACGCAAGGGCAAGATCGGCCAGGTGATGACTCACATGGGCCTGGAGCGCGTGCAGACCAACGAGGCCACCGCCGGCGACATCGTCTGCGTGACCGGCATCGATGACCTCTCCATCTCCGATACGCTATGCGACCCGGCCAAGGTCGAGGCATTGCCGCCGCTGTCGGTGGATGAGCCCACCGTCTCCATGTCATTCCAGGTCAACGATTCTCCGTTTGCCGGCAAGGACGGCAAGTTCGTCACCAGCCGCAACATCAAGGACCGTCTCGAGCAGGAGCTGATCCACAACGTGGCGCTGCGCGTCGAGCCGGGCGAGACCCCCGAGAAGTTCAAGGTCTCCGGCCGCGGCGAACTGCACCTCTCCGTGTTGATCGAGACCATGCGTCGCGAAGGCTTCGAGCTTGCCGTAGGGCGCCCCGAGGTGATCATCCGCGAGATCGACGGCGTCAAGCAGGAGCCGTATGAAGAGGTAATCATCGACTGCGAGGAGCAGCACCAGGGCGCCATCATGGAGGAGCTCGGCTACCGCAAGGGCGAGTTGACCAACATGCATCCCGACGGCAAGGGCCGCGTGCGCCTGGACTTCATCATCCCGGCTCGCGGCCTGATCGGCTTTCGCGGCCAGTTCCTGACCATGACCTCCGGTACCGGCATCCTCACCAGCCGCTTCGACCACTACGGCCCGCTCAAGCCAGATGCCTCCATCGAGCGTCGCAACGGCGTGCTGGTGTCGATGGTCGACGGAAAGGCGCTGGCCTATGCGCTGTTTGCTCTTCAGGAGCGCGGCAAGCTGATCATCGATCACGCTACCGAAGTCTACGAGGGCATGCTGATCGGCATCAGCAACCGCGCCAATGACATGGTGGTCAACCCGACCAAGGGCAAGAAGCTCGACAACATGCGCTCCACGGGTAACGACGAGAACATCGTCCTGACCCCGCCGGTGAAGTTCAGCCTGGAGCAGGCCATCGAGTTTCTTGACTCCGATGAGCTCGTCGAGGTGACACCGCACCACATCCGGCTGCGCAAGAAGCTGCTCAAGGAAAACGAGCGCAAGCGCTCCAGCAAGAAGTAAGGCAGCCGCTTCGTCTCACGACGCCCGCCCGGGAGCTCCCCGCGGCGGGCGTCGTCGTTGTCGGTCCCGGAATCCTCTATGCTGGTACCGATACCCACCTGCCATTACCTGCCTGCCAACCCGACAAGGAGACCCCGCATGCACAAGCACGTGGAATGGGACGACCCCGGCGCCGACAGCGTCATGCGCCACTTCGAGAAGGACCCCACGGGCCACTCGGCGCCCGGCAACGGCGATATCCTTTCGGCGCGCTACCAGGGCGCCGTGGTGCGGGTGAAAGTGGCGGCCTACGTGGAAGGCACCTCCATCGGCGAGGTGGCGGCGATCATCGCCGTCGACAACGGCCGGCGGCTCAAGTCCCACGGCAAGCTCGCCCTGGGCGACACCGTGCGCCTGCCCGACGAGGCCCGGGCCCTGGAGCCACGCATCGGCCAGAAGAAGGATGATGACGAGGACAGCGATAAAGAGCGCTAGTCGATAGCGGCATTATCGGCGACCTTAACGTCTGCTAAACGCTGCCTGACTGGCTCCCGACCGCGTTTTGCCGCAAAGTTGCGGCACGGGCCCTCCGGCCACCCGATTCGCGTTACGGAGCATTCATGAGCACTCACAACGTCTGGACCCATAAAGGGACCTTCCTGCTGGCCGCCGTCGGTTCGGCGGTGGGTCTCGGCAACCTCTGGCGCTTCCCCTACCTCACCGGTGAAAACGGCGGCGGGGCCTTCATCCTGGTCTATGCCCTGACCATCTTCGCCGTTGGCATTCCGATCCTGATAGCCGAGACCATGCTCGGCCGCAACAGCCGCCGCAGCCCGATCATGGGCATGCGCTTCCTGACCCGCACCCACAACACCTCCCGGGCCTGGGAGTCCATCGGCTGGCTGGGGGCAGCCTCCGCCTTCCTGATCCTGAGCTTCTACTCGGTGATCGCCGGCTGGGCGATCCACTATACCTGGCAGATGCTGACCGGCTCGCTGGTCGGCGCCGATGCCGAGATCATCGGCGCCGGTTTCGACGCCCTGCTCGCCTCACCCGCCCTGCTGACCCTCTACCACACCCTGTTCATCATCGCCTCGGGGCTGATCGTCGGCATGGGCATCCACAGGGGCATCGAGAGCGGACTGCGCATCATCATGCCGGCGCTGTTCGTGATCCTGCTGCTGGTGCTGGCCTACGGCGTGGCCAACGGCGACTTCGCCGCCGCGGCCAGCTTCCTTTTCACCTTCAACCTCGCCGACCTGAGCCTGGAAGGCTGGCTGGCCGCCATGGGCCAGTCGTTCTTCACCCTCAGCCTCGGCATGGGCGCGATCATGGCCTATGGCGCCTACATGTCCAGCGAGATCTCGCTGACCCGCACCGCGTTGGCCATCGCCGTCGTCGACACCGCGGTGGCCATGGTCGCCGGCCTGGCGATCTTCTCGCTGGTATTCGGCGCCGGCCTCGATGCCGGCCAGGGCCCGGGCCTCATGTTCGTCACCCTGCCACTGGCCTTCGCCGATATGCCCTTCGGCGCGCTGGTCGGCGGCGTCTTCTTCATCCTGGTGCTGGGAGCCGCCATCAGCTCCTCCATCTCGCTGATCGAGCCGGTGGCCGCCTTCCTGGTGGAACGCTTCGACCTCACCCGGCCCCAGGCCGTGTTCGCCATGGTGGTGGCGAGCTGGGCCCTGGGCCTGCTCACCGTGGCCAGCTTCAACGTCTATGCCGAGGGCACGATCTTCCACACCCTGTTCGGGCGCAGCGCCTTCGACTTCATCGAACTCCTCACCAACATCTTCATGCCGCTGGGCGGCTTGCTGATCGCCCTGTTCGCCGGCTGGGCGCTGACCCACTCCGAGGTCATGAAGGAGATGCGCACCAACGAGACCTGGTTCGCCATCTGGCGCCTGCTGGTGCGCTTCGTCGCTCCGGCGGCGGTGGCCTTCGTCTTCCTGCGTGCCATTCCCCAGGTGGAGGGCTACCTGATCCCGGCCATCGGTGCGCTGGTGATCGTCGGCGCCTTCGCTGCCGGCCGCACCTTCCTAGTGGACGATAGCCAGGAGCAGTGACGGTGTCGCCGCCGCCCTGGGCGGCGGCGCCCGCCAGCGCCGTTACTGGCGTCAGCATAAAAAAACAGCCATAAACACCGCGGACACTGCCATGGCATCCATGATCGACGTGCGACACGTTCACAAGGCCTTCGGCGGCCTCAGGGTCATCAACGACTGCTCGCTGTCGGTGGAGAAGGGCTCCATCACCGGGCTGATCGGCCCCAACGGCGCCGGCAAGTCGACCCTGTTCAACATCATAGCCGGCGCCCTGCCGCTGGACAGCGGTCAGGTGCTGCTGGAGGGCGAGGAGATCACCAACCGCCCCGCCAACGAGCTGTTCCACAGGGGGCTGCTGCGCACCTTCCAGATCGCCCACGAGTTCTCCCAGATGACCGCCCTGGAGAACCTGATGATGGTGCCGCCCGCTCAGGCGGGCGAGAGCCTGTTCAGCGCCTGGCTCAAGCCCGGGCGGGTAAGGGAGCAGGAGGAGGAGGTTCGCCGCCGCGCGCTGGAGGTGATCGACTTCATCGGCCTGCGTCATGTGCGCAACGAAGTGGCCGGCAATCTCTCCGGCGGCCAGAAGAAGCTCCTGGAACTCGGCCGCACCATGATGACCGACGCCCGGGTGGTGCTGCTCGACGAGATCGCCGCGGGGGTGAACCGCACCCTGCTCGGCGATCTGGTGGAGAACATCGAGCGGCTCAACCGCGAGCTGGGCTACACCTTCCTGGTCATCGAGCACGACATGGAGATGATCGCCCGGCTCTGTAACCCGGTGATCGTGCTCGCCCAGGGCAGCGTGATGGTGGAGGGCACCATCGCGGAGATCCAGCGCAATCCCGAGGTCATCGAAGCCTATTTTGGCTCCGCATAACAACCACCTGGAGATTGCACCACCATGCCACTCCTAGATGCGCGCGACGTCCACGGCGGGTACGGCGGCATGAACATCCTCAACGGGGTGAACATGGCCATCGAGGCCGACGAGATCGGTGTGATCGTCGGCCCCAACGGCGCCGGGAAGTCCACCATGCTCAAGGCCGTGTTCGGCCTGCTCAGCGTCACCCAGGGCGAGATCCTGCTGCGCGGCGAGCCGATTCACAACCTGCCCCCCAATAAGCTGGTGCAGAAGGGCATGGGCTTCATCCCCCAGGAGAAGAACGTCTTCCCGAGCCTCACGGTGAAGGAGAACCTGGAGATGGGCGCCTTCCTCAAGCCGCAGAATACCCGGCGGATGCTCAAGCAGATCTATGACTTCTTCCCGCCGCTCTTTGACAAGCGTCATCAGCCCGCCGGCGAGCTCTCCGGCGGCCAGCGCCAGATGGTCGCCATGGGCCGGGCGCTGATGGCCGAGCCCAGCCTGCTGCTGCTCGATGAGCCCACCGCCGGCCTCTCGCCCCTCTATATGAACGAGATCTTCACCCAGGTGAAGCAGATCAACGCCGCCGGCGTCGGCATCCTGATGGTGGAACAGAACGCCAAGCAGGCGCTGGCCATCGCCGACAAGGGCTTCGTGCTGGCCGCCGGCCAGAACCGCTTCACCGATACCGGTGCCGCCCTGCTGGCGGACCCGGAAGTCGCCAGAAGCTTCCTGGGTGGCTGAGGGACAGGAGAACCAACGTCGTGAATGAACTCGTCTTCTTCATCAACAACGTGGTGATCGCCGGCAGCGTGACCGGCTCGATCTACGCCATCGGTGCCATCGGCGTGACGCTGATCTTCAGCATCATGCGCTTCGCCCACTTCGCCCACGCCGACATGATGACCTTCGGCGCCTTCATGGTGCTCCTGCTGACCATGGCATTTCCCGGCGCGGGGGCGGTCGTGGGGCTGCCGACGCCTGTGATCATGCTGCCGCTGGCCATGGTGCTCACCGCACTGCTCGCCGTGGGCATCGACAAGGTCTTCTACAAGCCGCTGCGCGCCCACGGGGTCAAGCCCATCGTCATGGTGATCGGCTCGCTGGGCGTGACCCTGATGCTGCAGGGATTGATCCGTCTGTTTGCCGGCACCAGCGGCCAGAGCCTATACATGGCCGGCGAGCGCAAGGAGATCTACCGTCTCGCCCTGCCCTTCGAGGGGGTACGGGCGCCGATCGTGATCACCGAGCCGCAGGTCATCCTCTTCGTATTGACCATCGCCTGCGTGGTGGGCCTGCACCTCTTTCTCAGTCGCTCGCGGCTGGGCAAGGCGATGCGGGCCATGTCCGACAACCCCGACCTGGCCCGGGCCTCGGGGATCAACACCAACGCCATCGTGGCGGTGACCTGGGTGATTGCCGGGGGCCTGGCGGCCATCGCCGGCACCCTGCTGGCCCTGGACGTCACCTTCAAGCCGGACCTCAGCTTCTTCCTGCTGCTGCCGATCTTCGCCGCGGCCATCGTCGGCGGCGTGGGGCACCCCTACGGCGCCATCGCCGGGGGCTTCGTGGTGGGCTTCGCCGAGACGCTCGCGGTGTTCAACTGGGCTGTGCTGCTTCGGCCCATTGCCCATCACTTCCCGGAATGGCTGGAGCTGCCGCGCAACCTGGCCTTCGTGGGCACCGAATACAAGATCGTGGTGCCATTCTTCATCCTGGTGGCCATCCTGGTGTGGCGTCCCACCGGCATCTTCAAGGGCAAGGTGATCTGATGAGCACTCAAGACAAGCAGCGCGAGGATCTGGTCGCCACGCCGTCGCGGTTCCCGCTACGCGAGGTGGTGCTGTTCACCGCCCTGCTGGCAGCCATCCTCGGCATCTACGCCATGATGGGCGCCGCCTACAGCACCCGCATGCTGGTGGAGGCCGCCTGCTACGCCATCCTGGCCCTGGGCCTGACCATCCAGTGGGGCTATGCGGGGCAGTTCAACGCCGGGGTCATGGGCTTCGTGGCCCTGGGCGGCTACTGTGCCATGGCCTTCAGCGTGCCGGTCAACGGCGCTTTCTGGGACAGCGAGCTGCCCGGTGAACTGGCCCGGGTGCTGCTCTATGGCGCGGCCGCCGCCGTGCTGGTCTACGGCGCCACCAAGCTCGATCGGCTGGGCGTGCCGAAAACGCTGCGCACGGTGATCGCCGTGGTGCTGGCGGTGGTGCTCTACCTGGTGGTGATCAGCCTGCTGCGTGGGGTCACCGGCGAGATTCAGTCCCGCGCGGGCTTCATCGGTGGCCTGGGCCTGCCGGCCTGGACGGGCTGGATCGTCGGCGGGGCACTCGCCGGCGCGGTGGGCTACTTCATCGGCCATATCTGCCTGGGACTGCGCAGCGACTACCTGGCCATCGCCACTCTGGGCATCGCCGAGATCATCAAGGCCTTCCTCAAGAACTCCGACTGGTTGACCCGCGGCACCGCCACGGTGTCGCCGCTGCCCTGGCCGACCCCCGGGCCTGCGGAACTCGGCTTCACCCTGTCCCGGGCCATCTACCTGTCGATCACGGCTGTCATCATCGCGGTGATCTTCTTCCTGCTGCATCGCGCCTACCATGCCCCCTGGGGCCGCATGATCCGCGCCATCCGCGACAACGAGGTCTCCGCCGCCGCCATGGGTAAGGACATCAATCGCCGCCGTCTGGAGATCTTCGTGCTGGGCTGCATCCTGATGGGCATCGGCGGCGGCGTGCTGACCACCTTCAACAGCCTGTTCGACCCGGACGGCTACCTGCCGCTCAACCACACCTTCCTGGTGCTGGTGATGGTGATCCTGGGCGGGCCTGGCAACAACCTGGGCACCCTCTTCGGCGCCGTGGCGGTCTATCTCATCTGGATCATGTCCGAACCGCTGGCCCTCGCACTGATGAGCCTGGCGGTGCACGTCGGCGACCTGTGGTTCGCCTGGGAGCCACCGCGCAACATCGAGAGTCGCGCCCTGCAGGCCCGGGTATTCGTGATCGGCCTGCTGATCACCCTGGTGCTGCGGTTCGCGCCCAAGGGGCTGCTGCCCGAGAAGGTCAAGCACCACGGGTGACACAAGCTGTAAGCAACACAAGAGGCAGCAAAGAATAGGCCCCGGTGGATGTCCACCGGGGCCTATTGGGTCAGAGCGCTCTGATCCGCTCAGCGCGGTACGCTCAGGGCTCGACGAATCCCTTGGTGACGAAGCGCCCATCCTCGACGACCATTTCAACCACCACGCCCGGCACATCGCCATTCTCGTCGAACTCGTGGGTACCGGAGGCGCCCTCGTAGTTGATCTCGGTACCGGCGGCGATCAGCTCCACGGCCTTCTCCCACTCGCCGGGCAGGATTACCTCACCGGGTTCGCTGGCCACGCTGCGCAGCGCCGCGGAGAGGCCCTCGCGCTCGGCGCTGCCGTTCTGCTCGATGGCCAGGGCCAGCAGGAAGGCGGCATCGTAGGCCTGGGCCGCGAACACTGCGCTGGGGTCGATGCCGGCGGCCTCGGCGGCGGCGTTGAAGAGCTCGGCACCCGGCAGGTCGGGGCTGCCGGGCCGGGTCGCGATCATCCCCTCGAGCACATCGGCGCCGATCGCCTCCACCAGGCTATCCCCCACCATGCCGTCTGCGCCCACATACCGGGTGAAGGTGCCCGCCTCATAGGCCTGGCGCAGCACCGTCTGGCCGGAGGTGTCGGCATAGGCGAGCACCACCAGGGTGTCGGCCCCGCTGGCGGAGAGCGAACCCAGCTCCGAGCGATAGTCGGCGCGGTTGTCCTCATGGGCCAGGTTCTCGGCCACGGTGCCACCGCCTGCCTCGAAGGCCTCGCCGAAGGCATCCGCCAGGCCACGGCCGTAGTCGTTGTTCACGTAGGTCACGGCCACGTAGTCGATTCCCTGATCGAGCACCAGCTTGGCCAGCATCTCGCCCTGGAAGGCATCGGAGGGCACGGTGCGGAACACCAGGTCGTTGTCGTCCAGCTCGCTCACCGCCGGCGCCGTGGAGGCCGGCGAGACCATCACCACGCCACCGGGAATGCCCGCGTTGTTGGCCGCGGCGATGGTCGCCCCGGTGCACAGCGCGCCGACGATGGCGGTGACGTTCTCGGTATTGACCATGCGGTCCGCCGCGTTGGAGGCCGCCGAGGCATCGCCACAGGTGGTGTCCCCGCTGGGCATCACCAGGGTCTGGCCACCCAGGATGCCGCCCTGCTCGTTGACCTGCTGCACGGCCAACTGGGCGCCGTCGAAGATCGACGGCGTCAGGCTCTCGATACCTCCCGTGAAACCGCCAAGGAAACCGACCTTCACCTCGGCCTGAGCCACGCCGGCAAGGCCCAGGGCAGAGGCCGCGATGGCCATCGACAGGATACGCTTCTTCATGTTGTTGTCCCGATGTAGTGGATGCAGGTGAGTCACACGTTCAATCTGGAACGCCCCGGGGCAAATCTCAAGCCGAAGCTGCCAACGCTGGCGATCAAGTCCCCCAGCCAACGGCAGGGCACGCCATCACGCCTATACTGAAAGGCCCCTGACCTTTCCCTCTTCTGGAGTCCCCCATGCGCACCCCGCCACTCGTTCTTCCCCTGACCGCGGCCCTGGCCCTGGCCCTCGCCGCCGGCAGCGCCAATGCCTTCACCCCCGCCGGCCAGGACATCGTCTACGACGTGAACGGCGAGACCTTCGAGGGCTATCTGGCCAGCGCCGAGGGGGAGGCCCGCGGCAGCGTGCTGATCATCCACGACTGGGACGGCCTGGACGACTACGAACGCCAGCGCGCCGACATGCTCGCCGAAGAGGGCTATGACGCCTTTGCCGTGGATCTCTACGGCCAGGGCAACCGGCCCCAGGAGATCGAGAAGAAGCGCACCGAGACCGCGAAGCTCTACGAGGACCGCGAACGCATGCGCACCCTGACGCTTGCCGGCCTGGCCGAGGCCCGCGCCCAGGGTGCCGCAGAGGCCAGCGTGGTGATGGGCTACTGCTTCGGCGGCGCCGTGGCCCTGGAGATGGCCCGCTACGGCGAGGCCGACGGCGTGCAAGGCTTTGCCAGCTTCCACGGCGGCCTGGCCACTCCGGATGGCCAGCAGTGGCCGCAAGGCGCGGGTCCCATCTTGATCGCCCACGGCGGCGCCGACAGCGCCATCCCCATGAGCCAGGTGGCCACCCTGGCCGAGGAGCTGGAGGCCGCCGAGGCGGTCTACGAGATCCAGGTCTACTCCGGCGCCCCTCACGGCTTCACGGTATTCGACAGCGATGCCTACCAGGAGCGCGCCGACGCGAAATCCTGGGCCGCCTTTCTCGAACTGCTGGAGGAGGCGCTGTAACCATGCTGCAGGAGCTGCTCGCCGTCACCGAGCTCAGCGGCAGCCGCCGCGAGATCGGCCTGGCCCACGGCCGCACCCACGCCCGGCTGATCCAGCGCAGTCTGGAAGTCTACGACCGGCTGTTCCACGACTTCGTGGGCATCCGCTGGGCCCGGGCCCGGGTCGAGGCCGAACGCTTCGGCGCCATGATCGAACGCGGCTTTCCCGAGATCCTCGAGGAGATGGACGCCATCGCCGAGGGTGCCGGTGTGGAAGCCATCGACATCCTCACCCTCAACTGCCGCAGCGAGATCTCGCTGACCCGCGCCAGCGGCGGCTGCTCCGCCTTCGCCCTGGGCCGCGGCGACACCCAGTGGCTGGCCCAGAACTGGGACTGGCGGACGGACCAGCTGCACAACGTGGTGGTGCTGAAGATCAGCGGCCAGGGCCAGGCGCCGCTGGTCAGCATCGGCGAGGCGGGCATGGTGGCCAAGATCGGTATGAACGCCCACGGCATCGGCGTCTGCCTCAACGCCATTCGTTCCCAGACCTGCGGCGAGGGGCTGCCGATCCACGTGGCCCTGCGCAAGATCCTCGAGAGCCCCGATCTACAAAGCGCCGTGTCCGTGGCCAGCCGCGACCGAGTCTGCTCACCGGCCCATTTCCTGATTGGCAGTGCCGAGGGCGAGGCGGTGGGCCTGGAGGTGAACCCGGGTGAGCCGGGGCGGCTCGAGGCCGAGGGCGGCGTGGTCACCCACACCAATCACCTCTACGCCGCCGCCAATCGAGTGGAGGACTTCCCGCGCCCCGACTCTCGCCCGCGCCTGGCCCGCCTGGACGAACTGCTTCGCGAGTCGCTGCCCGCCCGGGGTGAGATCGGCGAGAGCGAGCTGTTCGAGATCCTCAGCGACCACCACGGCGAACCGCTCTCGATCTGCCGCCACTTCAACCCCGCCCAGCCCGAAGAGGAGCGCATGGAGACGCTGTTCGGGGTCGTCATGAACCTCAGCGAGCGCCGCCTGACCGTGCGTCACGGCAAGCCCTGCGAGACAGAGGACACGCTGACGATCTCGCTGTCCCCTCCCAACCGGTCCTGAGGCCACAACGCCTCACCCGGCGGTCGGCGTTACCGCTCGTGGGGAATCAGTTCAGGTCTATCGCACAGCGCTTGAGATCCTCCAGGCGGCAATGCTCCAGCGCCGCCTGGTCGGTCCCCTCCAGGACAACTCGCGGGGCCTGCCCGGCGGCGAAGGCTTCCTGCCAGCGTCCGGCACACAGACACCAGCGGTCTCCCGGCTTGAGCCCCGGGAAGCCGAACTCGGGGCGAGGCGTCGAGAGATCATTCCCCTCGCGCTGGGTAAAGGCCAGAAACTCGGCGGTCATCTCGGCACATACCGCGTGGACGCCCAGGTCTTTCGGCCCCACACGACAGCAGCCATCGCGGTAGAATCCGGTCACGGGATCCTGACCACAGGGCACAAGGGGCTGGCCCAACACGTTCAGCGAATCCGTTTTTTCTTGCATGACGCTGCCTCCTGTCGCCCGTCGCGTTCGACAGCCGGGGCCTGGCACGCCGCGATGGCCATGCCGGTGCCCGGCTGTCCCTGGCGACAGCATACGCTGCGCACGGGGTGGCTCACTACAGCTGTCCCCGGGCGGGTCCAGCCAGCCCGACGAGAGCTTGCAGTGTGCAACCGCCCGCCAGCTGCGCTAGGCTGAGTGACATTCCTTGCTGCACTGCAGCGTTCGATCAGAGGAGTTGCCTACCATGAGCCACCCATTCTCCCTCCACGGCAAGGTCGGCATTGTTACCGGGCTCGCCAATGAGGACAGCATTGCGCTCGGCTGCGCCCAGGCCCTCCACCAGCAAGGGGCCGAGATGCTCGTGACCTATGCCTCCGCCAGCGACGAGCCCAAGGTGCTGCCGCTGGCAGAGGCGATGGGGTACCCGGAACTCCTGCCCTGCGACGTGCAGGATGACCCCCAGCTGGACGCTCTCTTCGACCGCGCCAGAGAGCGCTGGGGGCGGATCGACTTCGTGGTGCACTCCATCGCCTTCGCCCCCCTGGAGGACCTCCACGGCCGGGTGGTGGACAGCTCCCGGGAGG
>PWEV01000045.1 GCA_003553625.1 Halomonas sp.
CGCCTCTCGAGCTCAACGACCGGGCGCTGTCGCTGCTGATGGAGAAGGGCATCGCCGCCTCCGGTGACCACGTGATCCTGACCCGGGGCGATCACATGAACGCCCACGGCGGCACCAACACGATGAAGATCCTCGACATCAACGAGCGCCACGGGCTCTGATCCTGTAGACACAATGTCGTCGCTATGTGGTCACTAGGCAGGAAAAGTGCAAAGGTGCTGTCGGGTGATACAGGGGCGAAAAATGAGCAAGACCTGGAAGGAAGACGTGGAAGCCGCCGTCCTGGCAGGCAAGAAGATCAGCGACCGGGTTATCGTCGACCGGGTACGGCACGCGGTGCTGACCCAGCGGCTGCCGCCGGGGACACGGCTTCCGGAGGTGTCGCTGGGCGAGATCTTCGGGGTGAGCCGGTCGGTGGTGCGCCGGGCCCTGACGCGCCTGGCCGCCGACCATGTCATCGACCAGCGCCCCAACCAGGTGGCCCGCATCCGTGCGCCGAGCATTGCCGAGACCCGCGAGACCTTCGCCGCCCGTCGCCTGGTGGAGGGCGAGGTCGTCGCGCTGCTCGCCGACCGGGTGGATGCCGAGTCGCTGGATGAGCTGGCCCGCGAAGCAGCTTGCGAGGCCCAGGCTCACGCTCGGCAGGACGAGCCGGCTCGTATCGAGCACTCCCTGGCGCTTCATCATCGTCTGGCCGACCTGTCGCCCAATCGGGTGCTGGGCGCCATGCTCACCGACCTGATCCTGCGGACCTCCATCGTCATCGCTCTCTACAAGCGCTCCTCGCTGGCCTCGTGCTATCTGGCGGAGGACCATCCGCGACTGCTGGAGGCGCTGCGCGACGGCAACGCAGAAGGGGCTCGGAGAGCAGTGGTGAAGCATCTGGATAGCTTGCTGAGTCTGCTTGACCTGGGTCCCCGCGACACCGAGACCGATCTCAAGGCGATCTTCGGTGTCGCTACGGCGGACGTCTGATCCCCCGACAGCGGATTGACCCCGGTCAATACCCTTGCCGGCGTTTCCTCATGGTCTTGTGGTGGCCCTAGGCGCTGGCTGACAATGCCAGCACTCCCCTGGGATCCGGATACCTCCATGCGTTCACGATTTGCGGCCTGGCTGCTCGGCCTGGCACTGTTCCTTCCCGCGACTCTGCTCAAGGCCGACGTTCCCACGGTGGCGGCGGCCTCGGATCTTCAGTTCGCGCTCAGCGAGGCCGCAGAGCGATTCCGTGACGAGACCGGCCGCGATCTGCGTCTGAATTTCGGCTCTTCCGGCAATTTTCGCCGCCAGATCGCTCAGGGCGCGCCCTTCGAACTCTATCTGTCTGCCGACGAGGAGTACGTGCTGGCCCTCCACCGGGAAGGGCGCACCGAAGACGAGGGTGCGGTCTATGCCATCGGCAGGCTGGCGTGGATGCAGCGTGCCGGCCGCAACGATCTGCCGGGGGAAGACGCCCCGCTGGGCGGGGTTCTCGAGGCGATCGACGCCCATGCCGCGGGGCAGGGTCGACCGCGCCTGGCCCTGGCCAATCCGGAGCATGCCCCTTATGGCGTCGCTGCCATGCAGGCCCTTGAACATGCCGGCCTGTGGGACGAGACGGCGCCGCTGCGCATCCTTGGCGAGAACGTTTCCCAGGCCGCCCAGTTCGCGCTCACCAGCGATGCCCGCGGCGGCCTGGTGGCCTGGTCCCTGGCGCTGGCCCCGGCACTCGCCGAGCGCAGCGACCACGTGCTGATTCCCGAGGCCTGGCATGCGCCGCTGGTGCAGCGCATGGTGCTGGTGAAGGGGGCCGGCGAGACGGCAAGGGCCTTTTACGCCTGGCTGCAGGAGGAGGAGGCCCGGGCGATTCTGGCCGACTATGGTTTTCGTCTGCCCGGCCACGATGTGCCACCCTCTGACGAGGGAGTCACCACGCCCTGATGGACTGGACGGCCCTCTCGGTCTCGCTGCGCCTGGCCGCCTTCACCTGCCTGCTGCTGTTGCCAGTGGGGCTGTGGCTGGGGCGCACCCTGGCCACGACCCGTTTTCGCGGCAAGCCGCTGTGCGAGGCGCTCGTTGCGCTGCCGCTGGTGATGCCCCCGACGGTGCTGGGCTTCTATCTGATGCAGTCTTTCGGCGTCGAGACGCCCGTCGGCAGCCTGTGGCAGCGTCTCTTCGGTACGGGGCTCAACTTCACCTTCAGCGGCATCCTGCTCGCCTCGCTGGTGGCCAACCTGCCCTTCGCCGTGCAGCCGATCCAGCGTGCCTTCGAGACGGTGCCGGCCAACCTGCGCGAGGCGGCCTGGTGCAGCGGGCTCTCCCCCTGGCAGACCTTCCTGCGCATCGAGCTGCCGCTGGTGTGGCCGGGGATCATCTCGGCCCTGGCGCTCACCTTCGCTCATACGCTGGGCGAGTTCGGGGTGATCCTGATGGTCGGCGGCGCCATCGATGGCGAGACCCGCACCCTGGCCATCGCCATCTACGATCGTGTTCAGGCCTTCGACGAGGCGGGGGCGGGCATCATGTCGGCGATGCTGCTGCTGGTCTCCTTCCTCACCATCGGCGTGGTCTATGGCCTGGCGGGCCGGCGGAGGTGGCGCCGTGCCTGAGTCTTCCGAACTGCCCTCGCGGCTGTCGGTGAGCCTTCACCAGCCGGGCCCCATACCGCTGGACGCCGATTTCCACTGCGAGGCCGGCGAACTGCTCGCTCTGGTGGGACCCTCCGGCAGCGGCAAGACCACCCTGCTGCGCGCCATCGCCGGCCTCTACCGCCCAGTATCCGGGCGCATCGACTGCGGCGGCGAGGCCTGGTTCGATGCGGGGGAACGCCTTTCCCTGTCGCCCCAGCGTCGCCGTGTCGGCCTGGTGTTCCAGGACTACGCGCTCTTTCCCCACCTCACCGCTCTGGGCAATGTCATGGTGGCCCTGGATCCCCTGCCGCCCCGGGAGCGCCGCGAGCAGGCGATAGCCTGGCTCGCCCGGGTGCGTCTCGAGGGGTTGGCCGACCGGCACCCCGGGCAGCTCTCCGGGGGGCAGCGCCAACGGGTGGCCCTGGCTCGCGCCCTGGCGCGAAGCCCTCGGGTACTGCTGCTCGATGAACCCTTCTCGGCGGTGGATCAGGTCACCCGGCGACGCCTGCAGCGCGAGCTGGCGATGCTTCGCGAACAGATCCGCATCCCCATCGTGCTGGTGACCCACGACCTGGACGAGGCCGCGGCCCTGGCAGACCGTCTCTGTGTGCTGCACGGCGGACGCAGCCTTCAGGCGGGGCCGCCGGAGGCGCTGTTCCGACGCCCCGCCTCGCCGGAGGTCGCCCGGGTGCTGGACCGCCACAACCTCTTCGAGGGCGAGGTGGTCGAGCAGAACGGGGAGCCGCGCCTTGCCTGGGGGCCATGGCAACTGGAGGTGGCCCGGGGTCTAGAGGCGCTGTCGCTCGGCGACAGGGTGAGCTGGTACCTGCCGCCCTCCGATGTGGTGTTGCATCGACGCGGCAGGCCCTCCCAGGGAGAGCGGGAGAATCCGGTTCGGGCTCGAGTCGATACGCTGGTGGTGCTGGGCGGAGTGACCGCTGTTACGCTGGCCTTCGAACATACTGAGCGCACCCTGAGCTTCGAGATCGCCACCCATGCGGCGCGGCGAAACGACCTGGCCCGGGGAGAATCCGTGCAGGTCTCGCTGCTGGCGGCGGGAATTCACCTGATGCCGGCGCAGGACCTGCCGGATGATGCGAGGACGACGAGATGATGCGTGCGTGGCA
>PWEV01000021.1 GCA_003553625.1 Halomonas sp.
AGCGCATCCCCCTCAAGGTCATTCACATCAACAAGTGTCCGGTGCTCTTTCCGGCTAGCGCGCTGAAGGATGTGGAGGGCCCCCACCAGGGAGAATACGGGGAGATCGTCACCCGGCTGGGACTGGACGTGGTTGCCTGCCGCGAGCACTGGAAACGTCTCGCTGCTCACCCCGAGGTGGCCGCCCGGGTAAGCGAGGTGTTCGCCACTCCGCCGCCCGCGGGTCCCGAAGACCCCGACCTGATGCTCTACGCCGGGGGGTTCTTCTCGCCGGCAGATCGCCAGCAGATGCAGCGCGTGCGTGACAGCGACCCCTGGGACCTGGTGGGGGCGCGTTTCGCCTTCCAGGACCCGCGCCTGGAGGAGATGCTGTTCCGCTTCCGGGCACGCAGCTATCCCGAAACCCTGGAGGCCGAGGAGCTGGCTCAGTGGGAGGCCTATCGCTGGGCGCGCATGAACGACTCGTCGGTGGCCGGTCTCACCCTCAAGGGATTCGCCCGGGAGATCGAGCGTCTCAATCAGGTGGCACTGAGCGACCGCGACCGCCAGGTGCTGGAGGAGCTGGTGATGCACGTTGAGGCGATCATGCCCCCCCAGGCCTTCGACGGGTGAGTTAGTCGGGCAGCGGCTCCAGGTGCTGGGCCAGGGCCAGGACGTCGTCTGGTTCATCGCCCGGGTCGAAGGCGACCCTGGCCACCGCCGCCTCGCGCAGGCTCGGCCACAGCTCGCGCAGTTCATCGGCATCGACCGCCAGTGCCCGCTCGGCGAGCCGCTCCCGGCGATCGAACTCGGTGTCGCCGAAGGACATGGCCTGCCACAGCCGACCGGCGCGGCCGGCGAGGCTGGTGTCGCGCTGGGTCAGGCGGTCGTGCACCGCCTGTCGATAGGGCGCGAGGGTCTCGTCGTCCAGCGCGGCCAGGGTAGTCTCGAAGTCGTCGAGGAAGACGTCGATGCGCGCGTCGATCGCCGCGCTGTCGGTTTCCGGCGACTGCACCAGCAGCGCCAGTCCTGGGGCGTCCAGCATCGGTGAGTAGCCGGCGTTGACCACGTACCCGAGCTGCTCCTCGGTGCGCAGGCGCTGGTAGAAGGGGGTGTCGATCAGCTGACCGAGGACCGCCAGGCGGGCCTGACTCGCCAGGGAACGGTCGGGGCCCTGCAGGTAGCGCAGCACCACCGACTCCTCGCGGCTGGTATGCGGTGTCAGGCTGGGCAGATCGGCGTCGGCCCGCAGCGGCGTGAGGTCGGGAATGGCGGATGCTTCCAGGGTAGGGGCAAGTGCCTCGGCGACCCGGCGGCCCAGGCTCTCGGCCTCGTCGGCCGCCAGGTTGCCCACGGCCATGGCCTCCAGGCGCAGCTCGGCCATCAGGGCGTCGCGGTAGTCGCGCAGGTCATCCGCGGTGAGCTCACGGCTCGCCTCCAGCAGGGCGGCGCTGGGCCACTGGGGGCGCACCAGGGCCTCGGCCAGGGTGCGGCCGGCCTGGCGGTGCAGCGCCGCCTGGGGGGCGTTGCGCCACTCCCGCTGCAGGCGATAGCGCACCCGCTCGATGCTGGCCTCGTCCATATGGCCTGTCTGCAGCTGCTCCAGCACCCGAACCATCATGCGCTCCTGGCGGTCGCGCCAGCCGGAGAAGGAGAGGGTGATGCCGCGGGCGTGGGCATAGGCCTCGAAGTGCTGGCCGGCCAGGCGTGCCGGATAGAAGGCCTCGTTGAGGCTGTCGTCGAGCCAGCCGGCGAGCAGCCTGGCCAGGGCGGCATCCCGGGCGGAGCTGGCCGCATCCGGGTGCTGCAGGCTGAATCGCCACTCCACCTTGGGGGTGTTGAACGTGGCGTCCGCCATGTGCCAGAGGTCGAAAGCAGGCTCCTCGACCAGGCGCTGCGGCCGTTCGTCCTGGGTGTCACGCAGCGCGAGGTCCTCGGCGATGTAGGGGTTGGGCTCGGGCAGGGCCAGGCCGGTCAGCGCCCGGGCCTCGCCGCGCTCTCCACCGTGCTCGCCATCCGCCCTGTCTTCACCCCTGTCTTCGACCCAGGGGGCATGGAACCAGGGGGAGGTCTCGTCACTCTCCACGTCGGGGGCGCTGTAGAGGCGGATCAGGTTGTCGGGGGTGAGAGCGTCGAGGTAGGCCTCGCTGCGCTCAGGCACGAAACCGTCCATGCGGTAGGCGGCATACTGCACGTCCTCCACCGGGAAGCGCGACAGGTTCATGGAGAGCCGCATGGCCTCCTGACGGGGGGCGCCGTGCTGCTGGAAGCGAAACTCCTGCTCGGCGAGGCTGGCCTTCTCGTCGTAGCGCCATGCCTCGAGCCCCCCCTCCCGTAGCTGTTCGATGGCGGCGAAGAGGGTCGCCTCGATGGCGTCGCGAGCCTCGGCGCCGGCCGGGGTCAGGCTGACGTTGACGCTGAACAGGGCGTGGTGGCCGTCACCGCGGGAGATGCCGGCGGAGAGTCCATCGGCCCAGCCCGCCTCGCGTAATACCGCCAGCAGGCTGCCGTCGCCCTCGTGGCCCAGCAGGTGGGCGATGAGGTCGGCGGGCTTGTGCCGGTACTCGGCGATGGGGTCGGGGACCGGGAACAGCAGGCGCAGCTGGCGGCTATCGCGCACCGATTGCAGCGCGACTCGCTGGGGCAGGGTGTCATCGAGCACCAGCGGCTCGGTGATCCGGGGAGCGGACAGCCCGCGATCGGCGATGACGGCGAAGCGTTCGGCGACCAGTGACTCGAGCTCGTCCAGGGATTGCGGCGCCACCAGCGTCAGGTGCATGACGTTGGCGTCGTAGTGGCGTTGATAGAAATCGATCACCCGCTCGCGCAGGCTGGGCTCCCCTTCGGGACGGTCGGCCAGGGTCTCGCGGCTGCCCACCGAGAAGCCGGTGGTGGGGTTCTCGGGGTTGAGCAGCTGATTGAGCACATCGTTCTCGCGTCGGGCATCGTCGCGGATGCGCGCCATGTACTCGGAGTGCACGATGTTGCGCTCGCTCTCCAGCTGGTCGGCGTTGAACAGCGGCGAGACGAAGAACTGGCTGAAGCGGTCCAGGGCGCCTTCCAGAAACTCGGGGTCGATGTCGAAGAAGTAGTTGGTGTCCAGAGTGGAGACGAAGGCGTTGTGGGTGCCCCCGTGGCGAGAGATATAGCCCTGGTAGGCATCGGCCTCCGGGAAGGGCTCGGTGCCCAGGAACAGCATGTGCTCCAGGAGGTGAGCCAGGCCGGCGAGGTCCTCCGGGTCCTGGGCGCTGCCCACCGAGACGTTCATGGAGGCGGCGGCCTTGTCCGCATCGGGGTCGCTGACCAGCAGAGCGGTGAGGCCGTTCTCCAGGGTAAGCACCCGATAGTCGCGGCTGTCGTGGGGGCTGACCAGCGGGGTGACCGCCTCGGCGATGGCGTCGGCCTCGGGGAGGGGCTCGGCCGGGGCAGGGCCAGCGATCAGCAGGGCCGCGGCAGCGGCAAGGCCGCAGCATCGGGCGGTCGGGGTAAGGGACATCGTCTCTCCTGTGGATCTGGGCATCGTGGCGCGTCGGCTCGTTGAGCTGCGGCGGCGTCAGTCGGACTGGCGCAGCATCGGCCCGACCGGATGGGCGCAGGCGGCGTCCTGTTGCGCGGGACTATTCACACGTCTTGATACCGGAAAAGCGCCCAACAGTTCCAACGGGGCCGAAGAGAGCAGTGCGCGAGCCTCCTCTATCGGCGTGCCGGGATCGAGCCAACGCTGTGCCTGGGCGGGGTCGATCACCGCCGGCAGGCGGTCGGTGAGCGGCGCCAGCAGCCGATTGGTGGGTACCGTGATCAGCGCCAGGGAGTCGGTATGCTCAGCCAGGCTGGTGTGGAAACGGCACCACAGCCCCGCCAGCAGAAGCGGTCCGCGGTCGACCCGAGTAATCAGGAAGGGCTGCTTGAAGCGTGGCTGGGGCTTCCAGGCGTAGACGCCGCTGGCCGGTATCAGGCAGCGCCTCGCCTGGAAGGCCTCGCGGAACATCGGGCGCGATTCCAGCGATTCGGCGCGGGCGCAGTGGGGTGCGTGGTCGAGTATCTCCAGCCAGGGTGGGGTGAGCCCCCAGAACAGTCGGTTCAGGCGCAGTCGGCCGGCCTCAAGGCGAATGGCCGAGAGCATTCGGCGCGGGGCCATGTTGGGGCTGGTCACCAGGGGGGCGTCGACGGTCAGTTCCGGCAGCAGGCGCGCGAGGTCTAGGGGGGCGATATGCAGTCGTCCGGCCATGGGCGCTCCGCAGGGGGTAGGCGGTTCAGGGTAACCAAGGGGAGGGGGAGAAGAAAGGGCGACACGCATTCTGTGGTGGGAGATGAAGGGAAAAGCGGCACGCGGGCATGCGGGTATCGAAAACAGTGTTCGAAATGCGCTATCCTTGGTGACCGGGCCTGCGCGACTTCGCGCAGACCCCGCTTACGCAACCGCCCGTCCGAGGCTCGCGAGGAAACCATGGCCCGTCCCAGACAGCATGCACCCGAGGCTCTCCATGCTCAGGTCATGGCGGCGTGCGGTGCCTGGCTGCAGGAGAGCCCGGTGCACAGTCTCTCCCTCCGCGCCCTGGCTCGGGAGGTGGGTTGCGCTCCCAGCACCCTGCTCAAGCTTTACGGCAGCTTCAATAATCTGTTGCAGCACGTCAACATCGAGACCCTGGCGCATCTGCGCGAAGTGATAGAGCCGTTGACCAGCGAAGCCACTCCGCAGGAGCGGCTCAGCGCATTGGCGCGGGCCTACTGGCAGTTTGCCCAACGCGATGCCTATCGCTGGCAGCTGTTGTTCGACTATCCCCTGGCCCAGGAAGGCGAGCTGGACAAGCGTCAGAGCGACATGATCGAAGGACTCTTCCTGCGCGTGGAGGCGACGCTCAAGGAGTATCAGCCGGCGCTGGATGATCTGGAGGCCCGGCGCCTCGCGCGAACCCTGTGGGGCAGCGTTCACGGCCTGGTGCTGCTGGGGCTGAACGAACGCCTGGGCTACTGGCAGGGGCAGCAGCTGGAGGTGGGCGAACTGCTGGACCAACTGCTCTGCACCATCCTGGCGGGACTCAAGGCGAGGCCGACCACGACGTGATCGCGCCGGAGTGGGGAGTAATGGTCTGGGCAGTGCTTGCCGGTCTGGCGCTGATGCTGACCGGTTGGGTGGCTCGCCGACCGAGACGGGTAGTGCGCAGCCTGGTATATCTCGCGGTGCGTCTCGTCTACAGGCTTCGCCTGCGCGGTCTAGACCATATCCCCGCCCATGGCGCGGCCCTGGTGGTCTGCAACCACGTCAGCTTCATGGATGCCCTGGTCATCGGCGGCGCCAGCCGGCGCCCGCTGCGCTTCCTGATGGACAAGCCGATCTACGATTCGCCCTGGCTCAACTGGCTGTTTCGCCTGGTGGGGGCGATCCCCGTGGAGTCGGAGCGCCACGACCCGGGCAACGTGCGCCGTGCTCTTCACGAGGTAAGCCGCGCACTGCGCGACGGAGAGGTGGTGATGCTCTTTCCCGAGGGGCGCCTGACGCCGGACGGCGAGATCCACGCCTTCCGCCGAGGCCTGGAGCTGATCCTGGCACGGGACCCGGTGCCGGTGATACCGACAGGGCTCTCGGGCCTGTGGGGGTCCTGGACCTCCCACGCCAACGGTCCGGCCCTCAGTGGCCGGCCGCGTCGTTTCCGAGCACGGGTGGCCCTGTACTTCGGTGAAAGGCTTCCCCCGGGGCAGGCGACCCGGGCGCTGCTTGAGCGGCGAGTCCGGGAGCTCAAGGCCGAGGCGGACTGCTGGGCCGAGCCGGTGGTGGAAGAGGCGTTGGAGCGCCCCTGATGCCGGGCCGTCTTCAGCGACGGCGAGGAGCCTGCCAGCAGCGGGCGGCGGTGACCAGGTTGTCGCGCACCTCGAGGATCTCCATGCGCACGCTGCCCACCTGCAGGCAGGCGGGGCCGTCGGGAAAGGCCTCCAGGTGCTCGAGGATCAGGCCGTTGAGGGTCTTGGGCCCGTCGGTGGGCAGCTGCCAGCCCAGGGCCTTGTTGATGTCGCGGATATTGGCGGTGCCGTCGATCAGCTGACTGCCGTCCTCCTGGTGGTGGATCTCCTGCTCCATGCCGGCCACGTCGGTGGTGAACTCGCCGACGATCTCCTCGAGGATGTCCTCCAGGGTTACCAGGCCCTCCACATCGCCATATTCATCCACCACGATGCCGATGCGCCGTTTCTGTTTCTGGAAATTGAGCAGCTGTGTGTGGAGCTGCGTGGATTCGGGAATGAAATAGGGTTCGCGGGCCTCCTGGACAATGGCCGCCTTGGTCACCTCGCCTCGAGAGAGGAAACGCGCCGCATTACGCAGATGCAGCATGCCGATGATGTTGTTGATGTCGCCCTTGTAGACCGGCACCCGAGTATGCTGGCTGGTGCGAATCTGGGTCAGGATCTCTTCCAGGTCGTCATCCAGGTCGATACCCATCACCTCGTGGCGCGGCACCATGATGTCGTTCACGGTGACATTTTCCAGGTCAAGGATCGACAGCAGCATGGCCTGGTGGCGCTGGGGAATCAGGGTGCCCGCCTCGTGCACTACCGTGCGCAGCTCGTCGCGGGTCAGGTGGTCGCCGCTGCCGTCGATGCTCTTCACGCCCATCAGGCGGAGCAGGCCGTTGGAGATGGCGTTGACCAGCCACACCAGCGGATACAGCAGCTTGAGCAGAGGCTCCAGTACGCGGGAGGCGGGGAAGGCGATGCGCTCGGGCTTCACCGCCGCATAGGTCTTGGGAGTGACCTCGGCGAAGATCAGTACGGTGATGGTCAGCAGTGCCGTGGCCACCGCGGGACCGGTGACTTCACCGAAGAAATGGATGGCGATGATGGTGGCGATGGAGGCCGCGAGGTTGTTGACGAAGTTGTTGCCGATCAGGATCACGCCGATCAGGCGGTCCGGTCTGGCCAGTAGTCGCGCCACGCGCTGCGCCCGCGGTTCGCCGCTGTTGGCCTGGTGGCTCAGCCGATAGCGGTTGATCGACATCATGCCGGTCTCGGAGCTGGAGAAGAAGGCGGAGAGGCAGATGAGCAGGAACAGCAGGCCGAACAGCAATCCCAGCGGGAAGTCGTCGCTCAAGTCGAAGGGTCCTCGGTGGCGTATCAGGCTCGATTTGACGGGAGGGGTGCGCGCGCTGTCAAGGCGCAGGGCGCGGCCTCAGCCGCGGCCCAGCAGGACTTCCAACACGAACTTGCTGCCGAAATAGGCGATCAGCAGCACGCTGCAGCCGCCCAGGGTCCAGCGCACCGCGCGCATACCCCGCCAGCCCAGCCGATGGTGGCTGAACAGCAGCACCGAGAAGATCACCCAGGCCGCCAGGGAGAGGATGGTCTTGTGGACCAGGTGCTGGGCGAACATGTTGTCGAGGAAGAGAAAGCCGCTGAGAATCGACAGGGTGAGGAGCCCTACGCCGGCCCAGATCAGCTCGAAGAGTACCCGCTCCATGGTAGTGAGCGGAGGCAGCGCCTGGACCAGTCCACGGATATGGTGCTGGCGCAGGGCTCGGTTCTGCAGGCCCAGCAGCACTGCCTGAACGGCGGCAATGGCCAGCACGGCAAAGGCCAACAGCGAGCTGAGGGCGTGCAGGGCGATGCCCGGTGTCAGTCCCACGACGCGCTCGGGGCTGGGGAGCCACGCCGCCAGCAGCAGCGCCAGGCCAGCCAGCGGCAGGATACCTACCGCGGCATTGAGTATCGGCTTGAACAGGCTGACCATCAGCAGCACCGCGACCACGCCGGCGCTGATCAGGATCACGCTGGTGGAGATGCCGGGCAGCACCGGCTGGCCGTGACCGAACAAGCCGACCGCCAGCGGCAGGTGGCAGAGCAGCCCCAGCAGGATCATGCCGCGCACCAGCAGCGGCTGTGGTGATGCCCTGTGAAGCAGTACCAGGCCCTGCCAGGAGGCGGCGGCGAGGTAGAGAATGAAGGCCAGGATGGCCAGGGAGAGCGCCTGCATCGATTGCGTTCCGTGCGCCTGGTGTGAATGACGTGAGTGTTAATGGCGTGGTGCTACTATACCCAATCCTCCGGGCAGCGCACAGCGCGGCGGATGTGTCACCCTGTCGCCGTGGCAGTGGCCGTGGCCGGAGTCGGCGCCGGGGGCCTGGCGGCATAGCGCATGGAGACTGGCGGCCACAGCGCGTATAATCCATGCCACTTTCGGGCCGTCGTCTCTGGAGAGGCCAATGTTTCAGAATCTCAGCGAGCGTCTTTCGCAGACGCTCAAGTCGATCAAGGGTCAGGCGCGCCTGACCGAAGAGAATATCAAGGAGACCCTGCGCGAGGTGCGTCGGGCGCTGCTCGAGGCCGATGTCGCCCTGCCGGTGGTCAAGGACTTCATCGAGAGGGTGCGGGAGCGGGCGGTGGGCCAGGAGGTCTCCAAGAGCCTCTCGCCGGGCCAGCAGTTCGTCAAGATCGTCCAGCAGGAGCTCGAGGCGACCATGGGCGAGGCCAACGAGGGGCTGACCCTCAAGGGCTCGCCTGCGGTGGTGCTGATGGCTGGCCTGCAGGGCGCGGGCAAGACCACCTCCGTGGCCAAGCTGGCGCGCTACCTCAAGCAGCGCGAGAAGAAGAAGGTGCTGGTGGTTTCCGCCGACGTCTATCGTCCGGCGGCCATCGACCAGCTCGAGACCCTTGCCGCCGAGGTGGGCGTCGACTTCTTCCCGTCGCGCTCGGATCAGAAGCCTGTGGATATCGCCGAGGCGGCGATCAAGCATGCAAAGATCCAGTTCCACGACGTCCTGATCGTGGATACCGCCGGTCGCCTGGCCATCGATGAGGCGATGATGGGCGAGATCAAGGCGCTGCATCGAGCCGTTTCGCCCCAGGAGACGCTGTTCGTCGTCGACGCCATGACCGGCCAGGACGCGGCGAATACCGCCAAGGCTTTCCATGAGGCGCTGCCGCTGACCGGCGTGATCCTCACCAAGGCCGACGGGGACGCCCGTGGCGGTGCGGCGCTGTCGGTGCGCCACGTGACCGGCAAGCCGATCAAGTTCATGGGCATGGGCGAGAAGGTCGATGCCCTGGAGCCCTTTCACCCGGACCGGATCGCCTCGCGGATTCTCGGCATGGGCGACATGCTGTCGCTGATCGAGGAGGCTGAGCGAACCGTCGACAAGAGCAAGGCGGAGCAGCTGGCCAGGAAGGTCAAGAAGGGCCAGGGCTTCGACCTCGAGGACTTCCGCGACCAGCTCCAGCAGCTCAAGAAGATGGGCGGCATGGGCGGCCTGTTGGGCAAGCTGCCCGGCATGGGGCAGATGGCCGAGATGGCCCAGGGTCCCGGTCCCGAAAAGGAGCTGGGCAAGCTCGAGGCGCTGATCAATTCCATGACCCCGCAGGAGCGCCGTCGCCCTGAGATCATCAATGGCTCTCGCAAGCGGCGCATCGCCACCGGCGCTGGCCTGCAGGTGCCGGACCTCAATCGTCTGCTGAAGCAGCACAAGCAGATGCAGAAGATGATGAAGAAGGCCGGCAAGAAGGGTGGCATGCAGAACATGATGCGTGGCATGTCCGGCATGATGGGCGGCGGTGGTCCAGGTGGTCCAGGTGGTCCAGGTGGCCCTGGCGGCATGGGGGGAATGGGTGGCCCAGGCGGGTTGCCCAGGCGCTGAGCCCGAAAAAGGTTTCAAATCGTGGCTGTGTTACGTAGAATACCGCCTCTTCACTGGCAGGACCGCGAATGTCGCGGTTCTGGTCGTGACCGAATTCAACTCAACCGAAGGACTGACTAGGCCATGGTTACCATTCGTCTGGCTCGTGGTGGCGCCAAGAAGCGTCCCTTCTACCACCTGACCGTTACCGATTCCCGCAATTCACGCGACGGCCGCTTCATCGAGCGCCTGGGCTTCTTCAATCCGATCGCTCGCGGTCAGGAAGAGCGCCTGCGCGTCGATCTCGAGCGTATTGCTCACTGGCAGGGTCAGGGCGCGATGCTCTCTGATCGCGTCGCTGAGCTGGTCAAGGAAGCTCGCAAGCAGGCCTGAACCTGACTTGTCGACTTCCGCCGACGTTCAAGAAAACGTTCGAGAAAGTACACCGAGGTCGTCGATGAGCGAACACGCTGCCGTGCAGCCCGATGACGATCACGTGGTGCTGGGCAAGCTGACCAGCCCCTTCGGCGTCAAGGGCTGGCTCAAGGTATATTCCTACACCAGCCCCATGGAGGGTATTCTCGACTATCCCGAATGGGTGTTGAGGTGTGGTGAAAGCCTGGAACGTCGTCGTCTGCAGCAGGGCCGTCGTCACGGCAAGGGCCTCGTGGTTCAGCTCGCGGGGTGTGATAGCCGCGAGGATGCCGAGGCGCTGTCCGGGGTCGATATCCTGCTGGCGAAGGCGGAGCTGCCCGAGCTCGACGTCGGTGAGCTTTACTGGCATCAGCTCGAGGGCCTGCGAGTCGTGACCCGCGAGGGCGTCGTGCTGGGTCGCATCGACCATCTCTTCGAGACCGGCGCCAACGACGTCATGGTCGTGAAGGGTGCCCTGGCCCCGGATGCCGTCGACGGCGGAGAGCGGCTGCTGCCCTATCTGCCCGAGGAAGTGATTCTCGACGTGGATCTCGAGGGTGGCATCATGACCGTCGAGTGGGATCCCGAATTCTGATGGTCGAGGGTTCCGACGAGCAAGCGGCGATGTGGATCGGTATCGTTTCGCTGTTCCCCGAGATGTTCGAGGCGATATCCCGCCATGGCGTCACCGGGCGAGCAATAGAGAAGGGACGGATCGCGCTGGAGTTCTGGAACCCCCGCGACTATGCCGTTGACCGACATCGTACCGTGGACGATCGCCCCTATGGCGGCGGCCCGGGGATGCTGATGAAGGTCGAGACCCTGCGTGCGTCGATACATGCTGCCCGGGAACGGGCAGAGCAGGTCACCGGGCTGCGCCCCAGGGTGATTTACCTGTCGCCCCAGGGGCGTCGGCTCGACCAGGCCGGTGTGCAGGAGCTGGCGTCGGGTCCACCGCTGGTGGTGGTCGCCGGGCGCTATGAAGGCATCGATGAGCGCGTGGTGGAAGCGGACATCGATGAAGAGTGGTCGATCGGCGACTATGTGCTGAGCGGCGGCGAGCTGCCGGCCATGGTGCTGATCGACGCCGCGGCAAGACTGATACCCGGAGTACTGGGTCATCAGGATTCTGCGGTCGAGGACTCGTTCAACGACGGGCTGCTGGACTGCCCGCATTACACGCGTCCGGATCAGATCGACGGGCGGTGTGTGCCGGAAGTCCTGCTCAGCGGCAATCATGGCGCCATACGGCGCTGGCGATTGAAGCAGTCCCTGGGACGCACCTGGCTGCGACGCCCCGACCTGCTCGAGGACAGGGTGCTGAGCAAGGAGCAGCGTCAGCTGTTGGCTGAGTTCATCGAAGAACACGCCCGGCCTGCCTGCGGGCCAGGGCGGAGGTGCAGGACGCAAGACGCTGAGGGCTGAGCCTACGCCACCCCCCGTCGCGGACCTGCGTCACCCATCATCTCCCGCGCTCTCGAGCTTGTTCGGGCGCCGGGATCACGATTCATCGGCCATTCAAGCCGACGGATGAATCAGGTTATCAAGGAGTCAGTTGTCATGAGCAGCAAGAGCAAGGTGATCCAGGCGCTCGAAACCGAGCAGATGAGCAAGGAAATTCCGCCCTTCGCCCCCGGTGATACCGTCATCGTGCAGGTCAAGGTCAAGGAAGGCACTCGCGAGCGTCTCCAGGCCTTCGAAGGCGTGGTGATCGGCAAGCGCAACCGCGGTCTCAACTCCGCCTTCACCGTGCGCAAGATCTCCCACGGCGTCGGCGTCGAGCGTACCTTCCAGACCTACAGCCCGCTGGTAGACTCCATCAGCGTCAAGCGCCGCGGCGACGTGCGCCAGGCCAAGCTCTACTACCTCCGCGAGCGCAGCGGTCGTTCTGCCCGCATCAAGGAAAAGCTGGCCTGAGGCCTCGCCTCTTCCGCCGGCGGGCCGGGCACCGCCCGGCCTTCCGAGACCCCGTCACCGCAACCGCGGGGCGGGGTCTCGTGCCATCTGGGCCAGGCACTCCGGCAGGCTATCCTGACAGGTCACTTCAGGCATCATGAAGACTCTCGACGACGACACCGCCAGCATCGATGCCTTCCTCGACGCCCTGTGGCTCGAGCAGGGCGTCAGCGATCACACCCTGTCGGCCTACCGGCGTGATCTCTCGGCCTGGGTGAGACGTCTGACAGAGTGCGACGAGACGCTGCTGGCGTCCTCTCCGACGGCCCTGCCGGCCTGGCTCGATGAGCGCCGCGAGGCGGGCTACCGACTTACCAGCAACGCCCGGCTGCTCTCGAGTCTGCGTCGCTTTTACCGCTGGGCTCTGGAGTGCGGGCTCATCGAGGGCGACCCGCTGGCCGAGGTGCGCCTGCCACGGGTGCGGCCGGCGCTGCCGAATACCCTGGAGGAGGCCGAGGTGGAGCGGTTGATCGCCGCCCCCGATGTGTCCACCGACCTGGGCCTGCGCGATCGGGCGATGCTCGAAGTGCTCTATGGGGCGGGGCTGCGTGTTTCCGAGCTGGTAGGCTTGACCACCGATGCCGTCAACCTTCGCCAGGGTGTGGTGCGCGTGCGCGGCAAGGGTGACAAGGATCGCCTGGTGCCCCTGGGCGAGGAGGCGATAGAGTGGCTGTCACGCTATCTGCGCGGCTCGCGTGGCGTCCTGATGAGTGACGCTACCCGTCCGGCGCTCTTTCCGGGGCGGCATGATCGGTCCATGACCCGCCAGGCTTTCTGGTACCGTATCAAGACTCACGCTCGCACCGCGGGGATCGAGCGACCGTTGTCGCCGCACACCCTGCGCCATGCCTTTGCCACCCATCTGTTGAATCATGGGGCCAACCTGCGTGTCGTACAGCTGCTGCTGGGTCACAGCGACCTCTCGACGACGCAGATCTATACCCATGTGGCGCAGGCGCGTCTCGAGCGCCTTCACGCCGACCATCATCCCAGAGGTTGAATAATGAACATCTCTTTACGGACCCTCCTTGGCGGCTTCCTGGCCACGACCCTTGCCGTGCCGCTGCTGGCCCAGGCCGATTCGACGGAACGGCTGGCCGAGCGGCTGGCGGTCAACGGTCAGCCAATGCCGGTGCAGAGCGTTAGCGAGACGCCTGTGGCGGGCTTGTTCGCAGTGCGACTGGAGACGGGTGAGCGTTTCTACAGTGATGCAGAGGGGCGCCACTTCCTGGTGGGCGACCTCTACGAGAACGGTGAGCAGGGACTGGTCAACCTGACCGAGCAGGGGCGCAACGGCGAGCGCGCGGAGCGCCTGGCCGAGGTGCCCGAGGCCGAGCGAGTGATCTTCCGCGGCGCCGGTGAGAGTCGCGCCGCGGTGGTGGTCTTCACCGACACCACCTGCCCCTATTGCCGCCAGCTCCATGAGGAGGTGCCGCGGCTCAACGAGCTGGGCATCGAGGTGCACTACCTTGCCTTTCCGCGCACCGGTATGAACGCCCAGGGCGCCCGCACCATGCAGCAGATCTGGTGCGACGCCAACCCGAGTGAGGCGATGAGCGCCGCCAAGCGCCAGGAGTCGCTTTCCGGGGCCGCCGACTGCGACAATCCGGTCGAGGCACAGTATCATCTGGGCCTGGAACTCGGCGTACAGGGCACCCCGGCCATCGTGATGCCGGATGGCCGTCTGGTCCCCGGCTATGTGCCGGCGGAGCGCCTGGCCGCCATGCTTGGCATCGAAGACTGAGCCCCGGCGAGCCACACACGACAGACACCACGCCTGAACACAAAGAATCAAACGAGCAGGAGCGAGACATTGAAACCGGTGAGAGTAGGAATCTGTGGGCTGGGTACCGTCGGCGGCGGTACCTTCAACGTGCTGACACGCAACGCGGACGACATTGCCCGGCGTGCGGGCCGCCCGATCGTCATCGAGCAGGTGGCCTACCGCACTCCCAACCCCGAGTGCGACCTCACCGGCATTCGGACCACCGCCGATGTCTTCGAGGTAGCCACCAACCCCGATATCGACGTGCTGGTGGAGCTGATCGGCGGCTATGACGTGGCACGGGAGCTGGTGCTTACCGCCATCAAGAATGGCAAGCACGTGGTGACCGCCAACAAGGCAATGATCGCCGTGCATGGCAACGAGATCTTTGCGGCGGCCCACGAGGCAGGCGTGATCGTGGCCTTCGAGGCGGCCGTGGCCGGGGGGATCCCGGTGATCAAGTCGCTGCGGGAAGGCCTGGGTGCCAACCGCATCGAGTGGGTGGCCGGCATCATCAACGGTACCGGCAACTATATCCTCACGCACATGCGTGACGAGGGCCGCGCCTTCGAGGACGTGCTGGCCGAGGCCCAGGCGCTGGGCTACGCGGAAGCCGATCCCACTTTCGACGTCGAGGGCATCGACGCCGCCCACAAGCTGACCATTCTCGCCTCCATCGCCTACGGCGTGCCGCTGCAGTTCGACAAGGCCTTCACCGAGGGGATCTCCCGGGTGACCGCCGAGGACGTGGAGCAGGCCGACAATCTGGGGTACGTGATCAAGCACCTGGGTATCTCCAAGCGCACCGACCAGGGCCTGGAGCTTCGCGTGCACCCGACGCTGATCCCCAAGGAGCGGCTGCTGGCCAATGTGCACGGCGTCAAGAACGCCATTGCCATCATGGGCGACGCCGTGGGTCCGACCCTCTACTACGGCGCCGGCGCGGGCGCCGAGCCCACCGCCTCGTCGGTGGTGGCCGATATTCTCGATGTGGCCCGGGACATCTCCACCGATCACCACTACCGGGTGCCCTACCTGGCCTTCTGCGGCATCAGCGAGGACGTGAGCCAGCTGCCGATCATGCCCATGGAGGAGATCATCTCCGCCTACTACCTGCGGCTGCTGGCCGTGGACCGCCCCGGCGTGCTGGCGCGAGTGGCCACCATCCTCGCCGAGCAGGGCATCTCCATCGAGGCGCTGATCCAGAAGGAGGCGACCGAGGGCGAGCTGGTGCCGATCATCCTGATGACCCACCGCACGGTCGAGAAGCAGATGAACGAGGCGATCCGCCAGATCGAGGCCATGGCCGATATCGCCGGACCGGTGATGCGGATCCGCGTCGAATCCCTGGATGAGCAGGAATAGATCATGCGCTATATCAGCACCCGCGGGCAGGCGCCCGCGCTCTCCTTCGAGGAGGTCGTGCTCACCGGCATGGCCAGCGATGGCGGCCTCTATGTCCCGGAAACCGTGCCTCAGCTGTCCACCGAGGACCTGGCCGCCATGGCGGGCCTCTCCTATGCCGAGATCGCCTTTCGCGTCATGCAGCCCTTCGTCAACGGCGAGATCGATGATGACACCTTCCGCCGGCTGGTGACGGAGGCGTATGCCACCTTCAGCCACGATGCGGTGGTGCCGCTCAACCAGCTCGATGCCAACCACTTCCTGCTCGAGCTTTTTCACGGCCCGACCCTGGCCTTCAAGGACGTGGCCCTGCAGCTGCTCGGCCGCCTGCTCGACCACTTCCTCAAGAAGCGCGGCGAACGTGCGGTGATCATGGGGGCCACCTCCGGCGACACCGGTTCGGCGGCCATCGAGGGCTGCCGCCACTGCGACAACCTCGATATCTTCATTCTCCACCCCTATCAGCGGGTCTCCGAGGTTCAGCGTCGTCAGATGACCTCGGTGCTGGCCGACAATGTCTTCAACGTCGCCATCGAGGGCAACTTCGATGACGCCCAGGCCATGGTCAAGGCGAGTTTCGCCGACCAGTCGTTCCTCAACGGCACTCAGCTGGTGGCGGTGAACTCCATCAACTGGGCGCGCATCATGGCCCAGATCGTCTACTACGTGGCCTCCGCCGTGGCCCTGGGCGCGCCCCACCGCAAGGTGAGCTTCTGCGTGCCCTCGGCCAACTTCGGCAACGTCTTCGCCGGCTACATGGCCTACCGCATGGGCCTGCCGGTGGAGCGCTTCGTGATCGCCACCAACGCCAATGACATCCTGCACCGCACCCTGACCGCCAACGATTTCTCCAAGCAGGAGCTCAAGGCGACCCTGGCCCCCTCCATGGA
>PWEV01000171.1 GCA_003553625.1 Halomonas sp.
CGACGATCACATCGGGCTCGTCGGCGCTGACCACCCCCAGCGCATAGGCGCCATCGAGCTGAGCCAGCACGCGCCTCACCGCCGCCAGCAGGTCCCCCGCTTCGCGGCTCTCGTGCTCCAGTAGGTGGGCGACCACCTCGGTATCGGTCTCGGAAGTAAAGTCGTAGCCGGTCGCCTTGAGTTCCCGGCGCAGGGTCTCGTGATTCTCGATGATGCCGTTATGCACCACCGCCAGCCGCTCACCGGACTGGTGCGGATGGGCATTGGCCTCGCTGGGACGGCCATGAGTGGCCCAGCGGGTGTGGGCGATACCACAGCGCCCCGGCAGCGGATCGGTCGCCAGACGCTCGGCCAGGGCGGCCACCTTGCCCACCGATCGGCGGCGCTGCAGATGCCCTTCAGGCGAAAGGACCGCCATGCCAGCGGAGTCATAGCCGCGGTATTCGAGCCGTTTCAATCCCTCGATCAGGATGCCTTCCACATTGCGCTCGGCAACGGCCCCGACGATTCCACACATGCTGTCTCTCCTTAGGTGTCCTTGCTGGGGCGCGGCCAGTCGGCCTTGCTGATCTGGCGCCCACGAGAGACGGCCAGAGCGTTGTCCGGCACGTCCTTGCTGATGGTGGAGCCGGCACCCACGGTGGCGTTGCTGCCTACGCTTACCGGGGCGACGAGAGCCGTATTGGAGCCGATGAAGGCGCCATCGCCGATCTCGGTACGATGCTTGTGGGCGCCATCATAGTTGCAGGTGATGGTGCCGGCGCCGACATTGACGTCGCGGCCCAGGCGGGCGTCCCCCACGTAGCTCAAGTGGTTGATCTTGCTGCCCTCGCCCACCTCGACATTCTTGGTCTCGACGAAATTGCCGACCTTGGCCCCCACCGCCAGGCGGGTGCCGGGACGCAGACGCGCAAAGGGGCCGACCTGGCCGCGACCGGCGATGACAGCACCCTCGATCACACTGTGGGACTCGACCCGTGTGCCTGCGCCGATATGGCTGTCGCGGACCACGCAGTGGGGACCAATGCGCACCCCCTCACCGAGTTCCACCTCGCCCTCGAAGACGCAGCCCACGTCGATCTCCACGTCATGGCCGCACACCAGGTTGCCGCGGATATCGATTCGCGACGGGTCGAGCAGGGCCACGCCATCGGCCATCAGCCCCTCGGCGATGGCAAGCTGGTGGGCGCGTTCCAGGCGTGCCATCTGGGTCCGGTTGTTGACCCCCTCCACCTCCAGCGGATCAGCCGGCTGGGCGGTGACGATCGTCACCCCTTCGGCGGCGGCCATGGCGATGATATCGGTCAGATAGTACTCCCCCTGGACGTTGTCGGCGGAGAGGCTCGGCAACCAGCGGCGCAGCTGAGGAGCGGTCATCGCCATGATACCGGTGTTGCACTCGTCGATCGCCCGCTCGCTCTCGGAGGCATCCTTGTGTTCGACGATGGCCACCGCCTGCCCTTCGGCGTTACGCAGGATGCGCCCGTAGCCGGTGGGATCGTCGAGGGTCACGGTCAGCAGCCCCAGGTGGTTGTCATCGACACCCGCCAGCAGTCCCGCCAGGGTCTCGCGGCGAATCAGCGGCACGTCCCCGTAGAGCACCAGCACCTTGCCCTCACCGAGGCCGTCAAGGGCCTGGGCCACGGCATGACCGGTTCCCTTCTGCTCGGCCTGGAGGGCATAGCGCACCTTGCAGTCGGAAAGCGCCTCGCGAACCCGCTCGGCACCGTGCCCTACCACCACGTGGGTGCGCTCGGCGCGAAGGCCCGTGGCGGTGTCGATCACGTGACGCACCATCGGCTTGCCTGCCAGGCGGTGCAGCACCTTGGGGAGGGTCGAGCGCATGCGACTACCCTGACCCGCCGCGAGAATTACCACGTCCAGCGTCATCATGACTCCTTGTCCTGATCCGTCGATCTCAATATTCCTGGCCAGGTATCTTCCAGGGCCAGGTACATTCTAGGTGTCATTGAACATCCAGGCTCAGTTCCGCCACCAGCGCTTCACCGAAAAAGTCGACGAAGGCGGGAGTGACGCGACTCGTCCAGCCGCCCCCTTCCTCGCGGACGATCATCAACACGATGAGACCCTGCTCACGGGCCAGGGACATGCCCTCTTCCTCGCCGAGCACCATTAGCGCCGTGGCCCAGGCATCCGCCCAGGCGTTGGAGGGGTGGATAACCGTCACCGAAGCCAGGCGATGGGTGATCGGCCGACCGCTTCGGGGATCGAGAGTATGCGAGAAACGCTGCCCCGCTTCCTCGAAGTAGTTGCGATAGTCACCGGACGTCGCTACCGAGATGTCCTGAAGCGGTAGGATGTGACGGGCCTCCTGGCGGTCCGCCAGCGGCGCCTCGATACCGATGCGCCAGTACTCGGCCACGTCGTCATCCTCATCGCTGCCGTCACGGTAGCCCCTGGCGATCAGGTCGCCGCCCAGGTTGACCAGATAGTGATCGATGCCCTCGCGGTCGAGAAGTGCCGCGACCCGGTCGGTGGCGTGGCCCTTGGCCACGCCACCCAGGTCCACGGAGACTTCCCGCGTGCGACGCGCCTGCAGCGCCGAGCGATCGAGTTCCACGGCATCGAAGCCGATCACCTCGAGACGGGCGGCCAGGTCGGCCTCACCCGGCACCTCGCGAGGACGCGCCTCTGCGCCGAAGCTCCACAGGTTGACCAGACCGCCGACGGTAACATCGAAGGCGCCATCGCTCTTCTCGGCCACCGCCTGACCGATCGCCAGCACCTCCATCAACTCGTCGGAGAGTGGCTGCCATTCACCCACCGGCAGCTGGTTGAAGACCGAGAGCTCCGAGTCATCGATATAGGTCGACATGGAGACATCCACCGCCTCGAGCACTTCGAGAATGTCCTGCTCCAGCGCCCGGGCCTGGCCCTGGGTCAGGGTGTCGGCGATGGTCACCTGATAGAAACTGCCGAAGATGGCGCCCTCGAAGCGCACCGGCGAATCGAGGGGACGATCGCGCTCCGAGCAGCCGACCAGCAGTGCCACGCAGAGGAGCAGCAGGAGATGGAGACGCAGCGACTTCATGATGACAGATACTCCCGTGACGGATGTGAGGCAAACACTACCAGAACAGCCACAGCAGCCAGCCCCCGAGCAGCAGCCGATAGACCACGAAGGGCTGCATGCCGACGCGCTTGATGAAGATCAGAAAGTAGTGGATACACAGGTAGGCGCTTATGCCAGAGAGGATGGCACCGATCGTCACCGCTGCCCAGTCCACCTCGTGGGACTCACGGATCAGGCCGACGATCTCGAGCCCGCCGGCCAGGGCGATCACGGGAATCGAGAGCAGGAAGGAGAAGCGCGCCGCCCCCTCGCGGCTCATGCCGAGGAGCAGCGCTGCGGTGATGGTGATGCCGGAGCGCGAGGTACCTGGAATCAGCGCCAGGGCTTGAGCGAAGCCGATCAGCAACACATCCCTGAGGCCGAGTTGGTATTCGCTGCGACCGTCGCGGCGGCGGCGCCAGTCCGCATAGCCCAGCACCAGGCCGAAACCGATCAGGCTGGCACCGATGATCAACGGCGAACGCATGCCCACCTCGATGGCATCGCGGAAGGTGAAACCGATCACGCAGACCGGCACGGTGGCCAGCAGCACCCACCAGCCGAGCCTGGCGTCCTGGTCCACCTCGCCGCCGCGCAGCGAGCCGACCCAGCTGCGGATCATGCGCAAGAGCTCC
>PWEV01000175.1 GCA_003553625.1 Halomonas sp.
CTCCCGGTGGGATGTGAAGAGGTAGTTGACTCTGTCACGCCAGGTCCGGAGCCAGTCAAACTGTAAGGATGATGACCCGCTGGCGACTCATTCAGGCATGCTGCTTTGGGGCAAGCAGCCCCTTCCAGACCACCAAGGAGGCCAGATGAGATCTCGCCGTCTGTTGATCGTGTTATTGATTGTCGCTGCCGTGGCGGCTTTCTTCTTCTCGGGCGCCAGCGACTTCCTGGCGCTCGAGGTCCTGCAGGCCGAGCAGGCGAGGTTTCATGCCTGGCTGGCGCGAGAGCCGGTCACCGTGATCGGGGGCTTCTTTCTTCTCTATGTGGTGATGGCGGCGCTCTCTTTGCCCGGCGCGACCCTGATGACCCTGCTGAGTGGTGCCCTGTTCGGACTGGGCTGGGGGCTTCTGATCGTCTCCTTCGCCAGCACTCTGGGCGCCACCCTGGCGGCACTGATCGCGCGCACCCTGCTGCGCGGGCCCCTGGAGCGACGCTACGCCCGGCAACTGGAGCGCATCAATGCCGGCATCCGACGCGAGGGCGCGCTCTATCTCTTTACGCTGCGCCTGATCCCGCTGTTTCCCTTCTTCGTCATCAACCTGGTGATGGGCCTGACGCGGATGCGGCTGACCACCTTCTACTGGGTCAGCCAGCTGGGCATGCTGCCGGCGACGCTGGTGTTCGTGAATGCCGGCCGCGAGCTGGCCGAGCTGCAGGCCCTGGGCGATATCCTCTCGCCGTCGCTGGTGGCCTCCTTCGCGCTGATCGGCATCTTCCCCTGGCTGGCCAAGGGGCTGGTGGCGCTGGTCAAGCGCCGCGCCCTGGCCCGGCGCTACGCCAGGCCTTCGCGCTTCGACCGCGATATCGTGGTGATCGGCGCCGGTGCCGCGGGGCTGGTGGCCAGCTATATCGCCGCGGCCGTGCGCGCCAGGGTGACCCTGGTGGAGCGCGAGCGCATGGGCGGCGACTGCCTCAACACCGGCTGTGTCCCCTCCAAGGCGTTGATTCGCGCCGCTCGCTCGATCAGAGAGGTGCGCCGCGCCGGCCAGTATGGCGTGAGAGTCGCCGAGCCGAGCGTGGATTTCCCCGCCGTGATGGGCCATGTGCACGGCGCCATCGAGGCCATTGCGCCCCACGACAGCGTCGAACGCTACCAGGGCCTGGGGGTGGAGGTGCTCAAGGGCGAGGCCAGCCTGGTAAGTCCCTGGCAGGTTCGCGTGGTGACACCCGAGGGGGAGCAGATCCTGTCCACCCGCCATGTGATCATTGCCAGCGGGGCGCGTCCCCGGGTGCCTGAACTGCCCGGCATCGAGTCGGTGGAGGTGCTCACCTCCGACACCCTGTGGCGGCTCAAGGAGCTGCCCGAGCGTCTGCTGGTGCTCGGCGGGGGGCCGATCGGCTGCGAGCTGGGGCAGAGCTTCGCCCTGCTGGGCAGCCGGGTCACCCTGGTGGAGTCGGCGGGCCAGCTGCTGCCCCGCGAGGATGCGGAGGTGGCCGAGGAGCTCCAGGCCAGCATGCGTGAGGATGGTGTGGAGCTCCTGCTGGGCCACCAAGCGCTGGGGGTGGTGACGGACGCCGAGGGCCCGGCACTGGAGGTGGCGACCGCTGACGACCACCGCGCGCGCGTGCCCTTCACGCACCTGCTGGTGGCCGTGGGTCGCGAGGCCAACGTCACCGGCATGGGGCTCGAGGCGCTCGGCATCGACACCCGCAGCAACGGCACCCTGGACGTGGACGAGACGCTGCGTAGCGTGCTGCCCAATGTCTGGGCATGCGGCGACGTGGCGGGGCCCTTCCAGCTGACCCACGCCGGGGCTCACCAGGCCTGGCATGCCACGGTCAATGCGCTGTTCGGGGAGTTCAAGCGCTTTCGGGTCAGCTACCGGGCGCTGCCGGCGGTGACCTTCACCACTCCGGAAGTGGCGAGGGTGGGGCTAAACGAGCGAGAAGCGCGCTCGCAAGGTACCGACTATGAGGTGACCCGCTATGCGCTGAGCGAGCTCGACCGCGCCCTGGCCGAGGCCGAGAGCGGGGGCTTCGTCAAGGTGCTGACACCCCCGGGGAGCGACCGGATTCTCGGTGCCACCATCGTCGGCGAGGGAGCGGGCGAGATGCTGGCCACCTTCACCCTGGCGATGACCCGCGGAATCGGGCTCAACCGCCTGCTGTCCACCATTCACCCCTATCCCACCCGCAGCGAGGCCGTGAAGGCGACCGCCGGCGTGTGGAAGAATGCCCACAAGCCCGAGCGTCTGCTGGGCTGGCTTGAGCGCTACTTCGCCTGGCGTCGCGGGGCGGGTGGCGATTGAAGCCTTGCGTGATTGCAACGCCGGTCTTGCAAAGCGCCAAAGCGGAGCAGGGAGCTACGCTCGGGGTTAGGGCGCTTAACCTGCTTGCCAGTGCGCCCGGTTACGCCCAGCTTCCTTGGCGGCGTAGAGCCCCTGATCGGCGCGCTTGATAGCGGGTTTCAGTGAGCGTTCGCCAGCGCTGACGAGCGTTACACCCAGCGAGGCGGAGTAGGCCAGTCGCCCCCCTTCGATCACCTCGTCACCGACCTCGGCCGGTGTGGCATCGATCGCCTGACGAAGACGTTCCGCCACCAGCATGGCCTGCTCGCGAGTCGTGTCGGGCAGCAGAACGGCAAACTCTTCACCACCCATGCGGCACAGCACATCACCATCCCTGAGCTGCTGGCCTGCCGTGCTAGCGAAGGCCTGCAGAACCAGATCCCCCACGTCATGGCCATGGGAATCATTGATGCGCTTGAAGTGGTCCAGGTCAATGGCGATCAGGCTGAGGGGTGCCCCACTGCGCTTTACTCGGGCAATCTCCAGTGCCGCCTGATCTTCCAGATAGCGCCGGTTGCCCAGCCCGGTCAGCGGATCGGTCATGGCCTGCTTCGCCAGTCGTGCCTCCAGCTGTTTGCGCTCGCTCAGGTCGAAGACCGTGGCGCGGGAGTACTGAAAGCCATCGTCGGTGACCTGGGCGGTGGCCTGAATCGCCACCGGCAGGGTGGTCCCGTCGCGACACAGCAGTTCGCACTCGGCTGCCCCTTCCTGCGCCTTGCCCAGCACCAGCTGGAAGGCGGCCTCGAAGGCGTCGCGGGTCTCCGGCGTGATGAATTCACGATAGTCGCGCTTGCCGATGATCTCGCCGGCGCGATAGCCCAGCCAGTCGAGCTCGGTGCGATTGATCTTGACGACACGCCCCTCGCTGTCCAGCGAGTGATAGCCGCAGGGGGCATTCTCGTAGAGATCCTGGACTTCGCCGGCGGACTGCCGTACCTCGCGGGAAAACACCACGGCGCGCTGTCTCAGGCGCCGCTGGTGGTGATGGCTGAGCACCCAGAAGAGGCCGAAGGCCGTCGAGAGCAGGTAGACCAGGGCAATGGCCAACAGTTGTCCGGGACTTTCCATCAGCAAGCCCGTCAACGTGGGCTTGGGCAGCACGATGCCGAGTTGCCAGGGCTGTGTCTCCGCCTCGCTCATTATCATCCCGGCCTGGCTCTGATAGTGGTTCGTGCGAATGTCGTGGGCGCGAAACCAGAAAAGGTGTTCATCAAGCACCACTTCTTCCCGGGGATGTGATGCCATGGCCTGCCAGGCATCCGGCCACAGATTCGCCAGAGTGCCCCCGAACGGCATCGACCCTGCGTCGTTGTCGGAGAGTAGCCAGCGGCCTTGGGCATCCACCAG
>PWEV01000089.1 GCA_003553625.1 Halomonas sp.
GAGCTGGTGTGTCAGGGGCTGGCCAAGACGCAGAGCGACACCTGCTTCAGCATGGTGCGCTTCGGCAATGTGCTGGGCTCCAGCGGCTCCGTGGTGCCGCTGTTCCGCCGCCAGATCGCCGCCGGCGGCCCGGTCACGGTCACCGACCCGGAGATCACCCGCTACTTCATGACCATCCCCGAGGCCGCCCAGCTGGTGATCCAGGCCGGTGCCATGGCCCGCGGCGGCGATGTGTTCGTGCTCGACATGGGCGAACCGGTGAAGATCGCCGAGCTGGCCGGCCACCTGATTCGCCTCTCCGGGCTGGAGCCGCGCTACCCGGGCAGCGGCGACGCCGAGCTTGCCGACGGTGATATCGAGATCCGCTATACCGGGCTGCGCCCCGGCGAGAAGCTCTATGAGGAGCTGTTGATCGGCGAGAGGGTGGAAGCCACCGGCCACCCACGGATCATGACCGCCAGCGAGATCGCCCTGGAATGGGACAGCATGGACGGCCTCCTGGAGACCCTGTTCGACGCCTGCCTGACCTTCGATGCCCCGCGTATTCGCGAGCTGCTGGTCCAGGCGCCGCTGGGCTACCAGCCCCAGAGCGAACCGGTCGATCTGGTGTGGGAGCAGCAGGCCCACCAGGCGCTGCAGCACTCGCTGCGGACGCCGAAGGACGACAAGGTGATAGCCCTGCACGCCAGACGGGCCTCCACCGCGAGCTGAGCACCGAGTTCGGCCTCGGGTCATTCCTGGGCAATCAGCGCTGCGTTCGTTCCAATCTAAAGCCGCCGCCTCGAGCCATCGAGGCGGCGGCTTTTGCGTTTGGGATTGGCCCCCACCGGGGTCAGACCCTTAGGGGAAATTAAGGGTCTGACCCCGCCACCCGTTGCCGCCAGGCCTCGCTGCCATAGGGGTGACCGCGGCGAGTCTGCTGGCGAATCTCCTCCAGGGTGGCGTTGGGCAGGGGCGTGTCGAAGAGCTGCCGGTAGTGATGCTGCCGCTGTTCCGGCTGGCGGGCACTGGCCAGGTAGAGCGCGTGGGGCGTGACACGCGGGTCCTCGGCGCCCAGGGCGTTGGCCGGGTAGCTGGACCAGCGGTAGTCTCCGGGGTGGGCGACCATGCCGGCGCGCACCGGGTTGAGCTCGATATAGCGGTAGCAGGCGAAGAGATAAGGCTCTTCCCCCACCAGGCAGGAGTAGTAGCGCCCCTCGAAGAGGCCGCCGGTGCGCTCGTGGCGCCGATTGAAATACTGCGCATAGCGCTGTCCGAGGCTCTTCATCATCAGGCTGATGCCCTGCGGGTCGTCGCGCGGCGTGGCCAGCAGGTGCACATGGTTGGTCATCAGCACGTAGGCATGTACGTCGACCCGATACTCCAGGCGCGCCTCGTCGAGCAGGTCGAGAAAGCGCTCGGCATCGCTGCGGTAGTGAAAGCAGGTGCCGCGGTTGTTGCCGCGCTGCACCAGGTGGACCGGCGTATTTGGCAGGAGAATACGAGCAGGGCGGGGCATGGCCAATTCACCCTTTCATTGCGTGCGGTGGCCTGCCTCAGTGTAGCCCAACCTCAGCCCCCCTCGGGGTCAGACCCTTAAGGGAATTTAAGGGTCTGACCCCGATAGCCCCCGATAGCCCTTCCGTGCTCCCAGATTGTCGTTCGGGCAGAGTGCCAGCAGCTGGGACAGCAGTTCGATTTCAGCGTCGGGGTCTTCCTGGCCCATCGCCATTTCCATCATCAGCCGGAGTACCGGTCGGTGTTCCAGCCACGCCCAGGGCAGCTGGCCACCGGCCGGCAGGGCATCGAGGATGTAGGAGAGAACGCGGTCCTGCTGCTCGTAGAGAGCGTCGTTGAACTGCTCCTGGAGGCGGCTCATCGGGGCGCCGGTAAAGGCATCGAGCTGCTCCAGAAAGTCCGGGCTCTGCAGCAGGGGCGAATGCCGGCGAATCAGCTCGACGTCCAGCACGTTCTGCGCGCCTCCGGACTGGTAGAAGGCGGCTTGGGCCTTTTCGACCGGCTCGGGCAGCGCCAGCATCCACTGAGTCTCGCTACCGTCCGCCGAAGGCGGGCCGGGTTCGAAGTGCACCGGATAGAGCGGCCGATCGAGCGCTTCCTTGAGCAGGGCGACAAGAGGGCGCAGCACCTCGTCTGGAACGCCGAAAAGGGCGAAGGCCTCGTTGGCGGGGTCAGACCCTTAAGGGGATTTAAGGGTCTGACCCCGATAGAATTCCTCATCCTCGTCAGGCCGCCTGTGTCAGTGGTACGAGGTGGCTGCCAGCTTCCTGAGCGATTCGCGCCTGCAAGAGCAAATGCCTTGTTCAGCAGGCTGGCTTGGATCTCGGGGTCATCGGGATATTCGTGAGAGAACTGATTGCGCATCTCTCTCAGCTGCAGCCACTGGGACACAGATGGGATCGCGCCAATTATTTCAGTGAGCAGGCGCCCTGCGCTGGGTTGCGGAGACCATGCCGTTTCGCTCCAATACGAGCCCTTGCCTTTAAACCTTGAGGAGCCAGCGTGCTTGACACCCACTCCGCCGCCCCCGCCCTGACGCTTTACCACACCCTGGAGGATATCCAGTGGCAGCGCAGTTTCGATGCGCGCTCCCTGACCCGTGGACTGGGCTATGCGCGGCAGGGCCGGGTGCGTAGCGGTACCCGCCTCGAACATGAGGGCGCGATGCTGGTGCTGCGGGCCCAGGTGGATGGTAGCGGGCGCAGTCGCTATCTCACGAGCCTGGCCGTGGATCCCCACAACCATGGCATGGGCGTCGTCAGCGACTGCAGCTGTCCGGTGGGTCGCCAGTGCAAGCATGCAGTGGCGGTGATCCAGCGCTTTATCGACGACGTGGAAGCCGATGGCATTCCGCCTCGGCACGACACTTCGATTCTGGAACAGCGCTGGGAGTCCTGGCTGGCCGAACTCCAGTCGCCCCTTGATGGCAAGCGGTACCTCGAAGCGCTGGAGGAGGACTACCGCCTGGCGCTGTTCCTGGATATCGACGCGACCCCTCGCTCGCCCACCCTCCAGGTGTCGCCGGTGTGGGTGAGACCTACCAAGCAGCGCTCCCGCGGCAATGGCTGGGTCAAGCCTCGACCCATCGCGGTACGGCGTGGAGGCGGTCTGACCCCCAGGCCGTCTCAAGGGCTCACGCCCGACCAGGAGGAGGCCCTGGAACTGCTGATGCTTGGCGAGCAGCGCCGTCAACTCTCCGGCGTAGGATACGAGCAGTATTGGAGTCCGATCATCCACACCTTCCAGGCGCGGGCGCTCTGGTCGCTGCTGGAAAGCGACACGCCGCCACTTCTCTTTCACCCCAAGCAGAGCGGCGCCATGCTCGATCCGGGCCCGGCCTGCCGGCTGACGCTGGCCTGGGAGCCTGACGCCGACGGCAACCAGCACCTGCGTGCGGATGCCGAGCCGGCGGAGGTGATCTCTGACGAGGCCGCGATCGTGCGTGCCGGCGCCGAGCTCTGCTACCTCGACAAGAAGCATGGCCGCTTCGGCCGCCTGGCGGGCGACCCCGAACTGCTGATGCGCCTGCGCCGTGCGCCGCCGCTGCCCCCGGAGATGAGCGGCTGGCTTACCGAGCGCCTGCAGCAGGCGCCGGGTCTCTCTGAGCGGCTACCGGCGCCCCTGGCGGTGGAAGAACGCACCCTGGAGGAAGTGACGCCACGCCTCAAGGTCACCATGCATGTCGCC
>PWEV01000184.1 GCA_003553625.1 Halomonas sp.
ATGGAAAATCACCGATTTCGTATTCTGGAACTTCGTTGACTGATTGCGCCGCAAACATGGGAATTATCGGATAGGCTGCTGGCTAATGGTGCTTTGGATGGCGGGGCGTGGAGGTTTTATACTGCGGCTGGTTAACGGCAAAGGCATGTCATCACCATGGTTCTTGTAGGAGCCCGATTTATCGGGCGAAGTGCCGCATTCGGCCCAAAGCGGCTATGCCGGAAAAAGGCAGCAGGCTCGTTCATCGGGGATATGTGGCATGCACGACGATCGGTGTTATACGTCAGGAAAACCTCAATGGCCGCTCTTGGCCGAAGGCGGCTGTTGCATTGCCTGGCGCTTTAATCCTTCGGCGCTCTTTCTGGCGATATAGAAGCCATAGCCGAAATACTGGCTATACCCTTCGTACAGGTCAATCTCGTGTCGATAGTCCTCGACGGTGGCGCGGGCGGATGCACTGTCCTAGTGAGCACTAAGAAAGGCCGGAAGGTGCTGCTGGAGCGGGTGGTAACAGACATCGAGCCAGCCAGGTCAGCTCCGAGACGGCCAGGATACCGCCGGGCTTGAGGAAGCGATGCCACTCGCGCACGTCGCGCTTGAAGCCGATGTTGTAGATCGCCCCTTCCGACCAGATGACATCCAGCGATTCTGCTGCGAAGTCGATCGTGTCCAAAGAGGCATTGCTGGGGATGATGCGCTCGGCCAGGCTGGTTTCCGCGGCGCGGGCTTTTGGCGCGTCATACAGCCTCACTTGCCTTCGGCCCCGAGTTCATACAACTTGCGAAACCACGCGTTGCGCTTCTGATCACTCATCGTCTCCACGGCGCCGATCAGCGTCTCTCGCACCGGCGAGAGGCCAACAAATCCGAGGATATTGCGTTCCAGCGATTTCACGCTGTGAGCCCGATAGAGGTGGCGGTAGATCACCGCCGGCATGCCCATGGTAACCACTATCCGTGCCGAACGTCCGGTCAGTCCCTTTCTGCCCAGCGGGTTGCCTTCCACGTACTCGAAGGCGAAGCCGGGTCGCAGCACCTGCTCCAGAAATGCCTTGACCAGGGCCGGCATGTCGCCGAGCCAGAGCGGGAAGAACAACACCAGATGATGGCACCATCCGATGGCCTCCTGGGCCGTTTTCAGCGAGGCGGGCAGCGGTGTCGTTTTCCACTCCTTCTGGCTGCGCAGCAGGGGGAACTCAAGGGAGGCGAGGTCGATCAGACGCACCTCATGGCCGTGGGCATAGGCACCCTCGCAGTAGTGATCGGCCAGGGCGTGGCAGAGGTGCGCCTCGCTGGCATCGGGGTGGCCCTGCAGTATCAGTATTCGCTGGCTCATGGCGACGGGTTCTCGCGGCAAGCAGAGTGGGAAGGGGTGGTGTTCAGTCTAGATGCAGAAGAGGCGCTCGGGCTCGGCCAAAACATCATGTTCCGTTTACGCCGGACGCGTCAGAGGCCTTCAGCGCTGTCGATCCTGCTGCTGATATTGCGCCGTCGCGCTTCGGCGCCTGTCTTAGATCACCGCGGCGCCGATGATCCGCCATTGCCACAACTGCACGCTCATCAAGGCGAGGACCAGCGCAAACAGGCTGAAATGCAGCCGCCGCCATACTCTCCAGCCGGAGCCAAACCAGGCTGGCCAAAGCGCCACCAGCATGAGCAGGGCGACGGCCGCCACCAGCCAGCCGGCATAGTGGAGCAGGAACATCCCGACACTCGGATAGTGGTCGACCAGGCGGCTCAGGTCGAAGTCTCTGAGGCCCATGGCCACTACGACTCCGGCGGCGATGAACAGGCCCTGCGCGGCGCAGGCGGTGATGGCGATGGCCCCGGCTATCCGCCCGGCCGGGCGGTTGCTGCCACCGCGCCCGATGCGCCGCCAGGCCCCGAGCAGCGTGGTCAGCGTGAGCAGGCTGGCAAGGCCCACCAGCGTCATCAGGGTGTTGGGATGCGCCCATAGGCCGACCCTCTCCAGCGTATGCACCCCCATGGCGTCAGCCAGCGCGACGACTTCACCATCGGCGTCACGTACCACGGCGACGCGCCCGCCTCGGGCGTTCTCGAAGACATCCCTGGCCCCGTCGAGGCGGCGATAGTAGTCGCTGCCCTCCATGGGGTGGCTGAGCTCGAAGCCGGTGTGCGATACCGGGGTCAGCCGAGTGACGTTGAAGGCCCCCAGCGCGGCGGCGAAGGTGGAGAAAACGCGGCGGTTGTTCAGGTAGCTGCCGGCCAGCTCGGCCAGCGCCTCAGGGTCGCCGTCGTCGATCAGCAGTGGCACGGGTTCGAAGCCGGTCAGCCGGTCCATGAGCAGGGTGGGCAGCTGGCTGATCGGCACCAGGGTGTGGGCGCTGTTCTGCGATACGAACAAGCCCAGGTTCAGCTCCGGAACCAGCACCAGGTTGGTGAGAAAGGCGGCGGTGCCGCCGCCATGGCCCAGGGTGCGAAGGCTGCGGTAGGGCACGTCCTGCCAGCCGTGTGCCACATCGGCGGCGGCGGGGCGGTCGTCATGGGCGCGCTGCCACATTTGCGCATGGGTACCCGGGGCCAGAAGACGGATGCCGTCGAGCTCGCCGCCATTGAGGTGAAATCGCATCCAGCGCGCCATGTCCGTGGCGGTAGAGGCCATGCCGCCTGCCGGCCAGTAGGCGCCGAGTTGCAGGTAGTCCTGCAGGCCAAGCCCGCCGTGACGGGGGCGATAGCCGGTGGCGAGGCGCTCCCGGCTTGTTGCCTCCATGTTTCGCGGTGCCTGCCAGGTGGTATCCTGCATGCCCAGAGGCGTGAGCAGTTCCTGCTGGAGGAAGTCTCCGTAGCTCTGGTCGGCGACATCCTCGACGACCTGTGCGGCAAGCCCGGCTCCCCAGTTCGAGTAGGCGGTTCGAGCCCCGGGTGGATATACCCGTTCGGGCTGATGAGCGATCAGCAGCTCCGCCAGGGGGCGCGGATCGTCGTCGGCCACGGTGAACAGCTGCAGCGAGTCCTCGAAACCGGCACGGTGCGACATCAATTGGCGCAGGGTGACCGGCTCCCCGAAGGCCTCGCTTACCTCAACCTCGTGCAAGTAGTCGTTGACGTCGGTATCCAGGTCCAGTGACCCGCGTTCGACGAGCAGCATCACGGCGGTCCAGATGAAGGTCTTGGACACAGAGCCGATCCGGAACAGAGTGGTGGCGGGGTCGACCGGCCGGGCAGTCGCCAGATCCGCCTGCCCATAGCCCCTTGCGACGTGCAGGGCGTCATCGAGAACGACCGCCACCGTGATTCCGGCCAGGTCATGTTCCCGCTGCAGGCTGCCAAGGGCACCGTCGATCAGGGTCGTCATGGAGAAAGGGGGCGCCGTTGAATCCTCACGCGAGGCGTCTGTTGGCGCCATCGTAATGTGCCCAGACGGCTGGCTCTCGCCTTGCGCCCAGGCCATAACGGCAAATCCCGACAGCCACAGGAGAAGCAGCAGGCGGCGGCAGTCCATGGCGTCACTCCCAGTGGGGGGCGTTACCTGAGCGTAGAACAAGGCCGAATTCGCGGCGCCGCTTGAGTGGCGCCAGCTTGAAGATGGCATCGCCGATGTCATGCGCTTTATTAGCGTTAATCAGCGTTGGATAATCGAAGGCTGTTACTCGGATATTATCGAGCCTATTCTGGCAGAGTGTGAGGAGCTCATCTTTCTCAATCCCGGTGTTGATGTTTG
>PWEV01000267.1 GCA_003553625.1 Halomonas sp.
GCAGCAGCTTTTTGATGTCGTGCTTTGCACTCAGCGACTGGCCGTGGCGCTTGTAGCGGTGGGACATGATGCGAAGGCCGGTGTTGTAGCAAAAACGCACCGCGCCGAACTGGCGGGCCAGGAGCGCCGCCTGCTCGGTCGTGGGGTAGATGCGTATCTTGGTGGCCTTCAGCATGGGAAGTCATTGTCGCATGGATGTATGTACAGTCTATGCCGCCAGGCTCAATACCGCCAACCCAGCAGTGCTATCGCACTGCCCGCTTGTATCCCCGCCCGAGTGGGCGAGGGTTTACGCGGATTTTTGCTAAATTGGCTATCCCTGGCTCTCTCTCCATAATAGTCATGGGTACGGGGCCTCAGGGAAGCAGGCCCAGCTTCCTTTTGCTCGGCACCCGCCTAGCCACCGAATTTCAAGGTATCGCCTCCATGACCCGATCACTGCTTCCACTCCCCCTGCTCGCCGGCTGCGCGCTGCTCGCTTCCGGCCAGACTCTCGCCGATACCTTCCTCGCCCAGGCCTTGCACCCCGAGGCGCTCCAGGGCCAGACCCTGGATCAGCGACTCAACCGCCTGGCCCCGGGGGCCGACCCCGAGGTGCTGTCTCTGGCCGCCAACGCCATGTCCTGCGCCGACCCTGACGCCGAGCGCCTGGCGGTCATCGACTACTCGTTGCCCTCCAGCGAGCCGCGCCTGTGGGTCTTCGACCTCAAGCGTGACGAACTGCTGTTCGAAGAACTGGTCTCCCACGGACGCGGCTCCGGCGACGCCATGGCCACGACATTCTCGAACATCCCGGAAAGCTACCAGTCGAGCCTGGGCCTGTTTCGCACCATGAACACCTACTACGGGCGCAACGGCTACTCGCTGCGACTGGAAGGGCTGGAGAACGGCATCAACGACCTGGCCTACCAGCGTGCCATCGTCATCCACGGTGCCGACTACGTGAGCGACAGCTTCATCGAGCAGACCGGCCGCCTGGGCCGCAGCCATGGCTGCCCGGCGGTGCGCCAGGAGGTCACCTATCCGCTGATCGACAGCATCAAGGAGGAGCAGTACCTGTTCGTCTACTTCCCGGACCCTGAGTGGCTCGAAGGCTCCGCCTACCTGGCCTGCGACCGCGACGACCTTCAACTCGCCATGCAGTGAAAAGCGGGATTTTCGTAATCGTTTGCGTCTGCCTGGGCGAGGGTTATGCTGATACTTTGTGCACCGCATCAAAGCAACGGCAAGGAGACCTATGACCGACACTAAACGTATCGACCTGGCCCTGCAGGGGGGCGGCTCCCACGGCGCCTTCACCTGGGGCGTGATGGATCGCCTTCTCGAAGACGGGCGTATCGAGATCGAGGGCATCAGCGGCACCAGCGCCGGGGCCATGAACGGCGTGGTAATGGCCGACGCCCTGACCCGCGGCGATCGCGACACCGCCCGCCAGGCGCTGCACGACTTCTGGGCAGCGGTCAGCCATGCAGGCCGGTCCAGTCCCATCCAGCGCACCCCGCTGGACAAGCTCATGGGCAACTGGAGCCTCGACCACTCGCCGGGCTACATCGCCATGGACCTGATGAGCCGGCTGGTCTCGCCCTACCAGCTCAACCCCTTCGACCTCAATCCGCTTCGCGACATCGTCAGCGAAAGGGTCGACTTCGAGCGGGTACGCCAATGCGAGGACCTCAAGCTGTTCGTCACCGCCACCAATGTGCGCAGCGGCAAGCAGCGCATCTTTACCCGCGAGGAGATGAGCGTGGATGCGGTGATGGCCTCGGCCTGCCTGCCCACGGTATTCAAGGCGGTGGAGATCGACGGGGAGGCCTACTGGGACGGCGGCTACATGGGAAACCCTTCGCTGATGCCGCTGATGGAGCACTGTGGCTCCCGGGACATCGTGGTGGTGCAGATCAACCCCATCTATCGCGAAGAGCTGCCCACCAGCGCCGCGGCGATCATGAACCGTCTCAATGAGATCACCTTCAACGCCGCCCTGATCAAGGAGGTGCGAATGATTGCCATGGTCCAGCGGCTGCTGGGCGACCACGGTGTGGACATCGGCTGCTTCGAGGGCACTCTCTTTCATCGCATCGCCGGGGACGACACCCTGGGTAAACTCTCGGTCTCAAGCAAGCTCAACTCCGAGTGGCCCTTCCTCTGCCATCTGCGCGACGAGGGTCGCCGCACCGCCGAAGAGTGGCTGGCCGAGAATTTCGAGACTCTGGGCCAACGTTCCACCCTGGACGTCGAGAGCGTCTATCAGGATACGGAAACGCCACGCTGAGAAAGCGTTGAATGGAAACCTGATTTTGCACAGCAGCACGGCATGGGGCGCGCCATGCTGGGCATGAGGCGGAATCGCACTCTGCATTCCGCCCGCTGTCAAAAGTTTCAGGAAAGAGCAACAGGAGGGAGTAGAAGCGCTGCACGACATCGTCGGCTGCCGTCACCTTCCTGACATCGCGCTGACTGTGTCGACATCGGGACGTCACGAACGACGTCCGCTCGAGACAATCAGGAGAGCTGCGCCGATGGTACGCATCGACAAGAAGGCCACCCGCCTCTACGTACTGGACACCAACGTCCTGCTGCATGATCCCGCCTCCCTCTACCAGTTCGACGAGCACGAAGTGGTCATCCCCATGACCGTGCTCGAGGAGCTGGACAAGCACAAGAACGGCGTCCGCGAGATCGCCCGCACCGCCCGCCAGGTCAGCCGCACCCTGTCAGACCTCACCGCCAACGTCGGTCTCGAGCAGATCCGCGACGGCATCCCCATCCCGCGCCTGGCCGGCCGCGAAGGGCGCCTGCGACTGCTCTGCTATACCGACCTCACGCCCCTGGAACCCCTCGAAGAGAACCCCGACAACCGTATCCTGGCCGAGACCTGCCGGCTGCGTCAGGAGCGTCCGGACGCCTCGGTGATCCTGATCACCAAGGACATCAACCTCAGGGTCAAGGCCGCCGCCCTGGGCGTGCCGGTGGAGGACTACCTCAACGACCGCGCCTTCGATGACAGCGATGCCATGCTGGAGGGGGTAAGCGTCTACCCGGATGCCGGCAGCGAGCTGTGGAACGGCCTGGCGCTGGACGTAAGCGTCGAACGCGAAGCCCAGCGGGTGATCTACCACCTCGCCGGCAAAATCCCTGCCGCGTGGCACCCGGGCATGCTGGTGGCAGACGCCGATGAGGAGGCCCGCTTCGAGGCTGTCGTGCGCGAGGTGGATGGACAGCGCGCCCGTCTGGAACTGCTCGCCAACTACCGTCACGGCGCCAGCGTGTGGGGCGTACACGCCCACGACTGTCGCCAGAACTTCACCCTCAACCTGCTGATGGACGACGACATCGACCTGGTGACCATCGCCGGCAGCGCCGGCACCGGAAAGACCTTCATGACCCTGGCCGCCGCCTTTCAGCAGACCCTGGACACCAAGCGTTTCGAACGTATCGTCTTCACTCGAGCGCCGATCTCCATGAGCGAGGACATCGGCTTTCTACCCGGCACCGAGGAGGAGAAGATGTCGCCCTGGATGGGCGCCTTCCACGACAACATGGACAACCTGCTGCGCAACGAGGATGGAGAATCCAGCTGGAACAGCGGCGCCACGCGGCAGCTGCTCGGCGCCCGGGTGCAGATCCGGGCCCCCGGCTTCATGCGTGGTCGAACCCTCAACGATACCTTCCTGATCATCGACGAGGCGCAGAATTTCACGCCCAAGCAGCTCAAGTCGCTGGTCACCCGGGCCGGGCGCAACACCAAGATCGTCTGCCTGGGCAACGTCGGCCAGATCGACACCCCCTACCTGACCGCCAACACCTGCGGCATGGCGGCACTGGTCCAGCGCTTCCGCGACTGGCCCCACGCCGGACATGTCACCCTGAAGAGCGTCGAACGTTCGCGCCTGGCCCTGGCCGGCGAGGAACTGCTGTAGCACGGCCACCCGCCTGAGGCTCCCCGGGCCTGACACCAGAAACGACGCCGGGAGCGTCAGGCGGTGCTGAACAGGAGTGCCAGGGCCAGTCCCACGGCGACTAACATCATCAGCACCGCGGCGTGGCGACGCAGCCACGTCTCGCGCTCACCCAGCGCGTCCAGCGCCGAGATGCCTGCCTCTTCCAGGGCGACCCACCAGGCCACCCAGGCCGTCTTCGCCGCGGCCAGTCGCACTAGCCAGGGTCCTGTCGCCACCCACAGCCGGCTGAGGCCCCGCGACAGGGGCCACCACAGATCCCCCGCCGGTAGACGCCTTCCCGCCATCCGCAGCGGTCGGCCACGCGTCAGCCAGCCCACCAACAGGGCCAGTGCCACCCCGAGCAGAACCGGCCACCAGAGGCCGAACAGCTCTTCCCGAGGCGGCCAGGCGGGCGCCAGGCCCAACGCCGGCAGCCATAGCGGCAGCGTCAGGGCACTCACCACCAGCAGCAGCCAGGCCAGCGGCATGGGGGCGGCAAGCGGCACCAGACCGTCCCGGCGGGCCTGCCCTTCGCCCTGCCACTGGCACCACAGGGTGCGCGCCATCAGCAGCGTGGTACCCACCGCCGCCAGGGAGAGCCAGGTCACCAGCGCCGAGTGGTCGCCCTCATAGAGCGCCGCCTTGAAGGCCCACTTGGTCGCCAGCCCCGAACCCAGCACGCCGGCCAGCGACAGCGCCGGCAGCGTCAGCAGCAGCGCCAGCAGCCAGGCCGGCAGCCGCGGCGGGTGCTCGCCGATGCCCACGCCGAGAAACAGCACCCCCTTGGTCAGGCCATGGTGGGCGGCGAACAGCACCACCGCCGGCGCCAGCGCCGGCCACATCGCAGGAGCCAGGAGTCCGGTTCCCACCAGGGCGGCGAGCATGCCCAGCTGGCTGACGCTGGAGTAGGCCAGCACCGCCTTGGGGTGGCGTTGGCAAACCCCCAGCAGCGCCGCACCGATGGCGCCCACCAGGCCCACCACCAGCATGGCGCGGCCCAGATCGGCGAAGGCAGACGCAGCGGACTCCCCCAGCGGCAGAGTCGCCATCCAGCCCACCAACCCGGCCTTGATCATGGCGCCGCTGAGCACGGCGCTGGCCGGCGTGGGGGCCACCGGATGCGCCAGGGGCAACCAGATGTGAAGGCCTGCCACGCCTGCCTTCACACCGAACCCGAGCCACAGCAGCACCCCGATCCAGACGCCATGCTCCAGGTTGCCGAGCCCCTCCCTCAGCCCGCTCAGGGTAAGGGTGCCCAGGGCGCCGACGCTCCACAGCAGGCCGCCCAGGATCAACCCCTCGCCGAGCACCGCCATGATCAGGTAGGCACGCCCGCCGATCAGGGCATCGCGGGTGCCGGAGTGGATCACCAGGCCGTAGGCCGCGAAGGTCATCACCGCGAAGCCCAGGTAGAAGCTGGCGATATCCTCGGCGACGAGCAGCAGCAGGTTGCCGGAGAGGGTCAGCGGCCAGAGCAAGGCGAAACGCGCTAGCCTTGACGCCGCCGCACCGTTGCCAGCATTGGCACGGTCGCGCTCTCCCGCCAGGTAGCCCCGGGCATACCAGCCGGAAAGCAGCCACAGCAGCGCGGTAAATGCCAGCAGCACCCGGCGCGGCTCGTCCAGCACCCAGACGCCGCCCAGCAACCAGGCCGACAGCGACAGGCTCCCGTCTGCCCCCAGCAGCGCCAGCAGCAGTGCCGGCAGCGGCGCCGTGGCCCACAACGAATCGAGGGGGAAACGCACCTCTCCACGCGCGGTCAGCGCCGTCATCAACGGCTGGCGCAGCACCAGCACCAGCGGCCAGAGCAGCGCGGCGATCATCAGCACCGCGAAGATTTCCTGGCTCATGGCAGATACTCCAGGTTGGCCACCCGGGTCGCCCACTCCAGCGGGGTGAAGGGCAGACCCGCCAGCAGGCCCGCCATCACGCTGAACAGCGCCGTGGCCAGCGCCGGCAGCAGCAGCCAGCTGCTGGTCTCGAAGCGGCCTAGATGGCGCTCCTCCGGCCATTTGCCCACCCCGTGGTCGGGGCCGGGGCAGAACCACAGCCGGTAGAGGACCGGCAGGAAATAGGCGGCGTTGAGCAGGCTGCTGACGACCAGCACGGCGATCACCCAGGGCATCCCCGCCTGCACCGCCCCGGTGCCCAGATACCACTTGCTGAGGAAGCCCACCAGCGGCGGCAGGCCGATCATGCCCAGGGCGCCGACGCTGAAGGCCAGACTGGTAAGCGGCATGCGCCGCCCCGCCCCGTCGAGCTCGTCGATGCGATGAATGCCGAGCTCCTCCGCGTAGTTGCCGGCGCAGAAGAACAGGGTGATCTTCATCAGCCCCTGATGCAGCAGATGGGAGAGCGCAGCGATGGTGCCCAGGGGCCCGAACAGCCCGATGCCCAGTATGACGTAGCTCACCTGGCTGACCGTGGAGAAGGCCAGCCGTCGCTTGAGCTCCACCTGTGCCAGGGCACGCAGCGAGGCATAGAGGATGGTCACGCTGGCGACGACGGCGAGCCCGGTGAGCAGCCCCAGCGCCTGGCTGAGCTCGGCCCCGTAGACGTCATAGACCAGTCGCACGATGCCGAAAGCGCCAGCCTTGACCACCGCCACCGCATGCAACAGGGCGCTGACCGGCGCCGGCGCCACCATGGCGCGGGGCAGCCAGCCGTGCAGCGGCACCAGCCCCGCCTTGACCCCGAAACCGGCGATCAGCACCCAGAAGATGGCGATCAGCGTCCCGCGCTGCTCCGGACCGAACTCGGCGAGGATCTCCCGCTGGCCGAAGCGGATATCGCCGGCCAGCGTGTGCAGCGCCACCATGCCGATCATCAGCACCAGCCCCGCGGTGAGGGTGAAGCGCAGATAGAGGGTGGCCGCGGCCAGCGCCTTCGGTGTGCCGCGGTGGGCCACCAGCGGATAGGTGGAGAGCGTCAGCAGCTCGTAGAAGATCAGGAAGGTGAAGAGATTGCCGGCCAGGCTGATCCCCAGGGTGCTGGCCACACAGAGGCTGAAGAAGCCGAAGAAACGACGCCGATTGGGCGAGTCCTCCAGATAGCCGATGGCATAGATGGTCGTGAACAGCCACAGCAACGAGGAGAGCCCGGCAAACATGATGCCCAGCGCATCGGCGCGCAGCACGAAGGCCAGCCCCTCCAGCACCGGAAACTCCACGGCATAGGTCTGCCCCTGGCTGAGGCCGCGCACCATCCAGGCCACCAGCCCGATCTTGAGCACGGCGGCAGCAAGGTTAAGCACGGTACGGGCCCGAAGGGCGCCCTCCGGCAACAGGAAGATGATCGCCGCCGCCACCAGCGAGGTGGACAGGGTGGCGATCGGGAAGAAGGCCCCGCTCATGACACTCCTCCCTGGCGCAGCATCGCCAGCGGCCACTCCGCCACCAGCCCCAGGCCCACGGCGGCCAGCGCCAGCAGCAGGGGTATCAGGTCCATTCCCCGCGGGAGGGGGTGAAACTCATGGCGCGGCGCCTGCTCCACGAAGGAGCAGCGCAGTACCCGGAACACATAGGCGGCGGTGAGCAGAGTGCCGAGCACCAGCACCGCGACCCAGGGCCACTGGCCCGACTCCAGGGAGGCCTGCAGCAGCAGCCACTTGGCGGTGAAGCCGGCGCTGGGGGGCAGCCCCATCAGGGTCACCGCAGCGATACCGAAGGTCATCAGCGACAGCGGCAGCCGGCGACTGGTGCCGGCCAGGTCGACCAGGCGGCTGGCGCCGGTGGAGAGCATCAGATTGCCGGCGGCCATGAACATCGCTGCCTTGGCCAGGGCATGGCCGGCCAGCTGCAGCCAGGTGGCCTGCCAGGCCATGGCGGCCACCGACGCCGCGGTGCCGGCCAGCAGCGGAAAGAGCAGCATCAGGTAGCCGAGCTGTCCCACCGTGGACCAGGCCACCACCTGCTTGAGCGAGTCGGCCCGCCACGCCTTGAGCCCACCCCACAGCACCGCCGACGCCCCCAGCATCCCCAGCACCCAGGCCGCCGTTATCGCCTCCGGCAGCAGCAGTCGCCACAGGGTGATCAGAATGAAGAAGGAGGCCTTGACCACCAGGGCGCCATGCACGGCGCTGACCGGGGTCCAGGCGCTGGCGTGAACCGGCACCAGCCAGCCGTGCAGTGGAAAGATCGCCGCCTTGAGCAGCAGCCCCCCCGCCAGCAGCGCCATGCCGATGCGTGTCGTGGCATCGGGTTCGGCCACCGCCGCGAGGCCGGCCAGCTCCAGGGTGCCCCAGGCCCCCAGCAGCAGCGCCACGCCCAGCAGCCAGGCCAGTGATCCCACCAGCGCGTAGATAAGGTAGCGCAGGCCAGCGCGGATCGCCTCGGCCTTGCCGGGCAGCAGCATCATGCCTACCGCGCACAGACCCATCAGTTCCAGCCCCGCATAGAGCAGCAGCAGGTCGGCGGCCACCCAGATCAGCCCCAGGGCAAACGCCAGGCCGCCCAGCAGCGGCCAGAAGCGAGCATGGGAGACATCGCCGGAGAGCGCCGCGCGGCGATGCCCCACGGCGTAGGCCGCGCTGGCCAGCAGCACCAGCTGGGTCAGCAGCAGCAGCAGCGCCGCCAGGGCGTCCAGCCGCCAATGCAGCGAAAGCCCGCCCAGTGCCAGGCTGCCCTGCAGCGCCCCCTCCCCCACCCGAGGCAATAGCCAGAGCGTCGCCAACGGCAACGCACTCGCGGCCAGCACCACTGCGCGCATACGGCGCGGCGGCTTCAGCCAGGCCAGCAGACCCAGCGGCAGCGGAGCCACCAGCGCCAGCCACAGCAGCAGGCTCGCGGCTGAATTCATGGGCCGGCCCCGGGCTCGAGGGTCACACTCTCTTCCAGGGCATACAGGCGGCGCAGCAGCAACACGCCCAGCACCGAGCCGACCAGCGCCACGGCAAGCCCCACCAGTATCAACCCCTGTACCTCGGGGCCGGGGCCGGCGAGTCCGGCCAGCAGCAGGAAGACGCCGGAGCCGAGAATGTTGAAGGCCAGCAGCCGGCGCAGCAGGTGGCGATGGTGGGCGAAGGCCCAGAGACCCAGCACCATCACCAGCAGAGCGAAGGGCACCAGGGAAAGCTCGACATCCCCATCCAGCGGCAGCCGCCCGGATCGCAGCAGTGCCGCCAACGCCAGACCGGCGAGTACCAGCCAGGCCAGGGCGGCGAGCCAGTGCGCCGGCGCCTCGGTGCCACGGGGCGGTGTGGCGTCACGCTGCGGCAGGCGCGGCACGTCGCCGGCACGGCCCAGCGCATGCAGCAGAGCGGCGCCGGTGAGCAGCGACCCCAGCAGCGCCTCGGCCGCGGCCAGCCAGGGGACACCCAGCTGCCACCAGGTGAACGACATCACCAGGGCGAAGACGATGAATGCCAGGCAGGCGCGGCGCAGTTGGCGATCGAGCAGGCAGCAACAGGCCAGTATGACCAGCAGGCCCCCCAGCGCCCAGGCGAGTGAGACTGTCACCGGAGGTCAGTGATCACCGCGATTGACGGCCTGCTCGATGAGCGCCTCGCTTTCGCTACCCGGCCCCTGCCGGAGGATGGTACAGGCCTCGTGGTAGAGGCAGACGAAGCGCGAGCAGGAAGCGCAGAAGACCTTGTCGTCCGGGTTCTTGACCTGGGAGACGCGCATCAGGTGGCTGCCGCAGCTCGGGCAGGTAACCGGGAGGCGGAAATTTTCGGAGAGTCCGGACATTGTTCGCATACTCCATGTCATGGCGGGCAGCGCCCACGGCGAGAAATCGTGGCGCCCTACAGGCGCCATGTAACTGATGTCATGGGGGATGATCGTGACCGCTTCAAGGCCGGAATGCCAGGCGCACGGCTCACGCCCCGTTGCTGCCCGCGCCAAAGGGTTCCAGATCCACGGGTCCGCAGATTCGGTTGCGCCCTTCATGCTTGGCCCGATAAAGGGCTCGGTCGGCCTCGCCCAGGGCGCCGTCCAGGTTGCCGTCGGGCTGAAGAATCGCCAGCCCCAGGCTGACCGTGAAGCGGATGATGTCCCCGTCCACCTCCAGGGAGATCTCCTCCACTGCCCGGCGCAGGCGCTCGAGTATGGCCCAGGCCTCGTCGGGCGCGGTATCCACCAGCAGCACCGCGAACTCCTCTCCGCCGATGCGAGCGAACAGGTCATAGGGGCGCAGGCACTCACGGCAGGTAGCCGCGAAAGCCTCCAGGGCGAGATCGCCGGCCGCATGGCCGCGGGTATCGTTGAGGGCCTTGAAATGGTCGAGGTCAAGCATCGCCAGGGGCAGCGCCTGTCGATGACGCAGGGCACGAGCCTGGACCGCCGCCACCTGCTCGAAGAAGGCGCGACGGTTCATGGCCCCGGTGAGCATGTCGGTACTGACGAGCCGGCGGATCTTGAACTCCTCCTCCTTGCGCTCGGTCACCTCGACCAGCAGGCCGTCCCAGAGGATGCTGCCATCGCGGCGTCGCTGGGGCCGGGCGCGAGCCTCCACCCAGCGCAGTCCGTCCGGCAGGTCGAGGCGAATCTCCAGCTGGCAGGCCTCCAGGCTCACCACCGATTGTGCCAGGGTCATCTCGAGCAGCTGACGATCCTCCGGCAGGATCAGCTCGAGCAGCCGTTCGGTATCTTCCATGACCCGCTCCGGCGTCAGGCCTGTAAGCAGCACGAGTCCCTCGCTTGCGTAGAGCAGCTCCAGGCGCCCGGCCGCATCCTGATGCAGGCGGAAGATTGCCCCGGGCAGGCGCGAGACGGTGTCACCGAGCCTGGCCAGCAGCTGGCGGTCGTGGAGCTCTCGCTCGCGCATGCCGGTGACGTCATATTGGATCACCAGCAGCCTCAGCGGGCCGGAGGGCCGTTCATCCAGGAGCTGGATCATGGTGGTCTGATGGCGCAAAGCGCCATTGGCGCGCCGGCAGAGCAGCACGCCCTGCCAGGGCTGGCGTGTCGTCAGGCAATGCTCCAGGGCGAGAGAGAAGCCGCCGTGAAGCGGGTCGGCATCCAGCGTCACGGCCCGGCGGCCGAGGATCTGGTCGGGAGAGTGGCCGGCATGCCGCTCGAAATCAGGATTGACCTGCAGCACCACTCCCTGATCGTCGACCAGCATGACCGCTCCCGGGTAGCGAGCCAGCAGCAACTCGCCGAGGCCAGGCGCGGCATGCTCCTCCCAGCCCAACCAGCGGTGCCATGCCCGCCTGACTCTCTCCATGCTCAAGCCACGACACTCCCTGCGTCCAGTGAACTGGCCTCTCCGGGCCCGAACTCCACCCTAACCCAGATTGGGTGATCGAGCACCTGCGAGGGTCGCCGGAACCACTGCGACACACCTGTCGACCTACAGCCCGAGCTTGTCAGCCACGTAGTCGGCGTCCTTGTCACCGCGGCCGGAAAGGTTGACCAGGATATGCTGGTCGACGGGCAGCTTCGGCGCCTCACGCATGGCCCAGGCCACCGCGTGGGCGCTCTCCAGCGCCGGGATGATGCCCTCCACCCGCGACAGGGTCAGAAAGGCGTCCAGGCACTCGTCGTCACTGGCGCTCTGGTAATCCACCCGACCGATATCCTTGAGATGGCTGTGCTGCGGTCCCACGCCCGGATAGTCGAGGCCCGAGGCGATGGAGTGCACCGGCATGGGGTTGCCGGCCTCGTCCGCCAGAACGTAGCAGGCCATGCCGTGGATCTCGCCCGGCTTGCCCAGGGTCAGGGTCGCCGAGTGGCGCGGGGTATCCAGACCCTCGCCGGCCGGTTCCACGCCGACCAGATGCACCGATTCGTCATCGAGGAAGGCGGTGAACATGCCGATGGCGTTGGAGCCACCGCCCACACAGGCGGTGACGTGGTCCGGCAGGCGACCGTGGCGCGCCAGGAACTGCTCGCGTGATTCGCGACCGATGATCGACTGGAAGTCGCGCACCATCTTCGGGAAGGGGTGTGGCCCGACCACCGAACCGATCGCATAGATGAAGTGCTGCGGATCCTTGAGGTACTCCTCGAAGGCGCTGTCCACCGCATCCTTGAGGGTCGCCGTGCCGCGGGTCACCGGCACCAGGGTGCAGCCCAGAATCTTCATCTTGGTGACGTTGGGATGCTCCTTCTCGATGTCCACCTGGCCCATATGGATCTCGCAGGGAATGCCCACCAGGGCGCAGGCGGTGGCCAGCGCCACTCCATGCTGACCCGCACCGGTCTCTGCGATCACCTTGGTCTTGCCCATGAATTTGGCCAGCAGCGCCTCGCCCAGGCAGTGGTTGATCTTGTGGGCGCCGGTGTGGTTGAGGTCCTCGCGCTTGAGGTGGATCTGGGCACCACCCAGCTTCTTCGAGAGCCGCCGAGCATGGAAGATCGGACTGGGGCGACCCACGTAGTCCGCGAGCAGGTCGGCCAGCTCCTCCTGGAAGTCCTCGCGGAAGCGTATCTCCTCATAGGCGGCGTCGATCTCGTCCATGACCGTCTTGAGCTCGGGGGGAATCAGTTGACCACCGAAACGGCCGAAGTAGCCCTGGGCATCGGGGAGGTTGGCGAAGGGGGAAGTGCTCATGGTCTCTCTGTCCTGGAGGCGTGCCGAAATATCGTCAGAAGAGTGTGCCGAGCCGCCCCGAGACTGTCGAGGCGACCTTGGACGATCAGCGCGCCAGGCGCTGACTCAGCCAGTGGCCGATATCCGATACCTGCTGGGGACAGACGGCATGCGCCATGGGGTACTGGCGATAGTGGGCCGGATAGCCCAGCGACTTGACCCGCTCGAAGCCGGCACGCCCCAGCGACTCGGGCACCACGGGATCGAAGCTGCCGTGGTGCACCTCCACGGGCAGTTCGCGATTGGCCTCGGCCAGCTCGATGCTCTGCGCGGTCGCGAAATAGGTGGAGAGCGCCAGCAGCCCGCCCAGCGGCGCCTCGAAGGAGAGCGCCGCCTGGTAGGCCACCGCCCCGCCCTGGGAGAAGCCGGCCAGGATGATGCGCCGGCTGTCGATGCCGTGGTCGATCTGCTCGCGGACCAGGGCCTGGATACGCCGGGCCGAAGCCATCAGCTGCGTCTCGTCGACGCGGCGATCCAGGCTCATCTCGAGAATGTCGTACCAGGCGGGCATCACCATGCCGCCGTTGATGGTCACCGGCAGGCGCGGCGCATGGGGCAGGATGAAGCGCACGCTGGCGTTCGCCGGCAGCGAAAGCGCCGGCACCAGGGGCTCGAAGTCGCTGCCGTCGGCACCGAGGCCGTGGAGAATGAAGACGCAGGCATCGGCGGGCTTGGCGCCCTTCGGATCGATGATCAGCTCACCGGGTTGGCTCATGGGTAGGGATTCCGTTAGTCGGGGAAATCAGACCCGACACCCTACCGCAAAGCCATGGCGGCGGCGAGACGCCAGGCCCGTCAGAAGGGCTCACATCCACTCGAGGCTGTTCCGGCGACAGGCCTTCGAGCGGGGCCGGCCCTCCGGGGGCGCTATGAATACGTCCTTGTAGGCTACCTCGGCCATCCCTGGTCCTCGGACCCCCTCTCCGACCTGCCCCCGGCGCCTCTCACCACGGCGCCTCCGGCAACTGCAACCCTACTGGTCCGTCAGAAGGGCCAGACAAGGGGAATCAGCGTCAGCGCCACCGCGGCGACGATCAGGTTGAGCAGCCCGCCCACGCGCAGGAAGTCGCCGAAACGGTAGCCGCCGGGCCCGTGCACCATCAGGTTGGTCTGGTAGCCGATCGGCGTCAGGAAGCTCGCCGAGGCGGCAAACATCACCGCCACCACGAAGGGCATGGGGCTCACGCCCAGGCTCTCGGCGCTGGCCATCACCACCGGGAAGGTGATCACCGCGGCGGCATTGTTGGTGACCAGTTCGGTCAACAGTGCCACCAGCAGGTAGGCCCCGATCAGCAGCAGCAGCGGGTTGCCACCGGCCAGCCCCAGGGCGCCACCGGCCAGCACCGCGGCGGCCCCGGAGCTCTCCAGGGCCGCCCCCAGGCCGAAGGCGGCGGCGATGGTCAGCAGCACCTGAGTGTCCAGCCCGCGCTTGGCCGCCCCGATGGAGCAGCAGCCTGTCAGCAGCACCATGACCGCCCCCAGCATGGCGGCGTTCATCATGCTCATCACCCCCAGGCTCGCCAGGGCCACCACGCCGGCCAGGATGCTCCAGGCCAGCCAGGCCTTCTCATGTACCGGGCGTGCCGCGCCGTCGATCTGGCTGATCAGCAGGAAGTCACGCGACTGGCGATGGCGTTCGATGAAGGGGGGCCGCGCCTCCAGCAGCAGCACATCGGCGGGCTGCAGGCGTACCTGGCCCAGGTTGCCGGCGACGCGCTCTCCGCCGCGACACACCGCCAGCACGGCAGCACCGTAGAGGGTACGGAAGTGGCCATCCCGGATGCGCTGACCCACGAACTGGCACTGACTGGAGACCACCGCCTCGACCAGGCGGCGCTCCTTGAAGTCCTTCTCAAGGCTCGAATCGCCGTGGCGCGACGGCATCAGGCCCCGCACCTGCTGAAGTTCGACCGCCCCCTCGCTGGTGCCGGCGAATACCAGCCGGTCCCCCCCCTTGAGCCGCTCGCCGGGCCCCACCACGCTGACCACGTTGCCGTCGCGCTCGATCTCCACCAGGAACAGCTCCTGGAGGTGGCGCAGACCCGCCTCCTCCACGCTGCGGTTGATCAACGGCCCCTCAGGATCGACCTCCATCTCGATGGTGAATTCACGGGGATTCTCGAAGGCCGCCGCTGTGCCGCGGCGCGCCGGCAGCAGCCGCGGCCCGAGCAGGATGAGATAGGCCAGGCCGATCACCGCCACCGGCACGCCTACCCAGGCGAGGTCGAAGAGCCCCATGGCCAGCTCCGGCGAGCGATCCACCAGCAGTCCGTGCACCACCAGATTGGTGCTGGTGCCGAACAGGGTGATGGTGCCGCCGAGGATGGAAGCGAAGCTGAGCGGCATCAGCAGGCGATGCGCCGGCACACCCACTCGGCGACTCCAGCTCAGCACCGCGGGGATGTAGGTGGCCACCACCGGCGTATTGTTGAGAAATCCGCTCAGCGAGGCCACCGGCAGCAGCAGGCGCATCAGCGCCCTGCCCTCGCCCCGGGGCTGGCCCAGCACGTAGCGGATGATCAGGTCGATGCCGCCGGTCTGGCGAATGGCGGTAACCAGCACGTACATGAAGGCCACGGTGAACAGGCCGGTACTGGCGAAACCACCCAGCGCCTGGGAGGGCTCGATGACACCGAGGGTCAGCAGCACGATCACTGCGCCCATCAGGACGATATCGGGCCCGAGACGGGTAAAGGCCATCAGCGGGAAGACGGCGATCACGACGGCGAGGGAGATCCAGGCGTCCGGGGGCATGGCAGGCATCCGGTCAATGACAGAGAGTCGCCATTGTGACGCCACACCGTTATTCTAAAAAGCGCTTTATAGAGCTCTTCTTATTCCAAAATAATCAATGCGGTTCGGCCCGCAGTCCGCCACAGGGTTCCCGGAGACAGAGATGACACAAACGCAAAAAGACCCGCGCGGGGCGGGTCTTTTCAGACTCTCGAGAGAGTCACATCGAGGTCAAATGGCTGTTAGCCGATGACCTTGATGTTGGAAGCCTGGAGGCCTTTCTTGCCCTGGGTGACGTCGAAGGAAACCTTCTGGCCGTCTTGCAGGGTCTTGAAGCCATCAGCCTGAATCTCGGAGAAGTGAGCGAACAGGTCGTCGCCGTTGTCGTCCGGAGAAATGAAGCCAAAGCCCTTGGTGTCGTTAAACCACTTGACGGTACCGGTAGCCATTATCGAATTCCTCTAATAGCGTTTTGATTTGCCGGGAAATACCCGAGTTACAGTGGGTAGAACAAGAAACTTTTCACCGGGAGATCGATGCTATGAGCGTTTCGATGACCACTTGCGATGTTCGACTTGCTAACCAACTGCGCATAGCTTGCCCACTTCTCCCGCGCAGGTCAA
>PWEV01000237.1 GCA_003553625.1 Halomonas sp.
GGCTGTCCTTGCCGGGCTGGTCGACGTCGAAGGTGTGATGGGCGTGCTTGATCACCGCCACGCGCAGGCCGCGCTCGGCCAGGCGCGGCAGCAGCGCCTCGAGCAGGGTGGTCTTGCCGGTACCGCTCCACGCCGCGATGCCCAGCAGCGGCAGCGATGCCTCCAGCAACAGGGGTGCCTGGTCGCCGGGATTCATGGGGCGGGGCTCAGGGATCGAGGTCATGTACCGGGGCTCGTGGATTCGGGTGCATGGGGCAGCGCCGCTTCCAGGCGCTGCCGCTCGTCGTCGGTATTGAGGTTGGCGAAGGCCGCCGGACAGTCGGAGAAGTCGACCCGGCGCCAGGCGTGACGGGCGTACCAGCGGTCGATCTTGCGCTCGCCGCCCGCCAGCGCCGCGGCCAGGTCATCGGCCAGGGCGGTGCGGATCAGCGCCACCACCGGGTGCAGGCGCTCGCCGTCGCAGGCCACGGCGATATCGGCGTCCCCCAGGCCCGCCACCAGCCGCGCCACCAGGTCCTCGGGCAGCGCGGGGGTGTCGCAGGGCACCACCACCAGCCAGGGAGTAGCGGCGGCGCGCAGGCCGCTGTAGATGCCCATCAGCGGTCCCTGAAAGCCGCCCTCGGCGTCCTCGATGACGCGATCCGCCAGCGAGGCATACCGGGCCTGGCTGCGATTGGCATTGATCAGCACCTCGGCAACCTGCCCGGCCAGGCGCTCGCGCACATGCGCCACCAGGGGGCGGTCGTGAAAGGCCACCAGCCCCTTGTCCACACCGCCCATGCGACGGCCCTGGCCGCCGGCCAGGATCAGGCCGGTGAGTTCGTGTTGCACCATGGTGCGCCCTCCTGTGATCAGCACCCCATGATGCCTGAGCAGGCTGCGGGGTGCCACGCTGCGCCGCCGCGCAACGCCTTGTCGTGACTCGGGTCAACGTGGCCTTACCCGCAGGCGCGAGAGCCGGTATCCTATGTGCAGTTTTCTTGACAGACGTTTCCACGACAGGAGCCACCCCCGTGACCGAACCCATCCCGGACGCCGGTTTCAACGTCGGCGGCAGACTGCGCCAGCTGCGCCTGGCCCGGGGCCTCTCCCAGCGTGAGCTGGCCCGTCGCGCCGGCGTGACCAACAGCACCGTTTCGCTTATCGAACAGAACAGCGTCAGCCCCTCGGTGAGTTCCTTGAAGAAGCTCCTCGATGCCCTGCCGGTGTCGATCAGCACCTTCTTCGCCGGCGACGAACCGGGCACACCGCGAGCCTTCTACTACCGCGCCGAGGAGCTCACCGAGATCGGCGATGGGCGTCTCTCCTTCCGACTGGTGGCGGCGCGCCAGGCCGAGCGCAGCATGTCGATCATCCACGAGCGCTATCCCCCCGGCGCGGACACCGGCGTGGAGATGCTAGAACATGATGGTGAGGAAGGCGGCGTGGTGGTGGCCGGCGAGATCGAGATCACGGTGAGCGGCGAGGTCGCCGTGCTCGGGGCCGGGGACGCCTACTACTTCGATTCACACCTGCCCCACCGCTTCCGCAACCCGGGCGAGGAGGAGTGCGTGATCGTCAGCGCCAACACCCCGCCCACCTTCTCCGACGGCGGACGCGAGCAGCATCACGCCTGAGCGGGACCTTCGGCGCCGCGCCGCCGGGGGCTTGCCAGGATGCGCCGCAGCACCCACCAGGCGGCGAGTCCGGCCATCAGGTTGCCCACCGCGGCGCCCGCGGCGAGCCCCGCCAGGCCCCCGAGATGGGCTCCCAGCCACAGGCAGGGCAGGTAGAAGATGAAGAGCCGCGCGGCGGACATCAGCATGGCGCGCAGCGGCCAGCCCAGGGCGTTACCCGCCGAGACCACGATCATGCATACCCCCAGCGCCGCGTAGCTGGGGAGCAGGAAGCGGATCAGCATCGCCAGGTCGTCCTGCACCTCTGGGTTGCCGGAGAGCGCCAGCGCCACCCAGGAGGCACCCAGGGCCATGACCAGGCCCAATCCCAGCTGCCACAACACGATTACCCTGAGAGCCAGGCGCATCAGGCGATGGATCTGGGCCCAGTCGCCGGCGCCGTAGCAGCGCCCCAGCCAGGGCGGCAGGGACATGGTCATGGCCAGGACCACCATCAGCGAGAGGGTCTCCAGGCGGCTGGCCAGGCCCCAGGCCGCCACCGCCGTCTCGCCGAGCCCCGCCACCGCGGTGATCGCCAGCATGGCGGCCAGCGGCGGCATCAGCTGGCCGATCATGGCCGGCCCGGCGATACCGGCGAAGGGCCTCGCCGATGCCCGCGCTTCCTCGCCCAGCCCCTGCCAGCTCAGCCAGTCGGTCTCGCGCAGCCGCCGGCCCAGCACCAGCAGGCCGCAGGAGAAGGCGATGGCGGTGGCCCAGGCCGCCCCCGGCAGCCCCAGCCCTGCCCAGTCGCCGATCCCGAAGATCAGCAGCGGGTCCAGCACCAGGTTGACCAGGCTGGTCACCACCATCATCTTGCCCGGCAGCCAGGTATCACCGTGGGCGCGGAACAGGCTGTAGCCGAAGTAGAGTGCCGCCCCCAGCCAGGCCGCCAGCAGCTGCGGCGCCCAGTAACCCCGAATCAGCTCGCGAGTGGACGCATCGGCCCCGAGGCTTGCGAATATCGGCGTCTGGATGGCCCACAGCAGCAGGGCCAGCAGCGCGATGGTGGCGGTGCCGATCAGCAGCACCAGACTGCCCAGGCGCCGAGCCCTCGCCTCCTGCCCGGCGCCCAGTGCCCGGGAGATCAGCGCGGCGATGGCGATGCCGAGCCCCACCTGGATGCCGATGATCAGGAAGGAGAGCGGAAAGGTGAAGGACTGGGCGGCCAGGGGCGCGGTGCCCAGGCGGGCGATGAAGGCGCTGTCGACCAGCTGAAAACCGAGCAGCGCCAGCACGCCGATGGCCATGGGCCAGGTCTGCCGCCACAGGGTCACGCCGAGAGCGTCGGGGGAACGGGGTTGCGTCACTGAAGATCCTGAGCCGTAAAGAGACGTCGCATTCTACGCAAAACCGCGCGCCGTCTCAGCTCGAGAGTTCGCTGCTGCCCGTCACCATGCCGGCCAGCAGGCGCTCGATCTCCGCGGCGGCCATGGGGCGGAAGAAGTAGAAGCCCTGGACGAGATCGCAGCGCATCTCGCGAACCAGCTCGAGCTGCTCGCGGTTCTCCACGCCCTCGGCAACCACCTCGAGCCCCAGCCGGTGGCCGATGAAGACGGTGGCTTCCATGAGCGCCCGGTCCTCGGGCTGATTCGGCGCGTCACGCACGAAGGTGCGGTCGATCTTCAGGGCCGTGACGGGAAAATGCTTGAGGTAGCTCAGCGACGAGTACCCGGTGCCGAAGTCGTCGATGGCGATACGAAATCCCAGATGGTGGAGACGGCGCAGCCCCGCCAGGATCTCGTCGTCGGCCTCGATCAAGACGTTTTCAGTGAGCTCAATACCGATCTCCCTCGGCCCCAGGCCGTGGCGCTTCACACAGGCCTCGAAGCGATCGAATACGCCGGATCGCTTGACCTGTCGGCCGGAGAAGTTGATATCGATGCGCCCCAGCCCCAGGCCGGCGGCCCGCCATTCGGCCCGCTGCCGGCAGGCATCTTCCAGCACCCAGTCGCCGATACGGTGAATCAGGTCGGATCGCTCGGCCAGCGGTATGAACTCGGCCGGCGAGA
>PWEV01000219.1 GCA_003553625.1 Halomonas sp.
CTGACGGTTGAGCGACTATCATTCCCGTATTGGCTTTCAGCCGTTTCGCGGTCCCAGCACCTTGATGGTATAAGATCTGGTAACGAAAGCCTTAAAAACCATTGGCCAAAAGAGTCGGGTGAAACCAAGCAGGGGATCAAGATGAAACAGCTAGCTATTCGTACAACTCTTATGGGCGTGGTGTTTGGTGCCATGCTGTTCAGCCTGTCAGCAGCGGCTGACACACGACATCAGATGGAAGCGCAGCCTAGCGGTGGTGCAATGATTGTGGATGCTCTGGTGGTTCGTCCCATCATGGCTGCCGCTATGCTCGGAGGCACTGCTCTCTTCATAGTATCGATGCCCTTTTCTGCCATGGGTGGGAATATGGAAGGCGCTGCCGAAACGTTGGTCATGACGCCAGCAAGAGCTACTTTTGCGCGTTGTCTGGGCTGTACCACCAGTCTGCCTCGCCAGGAGTCCAGGGAGTCTCAGGCTGAAAGACGAGCTCCCTGATCCGAGAGGTCTGAACCCAGAACGCCCCGCTCGAGCGGGGCGTTCTGGGTTTCAGGTTCGGTCTTGTCGAGCGCCTGGGCTCAGGCCGCGGTGATGATGTGGTACTTCGCCATCAGCTCGTCGCGACTCTCCTTGCGCTCCGGGTCCAGGGGGATGCAGTCCACCGGACAGACCTGCTGGCACTGGGGCTCGTCATAATGACCGACGCACTCGGTGCACAGATTGGGGTCGATGACGTAGATCTCTTCCCCCGGCGAGATGGCGCCGTTGGGGCATTCGGGCTCGCAGACGTCGCAGTTGATGCACTCGTCGGTGATCATCAGGGCCATGTGACTACCTCACGGAAGTTCTGGTCGGGCGCATGGGGTGCATTCTCACCGGCGTGGAGACGCGGCGGAAGAAACCCGACAGTGATGGTCAGGTATTGTAGAGGCTCTTCAGCGCCGCGGCGACCCTGGGGTGCACGTGTTTCGAGACGTCTCCACCCAGCTTGGCGATCTCTCGTACCAGGGTGGAGGAGATATAGGAGTTCTCCACCTCAGGGGTTAGAAAGACGGTCTCCAGCTCCGGCATCTGGGCGCGGTTCATGTTGGCCAGCTGCAGCTCGTACTCGAAATCCGAGACCGCACGCAGGCCACGGAGCAGGACGCGCGCCTGCTGCTGCTTCATGAACTCGGTCATCAGCCCCGAGAAGCCGACGACCTCGACGTTGTCCAGGTCGACTAATACGGCACGCGACAAGGCGATCCGCGTATCGAGATCCAGGGCCGGCCCCTTGCCGGGGCTGGCCGAGATCGCCACGACCACCTTGTCGAAGAGCCGCGAGGCTCGCTCGATCAGGTCGAAGTGGCCGTTGGTAAGGGGGTCGAAGGTACCGGGATAGACGGCAATATTCATCGTTTCTCAGCGTCCGGGAGTCGTCCATAGGGATTGTCCACCGCCAGGGAAACGGGGCGCGCATAGCCGGGAATCTGCAGCTGCTCGTCACTCATGGTGAGCTCGGGGCCCTCCAGCACCCCTTCGCCGAAGCGGTAGCGGGCGGTGAACTGTCCCAGGTCGGCGCGATGGCGGTAGTCGGCGGCGGCCTCGCGAGTGGCCTCGCGACGATCCTGCCAGGCGGCCACGGCGGTCTCGCCGTGGCGAGCGGTCAGCAGGCGCTCGGTCACCGCCGGCGAGAGCAGCACGCCGGTGGCGTTGTTGCCGCCGAAGCCCTTGGCGTTGATCAGGGCAGCATCGGCGGTGAAGGGGCGGGTTTCACGGGACAGGACCAGGCGTTCGGCGTGAACATCGTCGGCCACGGCGTCCAGGGTGCTGATGCCGGGCAGCAGGCCGTGGGCGAAGCTGCCCAGGGCGCTGGTGATCTGGTCGCCGGCGGAGCTGCCCTGGGAGTGACCCAGGTAGGCCTTGACCGCCACCACGGGCCAGTCATGAATGCCGTAGGCTCTGGCTACCATGTCGAAGACATGAGATTCGGTCACCCGATTCTTGGGGGTGCTGGTGCCGTGGGCGTGGAGGAAGGTGCGCCCACGCAGCGCCTCCTCGCCGAGTATCTCGCGCACCAGAGAGGCCGCCTTGCCCAGGGTGATGTAGTTGCCGATGCCGGGGGCGGAGATGGAGCGCTTCCAGCCGTCGGCATTGACGAAGACGCCGGGCACGCTGCCGAGGATCTCGGCGCCCACTTCCATGGCCAGGCTGTCGTCCATCAGCATCACGAACTGACTGGACTCGGCGATGGTGAAGCCGCAGTTGCGGGCGAAGGGCCGGCAGGCGCGCTGGTAATCGGCATCGGTGAGCAGGCTGAGGGCGTCCAGCGCCTTGAGGCTATCGTCATCGGCCAGGGCACCCATGGCGCGGAAGCCCTCGATGATCTCCGGGGTCACCGGGGCATCGGCGGTGCCCACCATGACTACCCGGCGGCGCCCGGCCTGGATGTCGTCCACGCCCAGGCGCAGGTTGTAGAGGAAGCTGGCGCAGGCGCCCAGCGCCGCACCGGTGCCACCGACGCTTCCCAGCACGTAGGCGTTGAGGAAATCGGCAGGCATCTGGCTATAGCCCAGCGGCATCTGTTTGGAGGTGGCCCGGTTGCCCGAGACGAAGCTCTTGAGCAGGCCACCCCAGCCCTCGTCGTCGAGCTGGCCGATGGAGTTGCCGGCGTAGACGGCGACCGCGTCGGGGTCGAGCCGGTCGCGGAGCTGGTCCCAGGAGAGTCCGCTGTCGCCCAGGCAGTCGCTGGCGGCAAAGATCGCCATGGAGAGCCCGCGGGGATGGTGCACGCTGTGATAGAGCTTGCTGGGCTCGAAGCCGCTGGGCAGCTGGCCGGCGGTGCGAACCTGGGCGGAACGGGTCTCGGGCAACATCACATCCATGTTGCCGGCCGGCACCGTGACTTCCCGGGTGTGACGGTCGAGATCGCGTACCTGCCAGCTGGGCGGCAGGTCGTCCGGCAGCTGGCGCCGACGGATACGGAAGGTCAGGGGCGTATCCAGCTCGAGACTGGCCCGGCGATTGGCGGGCAGGCCCTCATCGTTGAAACGGGGGTCCTCGATGCGGCGGATCAGGGTGTGGTCGAGCACCTGCTGCCGGGTCTGCTCGACAATGGCGGCCGCATCGAGTGGCTGCCCCGTGGCGTCTTTCCAGCTGCCGTCTTCCTGGCCGCTGGCCAGGCGCATCATTGCCGCCAGGCCCAGCAGGGTGCGGGCCTGGTCGTCTTCGGGCAGGGCGTCGAGCACGGTTCGGCGAAACGCCTGGTGGCCCGAGGTTCTGCCGGCGGGATTCACGCCGCCCATGCCGACGATCACCGGTAAATGTGACAAGCCGGATTCCTCGTTGTGCTGTTGATGTCTACGAGTCGTTATAGGTATCAGGCCATGGATCATAGCACCCGCTCCGCGGCGGCGTCATGGGGCCGCCAGGGGTAAACTCCGTCGCGGAGATAAAACATATGTTTGAAATCGGGCGGGCGGCCTGCCACGATGAAACCACCGATTGAACGATTCGAATGGCGATGGCCGCACCGCTTCGAGGTGCGCATTTTTTTCCTCGCGATCGAGATGTTGCCGCCGGTTGCCCGGGGTTGCATCACGGAGTGGTGGTGGCGGCGCGAGTTGGCTAGGGTAAGAGCGTGGTCGCTCTGGCGGCTGCTTTCA
>PWEV01000185.1 GCA_003553625.1 Halomonas sp.
GTATCGTGAACCAAACTTCACGCATCATGCAGCGGCTGCTCGAGATCATCACGGTGGTGCTGATGGTCTCGCTGACGCTGGTGGTGCTCTATGCGGTGGTCACCCGCTATGCCTGGCGTACCCCCTCCTGGTATGACGAAGTGGCCGCCATCATGCTGGTGTGGCTGACCTATTACGCCGGGGCACTGGCGGCGCTCAAGCGCGGCCATATCGGTGTCGACGGCGTGCTCGCCGCCCTGCCGGTGCGTGTCCGCATGCCGATTGCCTATCTCTCCGAGGCCCTCTTCATCGGCTTCTTCCTGGTGCTCGGCTGGGCCGGCCTGGTGGTTCTGGATGTCATGCAGGGCATGGCGTTGATCACCCTGCGCTGGGTGCCGCTCACCTTCACTCAGTCGGTCATCCCCATCGGGGCGGCGCTGTTCATCATCGCCCAGCTGCTCAGCATGCCCGCCCACCTGGCCAAGGTGCGCTCCGGCCTCACCCAGGAGGAGGAGGAGATCCGCCACGCCATCGCCGAAGCGGAGCGTGACAATGCGCGGGCCGGCTTCACCGCGGATGCACTGACCAGGAGGGATCAGCCATGACGCTGCCCTTCATGATAATCGGTCTGATGGGGCTGATCCTGATGGGATTGCCCATCGCGGTGGCGCTGGCGGTCGTGGCCACGGTGGCGATTGTGGTCTATCAGGGCGTGGAGATGCTCCCCAACATCGGGCTGACCATGTTCGAGGGGGCCAGCAGCTTTCCGCTGTTGGCCATCCCGATGTTCGTGCTGGCCGGCGCCATCATGAACACCGGCGGGATCTCGAAGCGTCTGATCGCCTTTGCCTCGGCGCTGTTCGGCTTCATCCGCGGGGGCCTGGCGATGATCAACATCGGCGTCTCGCTGTTCTTCGCCGAGATATCCGGCTCCGCCGTGGCCGACGTGGCCGCCACCGGCTCGGTGCTGATCCCGGCCATGAAGAAGCGTGGCTATCCCAGCGCCTTCGCCGCGGCCGTGACCTCCTCGTCGGCGTCCCTGGCGATCATCATTCCCCCCTCCATTCCGATGATCCTCTACGGGGTGATGTCGGGTGCCTCCATCGTCCAGCTGTTCGTGGCCGGTATCGTGCCCGGGCTGCTGGGGGCCGCGGGCCTGATGGCACTGAGCTACTACTACGCCCGCAAGTACGACTGGCCGGTGGAGGAGGTGTTCCAGTTCAAGCGCGTCAAGCAGACCGCCAAGGAGGCCAGCTGGGCCCTGACGCTGCCGATCATCATCCTGGGTTCCATCTTCGGTGGCTTCGTGACCGCCACCGAAGGCGCCGGCCTGGCGGTGGCGGCGGCGATCTTCATCAGCGCCGTGATCTACCGCGAGCTGGATCTGCGCACCCTCTACAAGGCGATCATCGACGGGGGTCAGCAGACCGCCGTGGTGATGCTGCTGGTGGCGGCCTCGGCCCTCATCGGCGTCTTCCTGACAGAGATGCGCATGCCCCAGCAGCTGGCCCAGGCGGTACTCGCCCTGACCGACAACAAGTACGTCATCCTGATGATGCTGAACGTCTTCTTCCTGATGATCGGGCTCTTTCTGCATTCGGCGGCGGCGATCATCCTGGTGGTGCCCATCGTCATGCCGCTGGTCGGCGCGGCCGGGATCGACCCGGTCCACTTCGGCCTGGTGGTGTGCCTCAACCTGGCCATCGGCCAGCAGACCCCGCCGGTGGCGAGCGTGCTGATCACGGCCTGCTCGATCGCCAAGGCGGATGTGTGGTCGGTGACCCGTTCGAACCTCGGTTTCATCGGCGTGCTGCTCTTCATCCTGCTGCTGGTGACCTATATCCCCGCCATTCCGATGGCCCTGGTGGAGTTCTTCTACCGCTAGCGGAGAGGGGCCCGGCGGGGTTGCTCTCCGCCGGGCCGATCAGCCGAGGAGGGGAGATGAAAATCGTAAAAAATGCATTCATTATTCATTTCCGGCATCAGGCCGGTTCGAGGGAGAGGCATGATGACCGCCAACACCCTGCTGCATGAAGTGCGCGACGGCGTGGCCTGGCTTGGCTTCAACCGCCCCGAGAGCCGCAACGCCATGACCTGGGAGATGTATGACGCCCTCTCCGAATACTGCGACCGCATTGCCTCCGATGATGCCATCCACGCGGTGGTGCTCCACGGCGTAGGCGGCGAGGCCTTCGTGGCGGGCACCGACATCGGCCAGTTCGAACACTTCAGCGAGCCCGAAGACGGTATCGGCTACGAACAGCGCATCGATGCGGTGGTCGGCAAGCTCGAGTCCCTGGACAAGCCCACCATCGCCCTGCTGGAGGGGGCCTGCGTGGGTGGCGGTGCGGCCCTCGCCCTGGTGTGCGATTTCCGCTACGCCACGCCGAGTCTCAAGTTCGGCGTGCCCATCGCTCGCACCCTGGGCAACACCCTCTCCATTACCAACATCTCGCGGCTGATCGACATGCTGGGGGTGGCCCGCACCAAGGAGGCGCTGATGCTGGGCACTCTCTTCGATGCGGAACAGGCCAGCGCGGCCGGGCTGGTCAATGCGGTCCTGGCACCCGACAGCATTTACGCAGAGGTGGCCGCCGTGGCCGAGCAGCTGGGGCGGCGGGCGCCCCTCACCCTCAAGGCCAGCAAGGCACTGGTGGGCCGGGTGCTGGCGCACCGCCGCCTCGCGCGGGAGTCCAGCGATGACTGGGTCACCGCCTGCTACATGAGCGATGACTTCAAGGCGGCGGTGAGCAAGTTCCTGCACAAGACACCCTTCGAGTGGACCGGCCGCTGAGCCGATCACCAGGCTGGCCGAGGCTGGCATGACACGACAACAACAAGCGAGGTGAAGCCGATGCTTCCCCTGGAAAGACTCAAGGTCCTGGACGTTTCGCAGATCATGGCCGGCCCCTACTGCACCATGGTGCTGGGCGACATGGGAGCCGAGGTGATCAAGGTCGAGAAGATCAACGGCGGCGACGACAGCCGCCAGATGGGCCCCTACGTCAACGACGAGTCGACCTGCTTCTCGCAGATCAACCGCAACAAGAAGAGCATCTCGCTCAACCTCAAGGAGGAGCGAGCCCGGGAGATCTTCTACCGGCTGGCCCGAGAGGCGGACGTGGTGGTCGAGAACTATCGTCCCGGCGTGACCACCTCTCTCAAGATCGACTACGACACCCTCAAGGCGATCAATCCCGGGATCATCTACTGCTCGATCTCAGGCTATGGCCAGACCGGCCCCTACAGCCATCGCGGCGGCTTCGATCTGGTGGCTCAGGGCATGACCGGGCTGATGTCGATGACCGGCGAAAAGGGACGTCGGCCGCTCAAGACCGGCGTGGCCGTCTACGACATCGGCGGGGGCATCACCGCGGTCTACTCGATCCTGGCCGCCTATATCCACCGGATGGCCACCGGAGAAGGGCAGCACATCGATATCGCCATCACCGAGTGCGGCCTGCCCTGGTTCACCTGGGAAGCCGCCGCCTACTTCTCGGAGGGCAAGGTACCCGAGCCCACCGGCTGGCGGCATCGGGTGTCGGCACCCTACCAGGCGGTCAAGGCTCGGGATGGCTATCTGATGCTGGGCTGCGCCAACCAGCGCACCTGGGAGCGTTTCTGCGGCGACGTGCTGGAGCGCCCGGCGCTGATGGAAGAC
>PWEV01000068.1 GCA_003553625.1 Halomonas sp.
GCCAGAAGCTGGCCCAGTCGCCGATTACCGCGCCCAGGAACGCCGCCAGCACGATGGCCGGCAGCGCCAGCTCCTGATGGCCTGCCAGGGAGGCGGCGGCGGTGATCAGCACCACCCCGGGCACCAGCAGGCCGACAAGCGCCAGGGATTCGACCAGGGCGATGGCCGCGATGATCAACAGCAGGAGAGTGGGAGAGGGCGTCAGCTGGTAGAGGGCATCGGCAAGGTTCAAGGAAGACTCCGTGTCGGGCTGGCCTGGGGGGTCAGGATTCGGCGTGTCGTTGGGTGGTGATCTGCAGTCGCTGGAGGAAGCGTTGCGGCGATTCGCCTTTGCCCAGATGACAATCGTAAAGGCGCGAATCCACCCTGCCGGTATCCAGCAGCACGGTGCTCTGCAGTGACTCCTTGAGACGCTGGCGGACCAGCAGGGCACCGTTTTCGCTGGTGTCCGGCAGCACCAGCCAGAAGTCGGCCTCGCCCTCGCGTCCCAGCAGGTCGTGGTCGCGGCTGCAGCGCAGCACCGTATCGCAGAGTGAGGTGAGTAGTGCCCGTCGGGCGCCGGCGCCGAACTGCTCACTCGCCATCTCCAGCTGGGGCAGATGGATCACCAACACCGCCAGGCGCTGATCGAGCAGTTCGGCACGCTCGCATTCGCTTTGCAGGCGATCGTGCAGGGCGCTGCGACGGATGGCATCGCACTCCTCGTCGAGGGGGTCAGTGGCCTTCAGCAGGGCCCGCTGATGGAGGATTTCCCAGGGGGCCAGGCCGGCCACCATCACCAGGCTCAGATAGCCCAGCGCCAGGTCGCGGTCGAGTAGGCTCTCACCCAGCAGCAGCCAGATCGGGGTCAGGGTGAGATTGAGCAGCATGGCCGGCCCCAGCGGCAGCAGCAGCAGGGTAAGCACCGGTGGCAGGCCCAACCAGAAGGGTGCCAGCGACGACTCTCCTGGCAGCTCTATGGCGACCAGCAGGTAGCCACAAACTAGCACCAGGTAGGCCGAGAGTCGGGCGGTCTCGGGCTGACCCAGGCGCATCAGGGCGGCGGTGATCAGCAGCGGGGCGAGCAGTGCCGGCAGCAGGATGCGGTCGTAGTCGCCGACCAGATAGAACCAGTTGGCCTGGCCGACCAGCAGCAGCGCGGCGAGGAAGTAGAGGCCGGCATGGAGCTTGACGTGCTGTAGCTCAGACATGCTCTACCCCGCGCTGGGCGCTCGCTGTCGCGGGCTGGCGCTCAAGGGCTCGACACTCTTCCGCCAGTGAAACGACCTGATCCAGTGGCGTGGTGCGCAGACGCCGGACAGGACCCATCCGGGCCAGCAGCTCGGTGCGCCGCCCCTCGGCCTGTTCGGCATCCGCGGAGAGCAGCAGGGTCGCCAGGGTGCGTCCATCGATTCGGTAACAGTGCTCGAAACTGCGTGTCAGGTCGCACAGCCGCTGGGCCTGGGGCCAGAGGCGCTGGCGTTCGGTGCGCAACAGCATGAGCTCGCCATGCACCCCGTCGCGATGGACGCGGGCTCGCTCCCGGATCAGGTCGCGAGCCAGCTGGGCGCGGGGCCACAGGCGCAGGCCAGGGACCAGGTGGGCTCGGCGGCTGGCCACGCCGCGCAGCGGTGCCAGATCCCGGGAGCGGGAAAGTCCCAGCAGCAGCAGCGCCGCCAGCAAGGCGCCGGCGAACGCCGCCTGCTCCGGTGGCATTTCGCGGGCCAGCCAGCTCCAGGAGAGCATCGCCAGCAGCAGGTTGAGCCCGGACATCCAGCCCGGTTGAGGGAGCATGATCAGCGCCGCCCATGCCCACAGCCACAGCGGGAAGCGCTCGGGGGCGGTGAACAGCAGGGCCGCCAGCAGCAGGCTGGGTAACAACTGCCAGGGCACGAGGGCAGGGCGGCGGTGGCTGAACTCCACCAGCGCCGCCGAGACGGCCAGCCAGCCGGCGGCCATCCACAGCAGCAGAGCCTCGGTAAGATTCTCAGACGCTGGCGCCATCAGGGCCAGCAGTAGGGCCGCCAGCACCAGGTTGAGGCGCAGCAGGCCAACTTTGTACTTGCTCTGCATGGTGGCTTACTATGGCTCCCTTTCCCGAATATCCGTGGCCCGACCGCGCCAGTATAACGCCATGGCCGGTCCCTCTGGCCACGCCCACAGGAGACCCCTTTCGGCATGTCAGCACAAGTCATCTCCACCGATGAGGCGATCCGGGACGTCGAGGCCTACATGACCGGCCTCGGTCAATCGGCCCGCCAGGCCGCTGCGGCCATGCGCCGTGCCTCCAGCGGTGCCAAGAACGCCGCTCTGCTGGCTATTGCTGTCCGCCTGGAGGCAAGTCGCGAGGCGATTGCCGCGGCCAACACCGAGGACATGGATCGTGGCCGGACGGGGGGGCTCGACGCCGCTCTTCTCGACCGTCTGGAACTCACCCCGGCGCGAATCGACGCCATGATCGATGGCCTGCACCAGGTGGCGGCACTCCCCGACCCGGTTGGCGAGATCGATGGTCTGCGCTTTCGGCCGAGCGGCATTCAGGTAGGGCAGATGCGCGTGCCGCTGGGGGTAATCGGCATCATCTACGAGTCGCGGCCCAACGTCACCGTGGAGGCCGCCAGCCTGTGCCTCAAGTCCGGCAATGCGGCGATCCTGCGCGGCGGCAGCGAGGCACGCAGTTCCAATGCCGCCATTGCCGGGTGCCTCCGTGACGGCCTGGCCGATGCCGGCCTGCCCGCGGCGGCGGTGCAGGTGGTGGCCACCCCCGACCGCGCCGCCGTGGGACGGCTGATCGCCATGCCCGAGTACGTCGACGTGATCATTCCCCGCGGTGGCAAGTCCTTGATCGAGCGTGTCACCCGGGAGGCCCGGGTGCCGGTCATCAAGCACCTGGATGGCGTCTGCCATGTTTACGTGGATGCCACGGCGGATCCGGACAAGGCTCTCGCCATCGCCGTCAACGCCAAGACCCATCGCTACGGCACCTGCAACACCATGGAAACCCTGCTGGTGGATGCGCCGGTAGCGGAGATGCTGCTGCCCCGGCTGGCCGCCGCTTACGCCGAGCACGGCGTGGAGCTGCGCGGCTGCGAGCGCACCCGGGCGATCCTGCCTGAGGCCTCCGTCGCCGTCGAAGCGGACTGGGGCACCGAGTACCTGGCGCCGGTGCTGGCGTTGCGCGTGGTGGACGGCATCGAGGCCGCCATCGAACATATCGAGTGCTATGGCTCCCATCACACCGATGCCATCGTCACCCGCGACTATGGCCTGGCGCGACGCTTCATGGCCGAGGTGGATTCAAGCTCGGTGATGGTCAACGCCTCCACCCGCTTCGCCGACGGCGTCGAGTATGGGCTGGGCGCCGAGATCGGCATCTCCACCGACAAGCTGCACGCCCGGGGGCCGGTGGGTCTCGAGGGGCTCACCACTCGCAAGTACGTGGTGCTCGGCGACGGTCAGATCCGCCAGTGAACGAGGGCATGCACCTGCCATTGCCGGCGGGAAATGTCGATCCGCCGCGGCTCGCCATGCTCGGTGGCACCTTCGACCCGGTGCATCTGGGCCACCTGCGCAGTGCCGTGGAGCTGCGCGAGGCGCTGTCACTGGATCGGGTCCACCTGATTCCGGCCAGCGTGCCTCCGCTGCGCGGTGAGCCGCGGGTTTCCCCCGAGCAGCGCCTTGAACTCCTGCGCCTCGGCATCGGCGATACCCCGGGGCTGGTCGCCGATCCTCGGGAGCTGCATCGCGATGGTCCCTCCTGGAGCGCCGATACCCTGGCGTCGCTGCGCGAAGAGTTTGGCGTCGATGCGCGCCTGGTGATGGCGCTGGGTCACGACGCCTTCCTGCGCCTGGCCGACTGGCACGAGCCCGAGCGTCTCTTCGCCATGGCCCACCTGGTGGTAATCGATCGGCCCGACCACGAGGCGGCGCTGCCGGCGGCCCTCCAGGCGCTGATCGCGGGTCGCGAGGTGGATAAGCCCGCGGCGCTGATGGCGCGCCCCGCCGGCGGCCTGCTGCGCCTGGCGCTCCCCTCGCGCATGGCAATTTCGGCCACCGAGGTCCGCCGCCGTCTGGCCTCGGGCCGGAGCGTTCGCTATCTGCTGCCCGAGGCGGTGGAGCGGCACCTGCTGGTCCATGGCCTCTATCGGCGCTGACGGTGGAACGGGCGCTGCCAGCGAGCGGTCAACCCGGTACAATGACACTTCAACGACATTCAGACAGAAGACCCTATGCAAACTGACGCACTCAAGACTCTGGCAATCGACGCGCTCGAGGACCTCAAGGCCAAGGACATCACCCAGCTCGATGTCTCGCACCTGACCAGCGTGACCGATCTGATGGTCATTGCCAGCGGCACCTCGTCTCGCCACATATCCGCGCTCGCGGGAAACGTGGTCGAGAAAGCCAAGGAGGCCGGGCTTCAGCCCCTGGGCGTGGAGGGTGAGAACGGCGCCGACTGGGTGCTGGTGGATCTGGGTGACGTGGTCGTGCATGTGATGCTGCCGGAAACCCGTCAGCTCTATGACCTCGAGCGCCTGTGGGCCGACCTGCCCAGCGACGCCGGGCGCAGCGAGGGCGAGGCCACCGGCGCATGAGGGTTCGCCTGCTGGCGGTGGGCACTCGCATGCCCGCCTGGGTCAACGAGGGGGTCGAGGAGTACCGCAAGCGCCTGCCGCGTGACTTCGCCTTCGAGGTGGAGGAGCTCGCCCCCGGCCAGCGCGGCAAGAATGCCGATATTCCCCGCGCCATGGCCCAGGAGGCAGAGCGCATACGTGCTCGACTGCGCGGTGAAGAGCACGTCGTGGCTCTCGAGGTGGGCGGCAAGCCCTGGAGCACCGAGCAACTGGCCGAGCAGGCCGAAGCCTGGCGCCTCGCCGGTCGCGACGTAGCGCTCTTGGTGGGTGGCCCCGACGGCCTCGAGCCGGGGCTCTCCGCCGCCGCCGACCAGCGTTGGTCGCTGTCGCCGCTGACCCTGCCTCACCCGCTGGTGCGGATCCTGCTCGCCGAGCAGCTCTACCGCGCCTGGACCCTGATGGTGGGGCATCCCTACCACCGCTGACCGAGCCGCCGTCCGGCCGAGAGAGCGATGCGCAAGAATCGCGACAACCTCAAGAGCCCCGAGCATGAACTGCGTATCTTCAGAGTGCGCGCCCTGCTGGCCGTGGTGCTGGTATTCGCCTTGACCGGCCTGCTGATGGGGCGGTTGGCCTACCTTCAGGTGGTCCAGCACGATGTCTACAGCACCCGCTCCGAGAAGAATCGCGTGAGGGTCGAGCCGCTGCCGCCCACCCGCGGACTGATCTACGACCGTAACGGTGCGCTGCTGGCCGAGAATCGACCCACCTACAACCTCACCCTGGTGCGCGAGCGGGTCGAAGACCTGGACGCCACCCTGGCGCTGCTGGTGGATCTGCTCGAGCTGCCCGACGAGGAGGCGGCTGCCTTCCGGGTGCGCTCTCGTCAGCGCCAGCGCCCCTTCCAGCCGGCGCTGCTGATGAGCGACCTGGACGAGGATCAGATCGCCCGGGTGTCGGTGAACCGACACCTGCTGCCCGGCGTCGAGGTGGAGGCCCAGCTGCTGCGCTACTACCCCGACGCCGAGGTCATGACGCACGCCCTGGGCTATGTGGGGCGAATCAACGCCGAGGAGATGGCGACCCTCGACACCGGCCGCTACGCCGGCACCCACTTCATCGGCAAGACCGGCGTCGAGCGCTTCTACGAAGAGGAGCTGCACGGTCAGGCGGGTCTGCGCAAGGTGGAGACCAACGCCCGTGGGCGGGTGCTGCGCGAGCTGGGGCGCACCGATCCGGTGCCGGGCCAGCACCTGACCCTGACCCTAGACAAGCAGATGCAGAAGCTGGCCTATGAGCTGATGGACGGCCGCCGGGGTTCCATCGTGGCCATCCAGCCCCAGACCGGTGAAATCCTTGCCATGGTCTCGGCCCCGGGCTTCGACAGCAACCAGTTTGTCACCGGCATCGACGTGGCCTCCTACCGGGGGCTGCAGGAAGATCTCGATCTGCCGCTCTACAACCGGGCGATCCGCGGCCACTACCCGCCGGGCTCTACCATCAAGCCCTTCCTGGCGCTCGCCGGCCTGGCGGAAGGGGTGATCACCCCGGACAGAACCATTAACGACCCTGGGTTCTATCAGCTGCCCAACGACTCCCGTCGCTACCGCAACTGGCTGCGCTGGGGGCATGGCCGGGTCGACATGGAGCGCTCCATCGCCGTGTCCAACAACACCTACTATTACTCCCTGGCCCACGATCTGGGCATCGACCGTATCCACGACAACATGAGCGCCTTCGGCTTCGGACAGCGGGTAGGCCATGACGTGTTCGGCGAGAGCACGGCGCTGATGCCCTCACGGGACTGGAAACGCGGTCGCTTCAACCAGCCCTGGTACCCGGGGGAGACCCTCTCCGTGGGCATCGGTCAGGGCTACTGGCAGGTCACGCCGCTGCAGCTCGCCACCGCCACCGCGGTACTGGCCAACCGCGGCGAGTGGGTCAAACCGCGCCTGGCCAGCCATATCGGCGATGCGCCCTTGCCCGAGCGAGTCCCCGAGACGCCGCCCGACATCATGATTCCCAATGACACCTGGTGGGATCGGATCTTCTCCGGCATGGAGAAGGTGATGACCGGCAGCGAGGGGACGGCGCGGCGCACCGGGGTGGGCCTGGAGTACCGCATGGGCGGGAAGTCCGGTACCGCCCAGGTCTTCTCGCTGGGTCAGGACCAGAAGTACAACGCCGAGGAGCTGGCCGAGCGGCTGCGCGACCACGCCCTGTTCATGGCCTTCGCGCCGCTGGAAGACCCCCAGATCGCCGTGTCGGTGATCGTCGAGAACGCCGGCGGCGGCAGCACCCACGCCGCGCACCTGGCACGGGCCATGACGGACACCTGGCTGCTCAGGGACCGAGAGCCCGACGTGGAGGAGCTGCGCGAGGCAATGGAGGATGACGATGGACGAGTCGCAGGGAACTGAATCATGGGCCTGATGATCGACCTCTCCCGAGCGCTGCGCCCCTACCCGGTTCGCGCCCCGGCCAGCGGGATCTCCCGGCGCCGCAGCCTCTGGGAGCGACTCCACCTGGACCCCTGGCTGCTGGGCATGCTGTTGGTGCTGATGGCGGCCGGGCTTGTCGTACTCTACAGCGCCAGCGGCCAGCGCCTCGAGGCGGTCATCGCCCAGGGCATCCGCTTCGGGGTGGCGTTTGCGGTGATGTTCTTCCTCGCCCAGCTGACGCCGGCGACGCTGCTGCGCTGGGCGCTGCCGGTCTATGTGCTTGGCGTGCTGCTGCTGGTGGCGGTGGAACTGGTCGGCGACGTCGGCATGGGTGCCCAGCGCTGGCTGGTGATCCCCGGCGTGATCCGCTTCCAGCCCTCCGAGCTGATGAAGCTGGCGGTGCCGCTCATGGTGGCCGCCTACCTGAGCCGCCAGGAGCTCCCCCCGCGGCTGCGCGACATTGCGGTGTGTCTGGTACTGATCGCTGTTCCGGTCGTGCTGATCGCCAAGCAGCCCGATCTCGGCACCTCGCTGCTGGTCACCTCGGCGGCGGTCTTCGTGGTGTTGCTCGCGGGCCTCTCCTGGCGCTTCATCACCGCCCTGGCGGTGATTGCCGCCGCGGCCCTGCCACTGCTGTGGGCGAACCTGCACAACTACCAGCGACAGCGGGTATTGACCTTCCTCGATCCCAACAGCGATCCCCTGGGGTCGGGCTGGAATATCATCCAGTCCACCACCGCCATCGGCAGCGGTGGGGTGTTCGGCAAGGGCTGGCTGCAGGGCACCCAGTCTCAGCTGGAGTTTCTGCCCGAGCGGCACACCGACTTCATCGTCGCCGTGCTGGGCGAGGAGTTCGGTCTGGTCGGCATCATCGCGATCCTGCTGCTCTACCTGCTCATCATCAGCCGTGGCCTGTGGCTGGCCGTTGGTGCTCAGGATACCTTCGGTCGTCTGGTGGCGGGCAGCATCATCCTGACCTTCTTCATCTATGTCTTTGTCAACGTGGGCATGGTCAGCGGCATCCTGCCGGTGGTTGGCGTGCCGCTGCCGCTGGTCAGCTATGGGGGCACCTCCAGCGTGACCTTGATGGCGGGTTTCGGTATTCTCATGGCCATTCATGCGCACCGCCGCCTGCTTCCGCGCTAGGGCCGCTGCGGGCATCCGGGTGCCGAATCAGGGAGAGAGCTGCATGTTACGGATCCGAAACCATGGCGTGAGGGCGCTGGTAGCGATGGCCGCCCTGGGCGTATCGATGAGTCCCCTTGCGGCGGACTTCGACCCGCGTACCCACGCCGAGACGCGCCAGCTGGTCGAGGAGCTGGCCGGAAAGGGCATCGAGCGCGACTGGCTGGAGGCCGCCATGGCCTCCGCCGATTTCCAGCAGGGTGTGCTGGACGCCATGGCCGGTGCCGCCGAGCGCCGCCTGCGCTGGGACGAGTACCGTGCGATCTTCCTGCAGCCGGAGCGCATCCACCGCGGCGTCACCTTCCTCGAGGTGCATCGTGATGCGTTCGAGCGCGCCGAAGCCGAGTATGGCGTGCCCCCCGAAGTGATCGCCGCCATCATCGGCGTCGAGACCAGCTACGGCCGCTTCACCGGCCGTCACCGGGTGATCGACTCCCTGGCCACCCTGGCCTTCCACCACCCGACTCGCGGCGGCTTCTTCCGCGGTGAGCTGGCGGCCTTCCTGGAGATCACCCACGAGCAGGGCGTCGACCCCGGCGAACTCAGCGGCTCCTACGCCGGTGCCATGGGCTATCCGCAGTTCATTCCCACCAGCTATCGCGCCTACGCCGTCGACTTCGACGACGACGGCATCCGTGACCTCTGGACCAATCCGGTGGACGCCATCGGCAGCGTGGGCAACTACTTTGCCGAGCACGGCTGGCGCGCCGACGAGCCCATCTATCATGACGCCGAGGGGCCAGCAACCCCACCGGAGGGCATCGACTTCAACCGCGCGGCGCGTCCACCGGCCGTCGCGGCCAGAGACGTGGCCGAGGCCGGTATCGCGGTCCCCGACGAGCTCGACGCCGACCAGCCGCTGCTGCCGGTCTCGCTGGAGGACGGCGAGGGCAACTGGCGCTATGTGCTGGGCGATCACAACTTCTACGTGATCACCCGCTACAACCACAGCCATCTCTATGCCATGGCGGTCACCGAACTTGCCGAGGCCATCGAGGCGGCGCGGGCGCTGGATGCCCACTGGCTGGATGCCGTCCATGCCGACGGGGAGGAGCGCTCATGACGTCTCGTCTGTGGCTGCTCGCGGTGGCGCTGATGTTGACGGGCTGTGCCGGCGGCGGCGGCCAGGCCCCTGCGGAGCCCGGCGAGACATCGGCTGCCCCCTCGGCGGTGGCCACCGGCGGGGGCGGGCGATACGCCATGTCAGGGGACGCCTATCCCATGGATCCTCCGGACGTCAGCCGGATTCCCGATGCGGTGCCGCGAGTCGAGCCGCCTTCCCGGGGTGGCAACCGTTCCACCTATGAGGTGTGGGGCAAGACCTACCGGGTGCTGCCCGATTCCCGCGGCTATGTCCGCCAGGGCACGGCGTCCTGGTATGGCGAGAAGTTTCACGGCTACGCCACCTCCAATGGCGAAATCTACGACATGTACAAGATGAGTGCCGCCCATCGCTCGCTGCCGCTGCCCAGCTACGTGCGGGTAACCAACCAGGATAACGGCCGCTCGGCGATCGTGCGGGTCAACGACCGAGGCCCCTTCCACAATGATCGCGAGATCGACCTCTCCTACGCCGCCGCCGCGCGGCTGGATATCCTGGACCGTGGCACCGGTCGGGTGAAGGTGGAGGCGATCGATGTGGAGCAGTGGCTGGCCGAGAACGGCGGTAGCTCCGGCGGTAGTGCTAGCAACGGCGTCGCCAGTGCCTCGGTGGCCCCGCCGGCACGTCAGGCGGCCAGCCAGGTAGCATCTGCCCCTGCGCCGCAGGCGGCACCGACGGCCAACGGTTCCGCTGCGTCAGGCCGCTCGGCTGACGGCAGCCCCGCGGATGGCCGCCCCGCTGATGGCAGCCCCATTTACCTTCAGATTGCCGCCCTGGGCTCCGCCGAAAGCGCCCAGGCGCTGCAGGCCAGGCTCCAGGCCGCGCTCTCCCACCCGGTGCGGGTTGCCACCTCGACGGGGGTGCATCGTGTCCAGGTGGGACCGCTGGCCAGCGCCGACCAGGTGGAGCCGGTGCGCGGTGAACTGCGCCGTGCCGGTTTCGAACAGAGCTTCGTCGTCAATGGCGCCGACTGATCGGCGCCCCATTTCTTTCCTCCGGAACGTTTCACGAGACCTGCCCCCATGAGAGAGTTGTTTTTCCTTCGCCGCCTGCATTTGATCCCGGCGCTACTGGCCTGCCTGGTAATGGTATCGACGCTGGCTTCGGCCCAGAGCGTGCCGGTGCCCCAGCCGCAGGTCATGATTCCCTCGCCACCCCAGTTGGCCGCCAAGTCGTGGTTCCTGATGGATGCCGACAGCGGCCGGGTACTGGTGGAGCACAACGCCGATGAGCGGCTGCCGCCGGCGAGTCTGACCAAGCTGATGACCGCCTACCTGGTGGAGCGTGAGCTGGACCGCGGCAACATCACCATGGATGACATGGTGCGGGTCAGCGAGAACGCCTGGCGTACCGGGGGCTCCAAGATGTTCATCGAGGGGGACACCCAGGTATCGATCCGCGATCTGCTTTACGGCATCATCATTGCCTCCGGCAACGATGCCAGCGTGGCCGTGGCCGAGCACCTGGCCGGTGGCGAGGTGCCCTTCGCAGACCTGATGAACCAGCACGCCACCCGTCTGGGCCTCCACAACACCAGCTTCGCCAACTCCACCGGTCTGCCTCATCCCGAGCAGTACTCCTCGGCCCGCGACATGGCGCTGCTGTCTCAGTACATCATCAACGACTATCCCGAGCACTACGCAATATACGCGGAGAAATACTTCACCTTCAGCGACATTCGACAGCCCAACCGCAACCGGCTGCTGTGGCGTGACCCCACCGTGGACGGCCTGAAGACCGGCTGGACCACCGAAGCGGGCTATGGCCTGGTGGCCTCCGCCAAGCGCGACGACATGCGGCTGATCTCCGTGGTGATGGGCACCAGCTCCGAGGAGTCCCGCGCCCAGGAGACCCAGAAGCTGATGAGTTACGGCTTCCGCTACTTCGAGACCGTCAAACTCTACGACGCCGGCTCGGTGCTCAACACACCCCGTGTATGGGGCGGTGAGAGCAACCAGCTGTCCGTGGGTGTCGACAGCGACGTGATGATGACGGTGCCGCGGGCGCGTAACCAGGAGCTGACCGCTCGCCTGGATATACAGGGCGACCTGGCCGCACCCATCGCTGCCGGTCAGCGTGTCGGCACCCTGGCGGTGCGCCTCGGTGAGGAAGTGGTCGGCGAACAGCCGCTGGTGGCCCTGGAGTCGGTGGAGGAGGGCGGTTTCGTCAAGAAGCTGGTCGATCAGGTCCGCCGCTTCTTCTCCAACCTGGTCGGCGGCTGGTTCGACTAGGGCTTTGGTGGTCTCTCTCCGGCGGGTTGCGTAAAATGCCCTGATATCCTCGACCCGCTGGAAGCCCCATGAACGACAAGTCTCTTCGCGACCTGCGCCAACCTAGCCGGCCGGTCGCCGGCAAGGCACCGAGTATCACCTTCCCCTGCTCCTACCCGATCAAGGTGGTCGGCGAAGCCGCCGAGGACTTCGCCGCCATGGTCTGTCAGGTGGTCACTCGCCACGATCCTCACTTCGACGCCACCGACCTGCGGGTGGTGGACAGTCGTAACGGCCGATTCCAGTCGGTTCGCCTGACCATCCGCGCCACCGGCGAAGCCCAGCTGCAGGCGCTGTTCGTCGAGCTCAAGGCCACCGGCCGCGTGCACATGGTGTTGTGATGGCCCAGAGCCCCCCTGCATCGTCCTGCCGACCGCCTTCGCTGCCGCCCATCGAACTGCATCGCCTCGGCCGCCGGCCCTACGGGCCCGTTTGGCAGGCGATGCGCGAGCTCACCGACAGCCGCGATGCCGAGACACCCGATCAGCTCTGGCTGGTGGAGCATGAGCCGGTGTTTACCCAGGGCCAGGCCGGCCGCCCCGAGCATCTGCTCATGCCCGGTGATATTCCGGTGGTGCAGACCGACCGGGGCGGCCAGGTGACCTATCACGGGCCTGGACAGGTGGTGCTCTATCCGCTGATCGACGTGCGCCGCTCGCGCCTTGGCGTGCGCGATCTGGTGAGCGGGCTGGAGCGGGCAGTGATCGCCCTGCTGGCCGAGTACGCCGTCGAGGCGCGGGCCCGCCCCGATGCGCCGGGGGTGTACGTGAACACGAGCGTGGGGGAGGCCAAGATCGCTTCGCTGGGACTGCGTATCCGCCGCGGCGGCAGTTTCCACGGCGTGGCGCTGAACGTCGACGGCGATCTTTCGCCCTTCCTGCGCATCAATCCCTGCGGCTATGCCGGCATGGCGATGACTCGCCTGGTGGATCTCGTCAACGAGGCCCCCGGGGTGGAGGCGCCAGGCGTAGAAAAGGTAGGTGAGCGCCTGGCGGAGTGCCTGGCGCTCGAACTGGGCAGGCAACTGGTCAGCCGACGTTGACGGCGTCGATACGGTCAGGGCGGGAGGTTTGGCCCGGCACCTCGGCCGGAGCGGACAGGCCCAGGTTGTTCTTCTCGAACACCCGGTCGGCGCGGTAGCTGGAACGCACCAGGGGGCCGGCGGCCACTTCCATGAAGCCCATCTCAAGGCCGATCTGGCGATAGCGCTCGAACTCTTCAGGAGTGACCCAGCGCTCCACGGCCAGATGGTTGCGGGTGGGGCGCAAATACTGGCCCAGGGTGACGATGTCCACCCCGATCTCGCGCAGGTCGTCGAAGGTGGCCAGTATCTCATCGTCAGCCTCGCCCAGGCCCAGCATCAGGCTGGTCTTGGTGAGCACCCCGGGGCGGTGACGCTTGGCATGGGCCAGCACGTCCAGGGTCTTGCGGTAGCCGGCCCGTGGATCACGCACCTTTCGGGTCAGCCGCTCCACGGTCTCGACGTTCTGGGCAAACACCTCGAGGCCGGAGTCAACCACCTGTTCGATGGCGGCAGGGCTGCCGTCGAAGTCCGGTGTCAGCGCCTCCACGACCACCTCGGGGGTGTTGGCCTTGATGGCGCGGATACAGGCCGCGTAATGGGCGGCGCCGCCGTCGTCGAGGTCGTCGCGATCCACCGAGGTCAGCACCACGTAGCGCAGCCCCATCAGCTCCACCGACTTGGCGGTGTTGGCCGGCTCCTCGGCATCCAGCCATCCCCCGGGATTGCCGGTGTCCACGGCGCAGAAGCGACAGGCACGGGTACATACCGAGCCCATCAGCATGATGGTGGCGGTGCCGTTGCTCCAGCACTCACCCATGTTGGGGCAGTGGGACTCGGCGCACACGGTGCTCAGGCGATGTTCGCTCACGTTACGCTTGACGGCCTCGAAGCGCTCGCCGCCGGGAATCTGGGCGCGCAGCCACTTGGGCTTGCGTCCCGGGTCGGCGCCCTCGTCGACGGTCTTTTCTGCGCTTTCACGGCGCTGCTTGATGCCGTCCTTGATGGCGGCGAAGCCGTGTTCAGTGCGGAACTTCTCGCCGCTGGGGACGTGTTTCGAGGTGCTGTCGCTCATGGGTGTGGGCCCCCTTCGCTCGGCTCGCCGCGTGGGTCGAGGATGCTCCTGGCCGGTAGCTTCGCCGGCTAGGGTCCAGGGCCGCTGGGCGTGCTGCTGGTTACTGGGTATCGACCCAATAATCTAACATAGTCGCGCAGTGTGGGCATCGCTTCGTCGGTGATGCCCACGCTCGCCGTGATCTGGCTCACCTCGACAGCGGCAGACACTCCACGTTGTGGTTGGGCAGCGGATGGGGCGGTGCCTGGAAGTGGGCGTGGAAGTCCGCCAGGTGCTCGCGAACGAAGCGCAGAAAGAGTTCGGTGACCGGGGTCGGGAAGCGCTCACGCGGGTAGACGGTGCACCATGAATGGCGCAGCGGGAAGTCCGGTAGAGCGAGCTCTTCGAGGAGCCCCGCGGCAAGCTCGAGTTGCACCGCCAGTCGCGGCAAGACGGCCACCCCCAATCGGGCCATCACCCCCTGTTTGACGGCCTCGTTGGTGCCCAGCTCGATGCGGTGGGCCAGGCTCACGTCCTGCTCGGCGGCGAGCTCCTCGAAGGCGCTGCGCACCCCGGAGCCGGGTTCGCGCATCAGCACATAGTGGCGAGCGAAATCGTCCAGGGTCGGCGCGGTGGCCTGCAGCAGCGGGTGGCCGGGCCACACCAGCGGGATCATCTCGTTATCCAGGATCGGCATGATCTCCAGGTCGTGATCCTGGGGCACTCGGGCCATGATCACCAGATCATCACGGTGTTCGGCAAGGCGCGCCAGGGCCTGGCTGCGATTGCACACCTTGAGGCGTACCTGAACGTTGGGGAAGTGGGCGCGGAAGCGTGCCAGCAGATGCGGCACCACATACTGAGCGGTGGATACCGCCGCCAGGTCGAGCTCCCCGTGAATAGTGCCCGACATGTCCGAGAGCGTCATCTGGAGCCGCGAGACCTGGCCGAAGATGGCCCGCACCGAGGCCGCCAGGGCGTCCGCCGCCGGCAGCACGTGCAGTGTCTTGCCGGCATACTTGAAAAGCGGCTGGCCCAGCGCCTGCTCCAGCTGGCGGATCTGGGCGCTGACCGCGGGCTGGGTCAGCCCCAACTGCTCCGCGGCCCGGGAGTAGGAGTGCTGATCGTGAACCGCCTGGAATACTTGCAGCTGACGAAATGTCAGCTTGTTGAGCAGCTTGGGAGTGGTCATGATCGTCTGCCGGATGGGCGCCGCCGGCCTCCTGTCGATTCGACACCCATGCTAGCACTGCCTTTCACACCGGGGCCATCGTCAAGGAGGCAACCCCCACATGCGCATCTTCAGCCTTCCCGAGCCCGGGGCGCCGCCTGCCCGGATCGCCCTGGCCGCCGTCGGGCTTGGCGGCCTTCGGGTTCGCCAGGCCGCTGCCGAGCTGGGCCTGGTGTGTCTGGTCGCCGCCACCTCCGATGAGCCCGCCGCCGCGCTGGTGGAGCGCGCGCTGAGAGCCGGCTGTAAAGCGCTGCATCCCGGCGAGGTCGACACCGCTCGTCAGCTCGCGCTGGCCAGGGCCTGCCGAGGCGCTGGACTCCCCTTCGTGGGGCCTCGCCTGGCGCTGATCGAGGCCATGCAGGATGGCGCAGCGGTCCGGGCCTTGCTGCGCGAGGCGGGCATCCCGATGGCCGAGGAGGGCGCGCCCGGGAGACGGGTCGAGCTGGCGGTGCTCTGCGACCACCTTGCCCGTGTTCGCTGGCTGGCGGTGCGGGAGTCATTCGGCAGCGTCCTGATCAAAGCCCCGGCGACCTGGCTGACGCCCGAACAGCGCCTCTACCTGGGCCAGCTGGCCGTTCAAGGGTTGGCCGGTCTCGATCTCAGCGGGATCGTGACCCTGCGCTTTGCGCTGCAGGAGAATCGCCTGGGATTCTGCGATATGCACCC
>PWEV01000174.1 GCA_003553625.1 Halomonas sp.
ACCTGGTCTCGGCGGGCAACCTGGTCGAATTCGCCGACGGCGAGCGCCTGGTACGCATCATCGAGGCGCTGGGCCCGCTGGATAGCGCCGAGCTCAAGGCCGCCTACAAGAAGCAGCTGCGTCGCCCGCGCGATGCCGAACGCGATAGCGGCGCCGGCCTCGGGCTGCTGGACATGGCCCGCAAGGCCTCTCGCCCCCTGAAGGCCTCGCTACAGGCGTTGCCCGACGGCCAAGGTTTCTTTAGCCTGACTGCTACCATCTGATGGGTACCATGATCACCATGACTCGTGACCTCGACATTCCCGGCAGCCAGTCGACGCCTGCCATCCAGAGCAGCTGGCAGGCAGGGAGGCTGACCATGCAGGGTGACTCCTACCCCGAGAACTCCTATGAACTCTTCGACCAGGTAGTCGAATGGGTGCGCCGTTTCCTCGACGACGAGGAGCGGCCGCTGCACCTGTCCCTGGGCCTGGTGTACCTCAACACCAGTTCGGTGAAGGCGATGATGGACATCTTCGACCTGCTGGAAGAGGCCCACGGCAACGGCCGCGAGGTCGCCGTGGAGTGGTACTACGACCCGCGCAACGAGCGCATCGCCGAGCTGGCGGACGAGTTCCGGGAGGACTGCAGCTATCCCTTCGCCATCACCCCGGCGACGACGCCGACATGAGCCGCCGGGACGAGCAGGCGCTGCTCGAGCGGGTCACCGCGCTGCTGGCGGACCCGACCCATTCGGGACACCCGCTGTTCGAGCCTCTGGAGGCTCTCGTCGAGAAGTACCGCAACCAGCAGCAGCAGCTCGAGCGCCTGATCAGCATCTCCGACCGATACCAGATGCTGGCCCTGGAGGCGCGACAGGTGACCCAGAAGCGCTACGAAAACAGCCTGCGTCGACAACAGAAGCTGTCGCGCATCTCCGATGGCTATCAGGCGATGATGCGCGAGCGCAACCGGGCGCTTCGCCAGGACTCTACCCACGACCCGCTCACCCAACTGGCCAACCGACGACTGATCGACGAACGTCTTCTCCAGCTTGAGACCAGCGGGCAGCCCTACACCCTGGTCCTGATGGACATCGACCGCTTCAAGACCATCAACGACCGCCATGGGCACGATGTCGGCGACCGGCTGCTGGTTGCCATCGCGGACGCCATGCGCGAGGTACTGCGCGAGTCGGACCTGTGCGGGCGCTGGGGCGGCGAGGAGTTCATCCTGCTGCTGGCGGAAACCCGGATCGACGAGGCGCGCATCATCGTCGAGCGACTGCGGGATCGCGTTTCAGCCGTCACCATTACCAGCTGCGAAGAGAAACTCTCGGTGACTCTCAGCGCCGGGATCAGCGAGCATCGCATCGGCGAGCGCCATCTCACCACCCTGCAGCACGCCGACCAGGCGCTGCTCGAAGCCAAGCGCAGCGGTCGCGACCGCTGCCTGGTCGCCTCCCGCTGAATGGCTGAACGGCTGAGTCTTGACGGTGCCAGCCACAACGCAGGACGGGCACCCCTGGGGGTGCCCGTCCTGTGCTTGCGCGCCTGTCGGCAGGGAACGGCTTACCAGCCGGTCACTTCCTTAAGGGCATCGCCGATCTCGGCCAGCGAACGTACGGTCTTCACGCCGGCGTCTTCCAGGGCAGCAAACTTCTCGTCTGCGGTGCCCTTGCCACCGGAGATGATAGCGCCAGCATGGCCCATGCGCTTGCCCGCAGGAGCGGTCACACCGGCGATGTAGGAGACCACCGGCTTGGAGACGTTGGCCTTGATGTAGGCCGCCGCTTCTTCCTCGGCGGTGCCGCCGATCTCGCCGATCATCACGATCGCCTCGGTGGCCGGGTCCTTCTCGAACATCTCGAGGATATCGATGAAGTTGGAACCCGGAATCGGGTCGCCGCCGATGCCCACGCAGGTGGACTGGCCGAAGCCGTGATCGGTGGTCTGCTTGACGGCTTCATAGGTCAGGGTACCGGAGCGCGACACGATACCGACCTTGCCCGGCTGGTGGATGTGGCCCGGCATGATCCCGATCTTGGTCTCGCCGGGAGTGATCACGCCCGGGCAGTTGGGACCGATCAGGCGCACGCCCAGCTGGTCGCACTTCACCTTGACCTCAAGCATGTCGAGGGTGGGAATGCCCTCGGTGATGCAGACGATCAGCTTGATGCCTGAGTTGGCGGCCTCGAGGATCGAGTCCTTGCAGAACGCAGCCGGCACGTAGATCACGCTGGCCTCGGCACCGGTCTTCTCCACGGCTTCCTTGACCGTGTTGAACACCGGCAGGCCCAGGTGCTCCTGTCCGCCCTTGCCCGGGGTCACGCCGCCGACCATCTTGGTACCGTAGGCGATCGCCTGCTCGGAGTGAAAGGTCCCCTGACCGCCGGTGAAGCCCTGGCAGATGACCTTGGTGTTCTTGTCTATCAGGATACTCATTACTTGCCCTCCGCTGCCTTGACGACCTGCTGAGCCGCATCGGTCAGACTGGTAGCAGCGATGATGTTCAGACCACTGGAGGCCAATTTCTCGGTCCCCAGTTCGGCGTTGGTACCTTCCAGTCGCACGACGACCGGGACGTTGACACCCACCTGCTCGACCGCACCGATGATGCCCTCGGCGATCATGTCACAGCGCACGATGCCGCCGAAGATGTTGACCAGCACCGCCTTGACGTTGTCATCGGAGAGGATCAGCTTGAACGCCTCGGCCACGCGCTCCTTGGTGGCACCGCCGCCCACGTCAAGGAAGTTGGCCGGTGAACCGCCGTGCAGGTTGACGATGTCCATGGTACCCATGGCAAGGCCAGCGCCATTGACCATGCAGCCGATGTTGCCATCCAGGGCCACGTAGTTCAGTTCCCATGCGGCGGCTTCGGCCTCACGCTCATCCTCCTGGGAGGGATCGCGCATCTCCTGGAGATCCGGGTGACGGTACAGGGCGTTACCGTCCAGGTTGAGCTTGGCGTCGAGGCAGTGCAGGTTGCCCTCGTCGGTGATCACCAGCGGGTTGATCTCCAGCAGCGCCAGATCCTTGTCGTGGAACAGCTTGGAGAGACCCAGGAAGATCTTGGTGAACTGCTTCACCTGGTCGCCCTTCAGACCCAGGGCGAAGGCCAGCTCACGCGCCTGGTAGGGCTGAGCGCCCACCAGCGGATCGATATCGGCCTTGAGGATCTTCTCGGGAGTCTCCTCGGCGACCTTCTCGATCTCCACGCCGCCTTCCGTGGAGGCCATGAAGACCACACGACGGGTGGCGCGATCGACAACGGCTCCCAGGTAGAGCTCCTCGGCGATCTCGGTGCAGTTCTCGACCAGGATCTTGGTCACCGGCTGACCGTTAGCGTCTGTCTGGTAGGTCACCAGATTCTTGCCCAGCCACTGCTCGGCGAAGGCCTTGGCCTCCTCCGGGCTCTTGATGAGCTTGACGCCGCCGGCCTTGCCGCGTCCACCGGCGTGGACCTGGGCCTTGACGACCCACTTGTCGCCGCCGATCTTCTTGCAGGCTTCGGCGGCTTCTTCGGGGGTGTCGACGGCAAAGCCCTTGGACACCGGAAGACCGTAGTCGGCAAACAGCTGTTTGCCCTGATACTCGTGAAGGTTCATCG
>PWEV01000118.1 GCA_003553625.1 Halomonas sp.
GACTGGTCCGCTCGAACAGTGCCTTGCCCATCTGATCCTCAAGTCGCTTGATCTGCAGGCTGACCGCCGACTGCGTGCGGTGCAGCACCTTACCCGCGGCGCTGAAGCCCTCGCATTCGGCCACGGTCACGAAGGCACGCAGTAACTCGGTATCCATAATTGATGAGCCTTTGAAATGGGTGGCATCTCAACCATTCATTTCAATTATGAGTGAGGGCTGATTACCCTGTCCAGTACCTCGACAAGACACGGTAATTCCCGAGTACAGGAGCAAAGCGTGATGCACGCCACGGCCGACACGCAAGAGACGACATCCCTGCACGGCCTGATCGACCTGGGTCGCTATCCCATCGACGAACTGGAGAGCCCGACGGGCCGAGAGCTCATCGAGAGCTGCCGCCGCCAGCTGAACGATGACGGCTGCGTGGTCCTCAAGAACTTCGTCCCCGAAGCGGCGCTGGCGCGTCTCGAGCGCGAGACCGAGCGCCTCTCGCCACAGGCCCACTATAACCAGACCGAGACCAACCCCTACAACAACGCCGGCGACCCCGAACTGCCCCCCAGCCATCCTCTCAACCGCTTCGACGACCGCACCAACGGTTTCGTAGCCGGCGACCGCATCGATGGGGACACCATTATCCGTCAGGTCTATGAGCATCCCGGTTTCCAGCGTTTCATCGGCGCCGTGGTGGGCATGGAGGAGATTCACCGGTACGCCGACCCGCTGGCCGACCTGGTGGTCAACGTGCTGCGCGAGGGATGCCAGCATCCCTGGCACTACGACACCAACGAATTCATCGTCACCATGATGACCCGCCAGTCTCATCGCGGCGGCCGCTTCGAATATGCCCCGGGCATCCGCAGCCCCGAGGGCGAGAACTTCGAAGCGGTGGAGAAGGTGATCGACGGCGATCGCTCACGCCTCAAGAGCCTCGACCTTCAGCCCGGCGATCTGCAGGTGTTCTTCGGCCGCTACTCGCTGCACCGGGTGACGCCGGTAGAGGGCGACAAGGAGCGCCACACCGTGATCTTCGCCTATGCCAAGGAGCCCGGCTTCATCGGCCGACCCGAGCGCGCCGAGCGCATCTTCGGTCGCATGGCGCCGATCCACGAAAGAATGCTCGAGAACGGCACGAATCGCACGGACAGCCTGGCCGACTGAGCGTCGCCCAAACGCTTCCCGACAAGCCCTTCCCGGTGGCCGCGCCGCATCCGGCCATCACCCTGACGACACAGCGAGAATCCCCCCATGAGCATCGTAGAGTCAGAAAGACTGACCGACAGCGAGCCGGAAGACATTCCGGTCGTGCCCTCGGCCCCGATGGCCAGCGGCGACAGCATCCCCACCGCCTTCGATCCCAGGCAGCTGCGCGCCGGGCGCCTGGAGCGGCTGCGCGCCATGATGGCCGAGCAGGGCTACGCCGCCCTGGTGCTGTTCGATCCCAACAATCAGCGCTACGCCACCGGCTCGCGCAACATGTTCGGCTATTTCCTGCGCAACTCCACGCGCTACGTCTATGTGCCACTCGCCGGCCCGATCATCCTCTTCGAGTACCCGGGCAGCGCTCACATCTCCACCTGGCTCGAGACCATCGACGAAGCGCGCCCCTCCAAGGTGGTGTGGTCGGCGGTGAACCAGCGCGACAACCTCTCCTCGGATCCCTTTGGCGTGGAGATCGCCGAGCTGGTTCGGGAGCACGGCCGCGGCAACAAGAAGGTGGGCCTGGATCGCTGCGCGCTCAACCTGGCCCGCTCGCTGGAGGCCCAGGGCCTGAATGTCTACGACTGCATGCAGGACACCCTGCACTGCCGGCGCATCAAGACCCCCGAGGAGATCGCCTGCCTGGCCCAGTCCATGGCGGCAAGCGAAGCCTCGGTGGCCGCGGTGGAGGCCGCGATCAAACCCGGTGTCACCGAGAACGAGCTGTTCGCCATCATGTACGGCGAGGTGATCCGTGGTGGCGGCGAGTTCATCGAGACCCGCCTGCTCAACTCCGGGCCTCGCACCAACCCCTGGTTCCACGAGGCCAGCGACCGCAAGATTCGCCCCGGCGAGCTGGTAGCCCTGGACACCGACACCATCGGCTGCCACGGCTACTACTCCGATTTCTCGCGCACCTTCCACGTCGGCCCGGGCCGGCCCAGTGCCTATCAGCGTGAGCTCTACCGCATGGCCTATGACCAGGTGCACCACAACATGGGCATCCTCAAGCCCGGCATGACCTATCGCGAGATCTCCGAGCAGGCCTGGAAGATTCCCGAGCGCTTCCTGGACCGTCGCTATCCCTCCATCATCCACGGCGTCGGCATGCACGGCGAGACGCCGCTGGTGGCCCACCACATGGACTTCGACCGTTTCTCCTCGGACGGCGTCCTCGAGCCCGGCATGGTGGTCTCGGTTGAGAGCTACATCGGCGAGGTGGGCGGCGCCGACGGCGTCAAGCTCGAAGAGGAGGTGCTGATCACCGACACCGGTATCGCGAAGCTCTCCCGCTACCCCTTCAACGAGGCGCTGCTCGGCCGTGAATACTGAAGCACAAGGACGCGAGATGCCGACCCTGACCCACTGGATCGGTGGTGAGCGCCTGGAAGGCGAACGCCACCTGGACGTGACCAATCCCGCCAGCGCGGAAGTGATCGGCCGCGTGCCGATGGCCAGCGCCGCCACAGTCGAGCGTGCCATCGATGCTGCCCGGGCGGCACAGCCGACCTGGCGAGACACGCCGCCGGCCAGACGCGCCCAGGTGATGTTTCGCTTCAAGATGCTGCTGGAGCGCGACGCCGACGAGATCTGTGCACTGATCGCCGAGGAGCACGGCAAGGTGCTCGAGGACGCCATGGGTGAGCTCAAGCGCGGCATCGAAAACGTGGAGTACGCCTGCGGCGTGCCGGAGCTGCTCAAGGGTGAGTATTCCCACAACGCCGGCCCGGGCATCGACACCTGGTCCAATCATCAGCCGCTGGGGATCGTCGCCGGCATCACGCCGTTCAACTTCCCGGCCATGGTGCCGCTGTGGATGTTTCCCATGGCCATCGCCTGCGGCAACGCCTTCATTCTCAAGCCTTCCGAGCAGGTGCCTTCGACATCCCTCAAGATGGCCGAGCTGTTGGGCGAGGCGGGCTTGCCCGCCGGGCTGTTCCAGGTGGTACACGGAGACCGTGAGGCCGTCGAAGCGCTCATCGACGACCCGGAGGTCAAGGCGCTTTCCTTCGTCGGTTCGACGCCGGTGGCGAAAGCGATCTACCGTCGCGGCGCCGACAATGGCAAGCGCGTGCAGGCGCTGGGCGGAGCCAAGAACCACGCTGTGGTGCTGCCCGACGCCGATCTGGATAACGCCGCCAGTACCCTGATCGGTGCCGCCTACGGCAGCGCCGGTGAACGCTGCATGGCAATCTCAGTGGCGGTCTGCGTGGGCGACGCCACCGCTGATGCCCTGGTGGGAAGCATCGGTGAACAGGCGCGCACCCTGAAGATCGGCCCCGGCACCGAAAAGGGTCTCGATATGGGTGCCCTGGTCAATGCCGCCCACCGCGACAAGGTGGCTGGCTATATCGAGCAGGGCGCCGCGGCCGGCGCCGA
>PWEV01000228.1 GCA_003553625.1 Halomonas sp.
CCGGGGTTCTCCAGACAGTGCACCCGGCCCACGGGGATGAAGGTCGACTCGTTCTCGCCCACCAGGAAGGTCTCGTCGTCCAGGGTCACCCGGGCGGTGCCGCTGACCACGATCCAGTGCTCGGCACGATGGTGGTGGAGCTGCAGCGACAGCCGCGCGCCGGGCTTCACCGTGATGTGCTTGACCTGGTGGCGCTCGCCGCCGTCCACCGTCTCGTAGTGGCCCCAGGGACGGAAGACCGTGGGGGTCTGGCGGGTCTCAGGGCGGCCGCTGGCCTCGAGGCGCTCGACCAGCCCACGCAGCGCCTGGCTGCTGGCGCGGTCGGCCACCAGCACCGCATCACTGGTCTCGACGATCACCAGGTCCTCCACCCCGAGGGTCGCCACCAGACGCGACTCCGCATGCACCAGCAGGCCACGGCTCGCCTCGCAGATGACGTCGCCGCGCAGGGCGTTGTCTCCGTCGTCGTGGGGAAGCACTTCCCACAGCGCCTGCCAGGAGCCGATGTCGCTCCAGCCCGCGTCCAGGGGCACCATGGCCGCACGATCGGTACGCTCCATCACCGCCACGTCGATGGACTCGGCTGGGCACGCCAGGAAGGCCGCCTGGGCGGGGCGCAGGAAATCCAGGTCCGCAGCGGCGCCATCCAGGGCCTCGCGACAGGCGTCGAGGATCGCCGGGGCGTGGATCGAGAGGGCCTCAAGGGCATCCACCGGACGCAGCACGAAGATCCCGCTGTTCCAGTAGTGGTCGCCGGCGGCCAGGAAGGCCTCGGCCCGGGCGGCGTCGGGCTTCTCGACGAAGCGCGCCACCACGAAGCCTTCGCTACCCAGGGGGGCACCGGCCTGCAGGTAGCCAAAACCCGTCTCGGCGCGGGTCGGCACCACGCCGAAGGTGACCAGCCGCCCCGCCTCGGCAAGGCGGGTGGCGCGGGTCAAGGCGTCACGGAAGGCATCGTCATCGCCCAGGTGATGGTCCGACGGCAGCACCAGCAGCGGCCCCTCGCGCCCTTCTCGATGGGCGAGCAGGGCGGCCAGGGCGATGGCCGGGGCGGTGCCGCGACCCTCGGGCTCGAGCAGCAGGGTCGCTCCCTCGATGCCCGCCTGACGCAGCTGCTCGGCCGCGAGAAAGCGATGTGCCTCCTGGCAGATGACGATGGGGGGGGCGACCGCCAGCCCCTGGAGCCGGGAGAGGGTCCGAGCCAGCAGGCTGCGATCGTCCTCTAGGGAGAGAAACTGCTTGGGGCGCGCCCGACGCGAGAGAGGCCAGAGCCTCACGCCGTTGCCGCCGGCCAGGATCACGGGGGTCATCATTCGCCAAAGTCCTCATACAGCCAGGCCCGCAGGGCATCCAGGCCGGCGGTCGGCTTGCTTGACCCGGGCAGCATCCCGGGCACGAAATCTCGGGCCAGGAAGGGCTCGAGCAGCGCGGCGTCACCGCTGATCACGTGCACCGGCACGCCGTAACCCGCCTCCTCGCCGATGATCAGCGGCGCGGCCTGGTGGTCGCCCAGCAGGATCAGCAGGGCCTCATCACCAAGGTAGTCCGCCGCCCAGCGGGCACTCACCTCCAGCGAGTAATCCACCGAGAGCGCATAGTGGTCGCGCACACGCTCCAGGTCCTGCCAGAGCTCGTCGGGCGGGATGCCGGCGCCCTCCCATCGATGAAAGATGCTGCCATCCCCTATCGTATCCCAGTCGTCGAGCACCGGCAGGATCGGCGTCCAGGGCGCATGGCTGGAGATCAGGGCGATCTGGGCGAACAGCGGCTCCTCGGCTGGCCGGCGGATGCGCTGCTCGAAGTGATGCAGGGTGAACTGATCGGGCATGGTCACCCAGTTGAGGGCCGGCCCGGCGTAGTCGATGTCGGCGGCAGCATGGATCTCGTCGAAGCCGTAGGCCTCGCCTTCGGGCCAGGCCAGGGTGATGGCCGGCATCACGGTCAGGGTGCGGTGGCCGGTGGCGCGGAAGTCATCTACCAGGGTGGGACGCCCGCTGGCCAGCATCAGCCGGTACCAGAGCGAGTTGTCGATATGCAGGCCGCTCAGGGTGCTGGCGTGGGCGAGCCAGGACTGGCCGCCACGGATCGGCGCGTCCAGCATTCCCGTGGCCACCGAGAGTCCCGCCTCTTGCAGGCGCTCGTCCATCGCCTCGAGTCGCGGCAGCGTCACCTCGGCGAAGCGCGGATCGAACACCGAGGACTCCCCGTAGGACTCCACGAAGACCAGCAGCACATCCCGCCCGGCGAGCCCCGGCAGCGCGGCGGCTTGGGTGGGCGACGCCGACATGCGCGCCGAGAAGTCGCGGTGGGCACGACGGGTCTCGACCAGCTGATGCCCCTGGAAGCGCAGGGTATCCATGGCCGGCGCCCGCGCAATGGGCAGCCAGCGCTGATGGTGCCACTGAGCGGCCATCAGGGCGGTGCTGGCCACCAACAGCAGGGCCGCGACCAGCGTCACCGTGGCGCCGGACGACTGCTGGTGGCCGACACGAAGTCCTCGGTTCAGCGCCCAGCCGCCGAGGCCGATCATCAGAAGGGCAGTAAGCGAAACGGCCCAGGCCGCCAGGGTGCCCAGGTTGCCCTCCAGCAGGTGGAACACCGAACGCAGCAGCGGCACATCCAGATAGAGATTCAGCGGGCGCCCGAAGGCCAGGTGGGTGGCGACATCCCCAAGGCCGGCAAGCACCGCCACCAGCACGGTTAGCGTCAGCAGCGGACGCAGCCAGCCCAGCCGGCCCAGCCGGCCGGCCGGCAGCAGCACCATCAGGGCCACGATCAGCAACGCCTCCAGGGCGACCCATCGGGTGGATATCGCCTCGAAGCGAAGCCAGAGGGGCACCAGCAGCAGCAGGTTAAGCAGGACGGCAACGCCCAGCAATCGCAACATGGCGTAGGAATCCTTTAACGTCGGACCGCCGGGGCGGAGATAACGGGCAACCCCGTAAGGGTAACCCACGGAAAAGCAGTGTACATATGGCATAGTATGTACAAGGATTGTCTCACAAAGATCCGCAGCCGCCACGCGTGCAGGATCCATCGTCCGCGACGACACTGACTCTGGAAGCCCGGGAGAGAGACACAATGCCGCATAAATGCCCCCCCCCTCTGGCAGCGTGCCTACCATTGCTGATGGCGCTGGCCATTCCCGCCGCTGCGGAGACCACTCCCCACGAGGTCGAAGCCCTCTTCGACACCGTGGCCGAGCGGGCCGAGGCGCTGGCCGGCCGCTCCCATGTGACCGGGACCGATGCGCTGCCCGAGGCGCTGCGCGGTCTCGACTATGACACCTATCGGCAGATCCGCTTCCGGCCGGAGACGGCCCTGTGGGGCGACGAAGGGCTCTTCTCGGTGCAACTCTTTCACACCGGCTTCCTGTTCGAGTCGCCGGTCCACCTGCACACGGTGGAGGATGGCGAGGTCACGTCTCTCGACTTCGACCCGGCGCGCTTCCGCTACGACGACACGGCCGCCGACCTTCCGGAACAAGACCTGTCAAACGCCGGCCATGCCGGCTTTCGCCTGCACTTCCCCCTCAACCGCGCCGAGTATCACGACGAGTTTGCGGTCTTCCTCGGCGCCTCCTATTTTCGCCTGGTGGGTCGCGACCAGGGCTATGGCCTCTCCACCCGGGGACTGGCCATCGACACCGCCCTGCCCGGCGGCGAGGAGTTCCCGGAGTTCCGCGAGTTCTGGCTGATCCGGCCGGCCCCCGAGGCCACGCGGATGACGGTGCTTGCCCTGCTCGACAGCCCTTCACTTGCCGGCGCCTATCGCTTCGACATCGTCCCGGGGCGCGACATTCAGGTGGAGGTGACGGCGCGGCTGTTCGCGCGCCGCGACGTTGAGCGGCTCGGCGTGGCCCCCCTGACCAGCATGTTCGCCCACGGCGATACGACCCCTCGCGCCTCGGATGACCATCGGCCAGCGGTGCATGATTCCGACGGCCTGCTGATGTTAACCGGCCGCGACGAGTGGATCTGGCGACCGCTCTCCAACCCCAGGTCACTGAGGGTCTCCTCGCTGATCGACCGAGACCCCCGCGGTTTCGGCCTGGCCCAGCGCGAACGCGACTTCGACCGCTACCTGGACCTGGAGGCTCGCTATGATCGCCGCCCCAGCCAGTGGGTGGAGCCCCTGGCGCCCTGGGGCCCGGGTCAGGTGCAGCTGGTGGAGATTCCCTCACCCGACGAGACCCACGACAACATCGTCGCCTACTGGGTCAGCGATACCCCGCTGCGCGCCGGCGAGAGCAGCGAGCTGCACTATCGCACCCACACCTTCGGTGCGGACCTGTCAGAGGCCACGCCGGCAAGAGTCACCCGCACCCGCCAGGGCTGGGGCGGCGTACCCGGCGACCCCAATCCACCGGCGCGTAGCCGACGCCACTTCATGGTCGACTTCGCCGGCGGCGAACTCGAGGGACTGGCGGCGGACCAGCCGGTGCAGGCAGAACTCTCGACCAACCGCGGCGAGATCCACCACCTGCAGGCGCGCGCCCTGCCGGACGGACGCGGCTGGCGCGCCTCCTTCCGGCTGGACCCCGAGGGTCAGCAGTCCACCGACATGCGCCTGCAACTGAGCCTGCGCAACGAGATCATCAGCGAGACCTGGAACTATGTCTGGCACCCCGACGAGCACCGCTAGGAGACTCACCGCCCGCCGCGGGCAGGATGCCACGGCACGGCTGCCCTGGCTGGCCGCGCGCCGGGCGCTGCTGGCCGGCCTGGTCATCCTCACCACGCTGATCGGCGCGGGGCTGATGTGGCGAATTCTGCAATCGGGCGGCATCACACCGCTCCAGTGGGGCATCCTCGCGCTCTTTACCGCCATATTTGCCTGGGTCGCCGTGGGCTTCTGGACCGCCGTCGCCGGCTTCCTGCTGCTGCTCACCGACCGTGACCCGTTGACCCTGGCGCGCCGCCCGCGGGTGGCGGCCGAGCGGGCGCTGCCGATCACCCGGCCCACGGTACTGGCCATGCCGATCCACAACGAGTCGCCCGGGCAGGTGGTCGCCGCCCTCTCGGCCACCGCCGAGTCGCTGATCGCCACCGGCGAGGCTCGCCACTTCACTCTCTTCGTGCTCAGCGACACCACCGACCCGGCCATCGCCGCGGCGGAGGGCCCGGCCATCGCCGCACTGCAGCGGCGCCTGGAGGGCCGCCTGACTGTCCACTACCGTCGCCGGGACGGCAACGCCGGACGCAAGGCCGGCAACCTGGCGGAGTTCTGTCGGCGCTGGGGGGCGGCCTTCGATTTCATGGTGGTGCTCGACGCCGACAGCCGCATGGACGGCGAGACGCTGCTGGGCCTGGTCCGTGCCATGCAGGCCCGCCCCGGCGTGGGCCTGATCCAGACGGTGCCGCTGCCGGTGCGCCAGGTCACCCTGTTCGGCCGCATGTCCCAGTTCGCGGCCAGCCTCTACGCTCCCATGCTGGCCGCGGGCCAGAGCGCCTGGCAGGGCGATGCCGCCAACTACTGGGGACACAACGCCATCCTGCGCGTTCGCGCCTTCATGGACCATGCCGGCCTGCCCCGCCTGCCCGGCCGTCCCCCGCTGGGCGGCGAGATTCTCAGCCACGACTTCGTGGAAGCCGCGCTGCTTCGCCGTGCAGGCTGGGAGGTGCAGCTCGAGACGCGCCTGGCGGGCAGCTTCGAGGAGATGCCCGGCAACCTGCTCGACTATGCCCGACGCGACCGGCGCTGGACCCAGGGCAACCTGCAGCACCTGCGCCTGCTGGCGGCACCGGGCCTGCATGCCTTGAGCCGGCTGCACTTCCTGCTCGGTGCCACGGCCTTCGTCTCATCGCTGCTGTGGCTGGGCATCGTCCTCGCCGGCAGCCTGGACGCCGTGCTGATCGCCCGCAGCGAGCCCGCCTACTTCGGCAGCACCGAACAGCTTTTTCCCTTCTGGCCCCGGGCGCAGCCGGAGCTGATCGCCACCCTGCTGGCCATCACCGCCACCCTGCTGCTGCTGCCCAAGCTGCTGGGCGTGCTGCTGGCACTGGGCCGGCGAGCCGGCGGCTACGGCGGCCGTCTTCGCCTCGCCGCCAGCGCCCTGCTGGAGGGCCTCGCCGCCATCCTGATGGCCCCGATCATGATGGCCTTCCACAGCGCCTTCGTGATCGGCGTGCTGACCGGCACCAGCGTCGACTGGGGCGCCCAGGACCGCGAGGGGCGCGCCGTGTCCTGGCGCCAGGCGCTACGCCACACCGCGCTCTTCGCTCTGCTCGGCGGTCTCTGGATCGCCCTGGTCTACTGGCAGGTACCCATGCTGGTCTGGTGGCTGTCGCCGGTCTGGGTGGGCCTGGCGCTGGCACCGCTGCTGGTGGTGGCCAGTGGCAGCCGGCGTCCGGCCGCCCTGCTGGCCCGGCTCGGCCTGCTGCGCACGCCGGAGCCCCGGGCCTATGCTGGGCTGCTGGATGAGAGGCCGGACCCCGCCGCCGTCGACGCCCGGTCCGAGGCATGGATGCCTGGGCCTCCTCCTCCCGAATGCCCGGGGGAGATGCCCAGCCAGACCCTGAGCCGTGCCAAGGCTATCAAGGCTGACCCCAAGGAAACTCAATGACTGCACCTTTCTCCCTGGCACGCCTGCGCCAGGGCTACGGCATCGCCCGCTCGCTGCTCATCTACTGGCGCCCGGGCCGGCAGCGCTCGATGCGCCGCCTCTATGCCGACTTCGTCGGGCCCGGCGACCTGACCTTCGATGTGGGCGCCCACCTGGGCGATCGCACGGCGGCCTTCCAGGCGCTGGGAGCCCGGGTCATAGCCCTGGAACCTCAGCCGGGGCTCTATCGCTGCCTGGTGCGGCTGGTGGGCGCTCGCCCCGGGGTCACCCTCCTGCCCTGGGCCGTCGGTGCCACCCCCGGCGAGGCGGAGCTGGCCGTCAGCGAGGCCAACCCCACCGTCTCTACCCTGGCCCACGAATGGCGAGCCACCATCGGCGGGCGCAACGCCGGCTTCAAGGACGTGCGCTGGGAAAGCCGCCGGCGCGTGACGGTGACCACCCTTGACGCGCTGATCGCCGAGCACGGCACGCCGCGCTTCTGCAAGATCGACGTGGAGGGGTTCGAGGCGGAGGTGCTGGCGGGGCTCTCCACGCCGCTGGAAGGTGTCTCGGTTGAGTTCATGGCCGGCGCCCTGGAGGTGTCAAGGCAGTGTGTGACACGTCTGGCCGAGCTGGGGGACTATCGCTTCAATGCCATCGAAGGGGAGCGTCGAATGTTTCGCTGGCCCGCCTGGCGCACGGCGGATGCCACTCTCGAGTGGCTCGACCGTGGCGCCGATGGCCTCGCCTCCGGCGACCTCTACGCCCGTCTCTCCCCACGGAACTCGATGCCGCACCACGATCCATCGACCCCGGAGCCGACTCCATGAGCCCCTCTCTTCGCGACACGCCGGCCGATACCCCACCCGCCTTCCCGCGCTGGCAGGATATGACCACCCCGGAACTCGCCGCCCTGCCGAAGGAGAGCGTGGCGGTGATGGTGGTCGGCGCCATCGAGCAGCACGGTGCCCACCTGCCGCTCTCCACCGACCTGGACATCGGCGAGGGGCTGCTGGCTTCCGCCCTCGAGCACCTGCCGGCGGGCTTCCCTCTGGTGCAGCTGCCCTCCATGGCGGTGGGCGCCAGCGATGAGCACCTGAGCTTTCCCGGCACCCTGAGCCACTCGCCGGAGCTGGCCATCGCCACCCTGGAGGCCCATGGCGACGCCGTGGCCCGGGCCGGTTTCCGGCGCCTGGTATGGCTCAACAGCCACGGCGGCAACAAGGCGGTGATGGACCTGGCTGCCCTGCGGCTGCGCCGCCGGCACGGCCTCCTGGTGGTCAAGGCCCACTACACCCGCATGCCCCTGCCCGAAGGGCTGCCGGAGGCGACGCTGCCGGCCGAGGAGCTGCGCCATGGCCTGCACGGCGGGGCGCTCGAGACAGCCCTGATGCGCCATCTGGCGCCGGGTAAGGTGCGCCTGGAGCAGCTGGCCAGCCCGGTTTCGCGGGGCCAGGCCATGGCGGACGAGGGCCAGCTGCTGGGCCCGGAGGGTGAGGCATCCTTCGCCTGGATGGCCGAGGACCTGCATCCGGAGGGGGTGGTGGGCAAGGCCGGGCTCGGCACCGCCGAACTGGGCCGACGCCTGGTCGATCATTACGCGGGGCGCATCGCCCGGATCCTGCAGGAGACCCGAACGATGCGGCTCGAGCGACCCCACGGCGGGCCCTGACGCCTTCCTCCCGGCGCCTCAGCGCCGTGCCCGAAACACCTCGTCGAGCAGGTGGCCGGCACGTTCGGCCTTGGCGGTGAGGTAGCGGTGGTTGTGGTCGTTGAGGGTACCGTACAGCGCCTGGCGCTCGACCACCTCGATACCGCCCTCGGCCAGGGCCGCCATCTTGAGGGGGTTGTTGGTCATGAGTTGCACGCGGCGGATCCCCAGGGCATCCAGCATGTCCACTGCCACCCCATAACGCCGCTCATCCTCACCGAAGCCGAGGATCTGGTCGGCATCCAGGGTGTCGAGACCGCCGTCCTGCAGGGTGTAGGCGCGCAGCTTGTTGGCCAGGCCGATGCCGCGTCCCTCCTGGGCCAGGTAGAGCAGCACACCGCCCCCCAGGGCCTCGATCTCGGCCACCGCGGTGCGCAATTGCTCGCCACAGTCGCAGCGCAGGCTGCCGAACAGATCACCGGTGAGACAGGCGGAGTGCAGTCGCAGCGGCACCGGTAATCCCGGCGCGTCCAGCGCGGGGTCGCCGATCACCACCGCCACGTGCTCCCGCAGCCCGTCGGGTTCGCGGAACAGGATGAAGCGGCAGTCGAAGGCATCCACCAGGGGGATCCGGGCCTCGCTGACTCGGCGCAGCATGCCGCCGGCGCCGTCCAGGCAGCGCGCCGCCTGCTCGGCCTCCACCGCCAGCAGGGTGCCGTCGGCCACCGACGCCGCCACCGAGCCTCGCCGAGTCTCGTCGACCCGTGCCACCAGCGCCGAGGGAATCAGCAGCGCCCGACGCATCAGCGCCAGGGCCGCCCGATCGGCCGGCTCCGCCGGCTCCAGGGCCGCCCTGCATTCATCCAGCCCTGCCTCGCCAAGATTCGCCGCCGGCGCGGCCCCGAAGGCCAGGGCGGCCAGGCGCCCCGGGGCCAGCCCGACGGGCAGCGGCAGGCGTGCCGCCTGGTCGACATCTGCCGCGCCGAGGATCGCCCGGCGGTGCCGGGTCAGCACCAGCGCCGGCGTGGCGCCGGCCAACTCGCCCAGCCGCGAGACGGCCGCCTCCGCGGCTCCCTCGATGGCCTGGACCAGCACCCTGGACTCGCCGGCCACTATCAGCACCGGCAGCCCGCGTCGTAGATCGAAGATGGCCCGTTCAACCTGATGCATCGCTCTCTCCTGGTGGTATCGATGCGCTTTGCGTCGCGCCGGTGAACTGCGCATGATGGCAGCCAGCTACCCGACAGGAGGCCCCATGGGCGCCACTGACCCGACGCTGTCCCTGAATGAGGCCTGGCAGGCCCTGGTTCATGTTGCCCACCCCGGCGGGGAGGCCAGCGCCATCAGCGGCCTGCGCCTCTCCCCCGCCGGCTGGCAGGCCAATCGTTCCGTCTCGCCGCAGGCCCGCGACCTGCTCGACTGTCTGCTCCCGCTGGCCACTCGGCCAGGCCGCCTGGCCATCGCCCAGCTCGGCCAGAGCCTGGATGGGCGAATCGCCACCGAGAGCGGGCACTCCCACTTCATCAATGGGCAGGAGAGCCTGGTACACCTGCACCGGCTGCGCGCCCTGATGGATGCCGTGGTGGTCGGCGCCGGCACCGCCAGCGAGGATGACCCGCGTCTGACCGTGCGTCACGTGAAGGGACCACATCCGGTCAGGGTGATCCTCGACCCCCGCGGCCGGGTAGCGCCGGACCGGCTCCTGCTGCGTGACCCCGAGGCGCCGACGCTGCACCTGCACGGCGAGGGGGCGCCACCGGAAGGCCCGGCGGGAGCGCATGTGCAGCGCCTGGCGCTGCCGCTGGTGGCCGGCGGCTTCGCTCCGGCCAGCGTGCTCGACGCCCTGGCCGCCCTGGGCCTCGAACGGGTGCTGATCGAGGGCGGCGGGGTCACGGTATCGCGCTTCCTCGAGGCCGGCGTGCTCCATCGGCTGCACCTGCTCATGGCGCCACTGCTGATCGGCTCCGGCCGGCCGGGGCTCGCCATGACGCCCATCGACACCCTGGATGAGGCGCGCCGTCCCCCGTCGCGAACCTTCCGCTGCGGTGACGACACCCTCTTCGATCTCATTCTCGACGCTTCCGCGCCCTGAGCCGCCGGCCCCTTCCGGTCCCGCACGTGTCACCCGGCGCAGCAGCACGAGGCCCCCGGGCAGGCTCGCCGTCAGCACGATGACTCCGTAGGCCATGGAGACCGCCACCCCCTGGGCCGGCGGCAATCCCGCCAGCCCCCAGACCAGCGCGGCGGCCCCCTCGCGCACGCCCCAGCCGGCCAGTGAAAGCGGGATCAGCATCGCCAGCAGCACCGGAGGCACCAGCGACAGCAGGGTGCCCAGCGGCAGCTCGACGCCGATCGCCCGAGCGGCGCAGACGAAGACCAGGGCGTAGCTGATCACCACTAGCAGCGAGCCGACGAGCTGCTTCTGCCACACCGAGGCGGCCAGCAGGCTGCGCCGCAGATCGCCGCCGAGACCCACCAGGGACGCCGGGGGGTGCCTGACCAGCTGCCAGCCCAACGGCACCAGCAGCAGCACGGCAGCGAACAGCGCCGGCAGCCAGCCAGACGCGGCCACTCGCTTGCCGGCGCGAGCCATCAGCTCATGCCAGAGCGGCGAGGCCGCGAGCACCATGAGGGTCAGCAGGGCCATGGCCATCTGGCCGGAGGCGCGCTCGATGATGACCGCCCGCCAGGCCCCGCCGCGGCGGCCGCTGTCGCGGGAGTGACGCCAGGCCCGAGCGGCATCGCCGGCCACCCCGCCCGGCAGGACCTGGTTGAGAAAAAGGGCCAGGTAGTACTCCCGCAATGCTCGGCGAAAGCCCAGGGACAGCCCCAGCAGGCGAGCGGTCAGCCGCCAGCGCCAGGCGCTGAGCGCCAGGGGGGGCAGAGTCAGCGCCAGGGCCAGCAGGGCCCAGCCCGGCGAGAGCCGCTGCACCTGGCCGAGGATGGCCCCCGGCTCCAGCCACCAGGCGAGGCAGCCGAGCAGCGCCAGCCCGACCAGCGGCCGCATCAGTCGCCGGTGCCACTCTCGGGACATCCCCACGCTCAGACGCCCCTGGCCGGCAAGGGCGGCAGCGCCAGCAGATCGCGATGCCCCACGGTCAGCCCCAGCTCCCCCGCGGCGAGGCCGGCCAGCCGGCGTGAATGCCACCGTTGCAGGCGCGCCTGCTCCTCCGGGGCCTGTTCCAGAGCGGCATCGTGCCAGCCCTGGAGCAGCTGCTCGGCCAGCGGCAGCAGCTCGCGCTCGCCGGCGGCGAGATACCAGGGGGTCGCCGCCCTCTCCACGCGATAGCCGGCCGCGGTCATCGCCGCGGCCAGCACGGCGGGCGCCTGGCCACCCAGGGCCGGGCCGAGCCCCTTGTCGCGCCGCTGGTGGGCCTGGAACAGCGCCCTGACCGCAATATCCTCGACGTCCTCCAGGCGCTTGCCCGTGGCATCGTGGAAGGCCCAGTCGCTATCGACGCTGAGGGTAAACAGCAGCGCCTGCTGCCGCGCGGCGCAGGCCGCCACCAGCGCCTCGGCCCAGGAACGGGAAACCAGATCGAACAGTGCCGAGGCCACCACCAGGTCGGCCCCCTCCAGCAGGCCGTCATCCACCGGCGAGAGGTCGCGGCAACGGGCCTCGATGGCCACCCGGGCACCGCTGGTATCGCGCAGGGTCGCCGCGTGGCGGCGGGCCAGGGCCAGCAGCGCCGGATCATGATCGACCAGCCGCCAGCGCTGGGGCCCGGGCAGCCGCGGCGCCAGGAAGCGCAGGTTGCTGCCGGTGCCGCAGCCCAGATCGACGATTCCATAAGGGCTGCCGTGTTCCCCGGGGCGCGCGGCGAGCCAGTCGGCGGCCAGGCCTGTCAGGCAGTGGCTTCGCGACCGACCGTCCAGCCACTCGCGGCGGGAGAGCCAGTCGGCGCTGAAGCGCTCCCCCGAGGGAGCCATGCCGGCGGACAGTCGGTCGTGTTCGGGCGCAATCATTGCCGTGGCTCCTCGAGAGGGGTGCCGGCGGAATCCGCCGCCGGGAAGGGATCGTCCAGGGCCGCCAGGAAACGGTCACCGGCCTGCTGCCAGTCGCTGAGGTCATGCCGAGCCTCCCGGGCACCGCGCCGCAGCCGGCGACGCAGATCGGCGTCGTCGAGCCAGGCGGCCAGGGCATCACCCAGGGCGGCGGCATCGCCGGGGGGCACGGCCAGGCCGGCCTGCGCCGGCAGGGTGTCGACCAGGGCGCCGCCGGTGGTGGTGAGCACTGGCAGTCCCCGGGAGAGCGCCTCGGTGACCACCATGCCGTAGCCCTCGTAGCGCGACGGCAACACGAAGAGCTCCGCCCGGTGGTAGGCGGCGGCCAGGCCGGCGGCGTCTCGCTCCCCGGCCCAGAGGATGCGCTCTTCCAGGCCGTAGCGGCGTGCGGCCGCGAACAGACCGGCGGCGTGGTCGGGGTCCCGGGCGTGACTGCCGACAACCTCGAGGCGCCAGTCGCGGTCCTGCAGGGCGGCCAGCGCCTCAAGCAGCAGGTCATGGCCCTTGCGCGGAATCAGGGTGGCCACACAGAGCAGGCGGCGGGGACCCGGGGACTCGAGATCCAGGGCGCTGGACGCCAGCGGAGCCGCCTCGACGCCGGGTTCCACCACCCGCAGCCGCGACGCCGCCACGCCGAATCGGTCGAGTCCGCGGGCCGTCCAGCGGCTGGTGACGATGACGCGCCTGGCCAGGGCCAGGGCGCGAGTTTCGCTATCGAGGAAGTGCCGGCGGTTCGCCTCGTCGAGACCGGTTTCGTCGGCCAGCGGATGATGCACCAGAGCGATGATCGCCAGGCGATCGGCGTGAGGGGCGATCACCTCGGGCAGGCCGCCCATGGCGAGCCCGTCGATCACCACCCGGGCACCGTCGGGCAGCGCCGACAGCGCTCGGGCCATGCTGTCCCGGGCCGGGTCATCGGGGACGGGGAAGCGCCCCTCGAGACCCACCACCTCGACGGAGCGGCCGCGGGCCCGCAGTGCCGCGACGATGCGCGCGTCATAGACGTAGCCGCCGGTGAGCTGGCCGGGGTCGCCGGCGACGATCAGCGTCAGGGGGGCGGCGAGTCCAGGCGCGGAGGGGCTCGCCATCACAGCGCTCCCTCGAAGCTTGCCCAGGCGATATGCGACTCGTGGAGGGCGACGGTCATGGCCTCGAGGCCCCCGGCGCCCTCACCCAGATGGCCGAGCTGGATCGCCGTGGCCAGGCGTTCGAAGACGACTCGGGCCATGAACTCGGTGGTCGTGTTGCGCCCCTTGAACTCGGGCAGCTCATCGAGATTCTGGAAGTTGAACTCGCCGAGCCCCGCCTTGACCGCCTCGCTGGCCAGGCCGATGTCGACCACCAGGCCGTCGTCGTCGAGCTCGCGACGCTGAAAGGTGACGTCCACCACATAGGTGGCGCCGTGGGTCCGCTGGGCGGGCCCGAAGATCTCGCCGCGAAAGCTGTGGGCGATCATGAAGTGGTCGCGAACGGTGAGTCGATACATGGTCAGGGCTCCAGTCAGTCGGACGTCGGATAGCGCAGGCGGTGGCAGAGCACCTCACCCGAGGCGGCGGCGAGCCGGGGCATCAGCTCAGGCAGATCGAAGAAATCGCTCTCGCCGCTGATCAGCGCGTCGAGACAGGGGTCGCGCAGCAGGTCCAACGCCAGCGCCAGGCGTCGTCGATAGTCCCAGCGCGGTGAGCGTTCGACCGGCAGGCGACCCACCTGGCTGGCGATCAGGCGCAGCCGCCGGGAGTGGAAGGCCTCCCCCAGCGGCAGGCTCACCTCGCGGTCGCCGTACCAGCTCATCTCTACCACCCGGGCCTCGTCGCCGGCCAGCCCGAGCGCCAGACGCAGCCCCTCGGGATTGCCGCTGGCGTGGACCACCAGGTCGTTGTCTGCCGGCGCCTGATCGGCCAGGCAGAAGTCGACGCCCAGGGCGCGGGCGAGCTCGGCCCGCCCCGGTGAGACATCCACCAGACAGACCCGGGTCCCGGGGATGGCCGCACAGAGCCAGGCCACCAGGGCGCCGACCACGCCGGCCCCGATCACCGCGATACGATCGCCGAGGCGCGGCTCGGCGTCCCAGCAGCCGTTGATTGCGGTCTCCATGTTGGCGGCGAGCACCGCCCGGGCCGCCGGCAGGCCGACCGGCAGAGGCGTGACCGCGGCGGCGGGCACCACGTAGCAATCCTGATGGGGATACAGGCAGAAGACCTCTCGCCCCAGCAACTCCGCCGAACCGGCCTCGACCAGACCCACGCTGACATAGCCGTACTTCACCGGCGAGGGGAAATCGCCGGCCTGGAAGGGAGCACGCATGCGCTGCCACTCGCTTTCTGGCACCCTCCCGTGGAACACCAGCGACTCGGTGCCGCGGCTGATCCCGCCGAACAGCGCCCTCACTCGCACCTCCCCCTCACCGGGGAGGGGTAGCGGCTCCTCGCGAAGTGCGCCGTGACCCGGCGACAGGGTCCAGTACGCGGTGGCAGTGTCGAGAGACATTGAGGCTCCAGCAGGGGGGAGGTAAATACTTCTACAATAATGGTACATATACCACAAACTGAACAACATGATCGATGCCGGCGATCCTCTGACAGCAGACTGCCAGGGCAATTCTCACGAGCCCCTGAGGCTCAGCATAGCGGGAACCCATAGCCACAATGGCAATCCACCAACACCCCGGAGTCCTTATGCCCCCCATCGTCTCGAACCAGGATCTCGCCGAGGGTGTCACCCGCGTGGCCCGAAAGAGGCGCGTCGGCATCGAGCTGGGCCTGGGCGGCATCGTCCTGCTGGCGATGCTGGTCGCACTGCGGCTACTGACAAACGGGGAAGACGTGGGTGCTTCCCCCCGGATGGCACTGCTCGCCGTGGGCACCTACCTGGGCATGGCGGTTCTGCTGTGGCGCGCCCTGATGCGCCGCCCGCAGAGGCAGAGCGGGCTCGGCGCGGCCAATAGGGTCACCCTGGCGCGAGGCGTGCTGGTGGCCCTGATGGCCGGCACCCTGGCCGACCCGGCCCTGCTGGCCGCCCATGGGGAGTGGCTCTTCGCCCTGGCCCTGGTCGCCCTGTCCCTTGACGGCGTGGACGGCTGGGTGGCCCGGCGCACCGCCAGCACCAGCGCCCTGGGGGCACGCTTCGACATGGAGCTCGACGCCTTCTTCATCCTGGTGCTCTGCCTGGCACTCCTGCTGCTGGATCGCGTCGGGCCCTGGGTGCTGGCTATCGGC
>PWEV01000303.1 GCA_003553625.1 Halomonas sp.
CCACCGCGCCGTTGATTCGCGGCGCCTGGCTCACTCCCGGCACCCACCTCGACCTGATCGGGGCCTTTCGTCCCTCCATGCGCGAGACCGATGCCGAGTGCCTCGTCCGCGGCGAGGTTTACGTGGACACCCATGCCGGGGCGAGGGGCGAGGCGGGAGATCTGCTGCAGGCCGGGGACGAGGGGGCCTTCGCCTTCGATGAGGTTCGCGGCGAGCTCGCCGAGCTGCTCAAGGGCGAGGTGCCAGGTCGTTCGTCGGACGAGGCGATTACCCTGTTCAAGTCGGTGGGGGCGTCGCTGGAGGACCTGGCGGCCGCCATCGAGGTGTGGGAGCAGCAGGAGTCGCATGGATGAGCGAAGCCCCCCATGGCGCTTCGGCCGCCGGCCCGGCGACCGGCATCCCGGCGACCGGCATCCCGGCGACCGGATTCTTCTGGCACGAGCGCTGCTTCTGGCACGACCCGGGGGCCATCGTCGTCTTCTCGTCGCCCGGCGAGTTTCTGCAGCCGCAGCCGGCCTCGGAGAGTCCCGAGAGCAAGCGTCGGCTGAAGAACCTGCTGGAGGTCTCCAGGCTGATCGACGCGCTGGCGGTGCGCAAGTCCCTGCCTGCCGCCCGGGGGGACCTCGAGCGCTTCCACACGACTCGCTACCTGGACGCCCTGGAGGCGGGTGACCGCGCCGGGGGCGGTGATGGCGGCGACTGCGCCCCCTATACGTCGGGCAGCCTGGCCTCCGCGCGCCAATCCACGGGGCTGGCCATCGCCGCCGTGGAGGCGGTGGCCAGCGGCGAACTGTCGCGCGCCTATGCGCTCTGTCGCCCGCCGGGCCACCACGCCGAGGCGGATCGAGGCCGCGGTTTCTGCCTGCTGGGCAATATCCCGGTGGCGGTGATGCGCGCCCGAGCGCTGGGCCTGGTGAAGCGAGTGGCAATCCTCGACTGGGACGTGCATCACGGCAACGGCCACCAGACAGCCTTCTATGCGGACCGCGAGGTGTTCACGGTCTCCCTCCACCAGGCGGGCAACTATCCGCTGGAGACCGGGGGCTTCGAGGAGCAGGGGGAGGGGCCCGGGCTCGGTTACAACCTCAACCTGCCGCTGCCGCCGGGCTGCGGTCTGGGCGCCTATGCCCATGCCATGACCGAACTGGTGCTGCCGGCCATCGAGGCCTTCGACCCCGAGCTGATCGTGGTGGCCTGCGGCTACGACGCCTGCGCCAAGGACCCGCTGGGCAAGATGCTGCTCAACAGTGGCGCCTTCGCCCGCATGACGGCGCAGGTCATGGCCCTGGCCAGGAGCGCCTGCGGGGGGCGGCTGGTGATGATCCACGAAGGCGGCTATTCGGAAGGCTATGCGCCGCTCTGCGGGCACGCGGTCATCGAGACCCTCGCCGGCAGCGATATTCACGTGCCGGATCCCCAGAACGACGAGATCGCCGCCTGGGCCTATCAGTCCCTGCAGCCCCACCAGCGTGAGCTGATCGACGGTTGGCGCGGGTCCTGGGCCGCCGCGGGCCGGCTCTCCCCGACAAGGCATTCTTCCACAAGGAGCCCAGACCATGACACCTCTCGATGATCGTGACGGCTGGATCTGGATGGACGGCGAGTGGCTGCCGTGGCGCGAGGCCCGAGTCCACGTGCTGACCCACACCCTGCACTACGGCATGGGCTGCTTCGAAGGCGTGCGCGCCTACGCGGGCGCCCACGGCAGCCACCTGTTTCGGGTGGCCGAGCACACCCGGCGGCTGGCCGACAGCGCCTATGCCCTGGACATGCCGCTGCCCTTCGACGAGGCGGCGTTGATCGCGGCCCAGCGCGAGTGCCTGGCTCGCAACGACCTGACCAACGCCTATCTCAAGCCCACGGTGTTCTTCGGCTCGGAGGGGCTGGGGTTGCGGGCCAGGGGGCTCTCCGTGCACGTGATGATCGCCGCCTGGGACCTCGGCGATTACATCTCCGCCGAGGCGGCGTCCATCGGCCTGCGCGCATTGACCTCCTCCTGGGCGCGCCACCATGTGAACATCAGCCTGTGTCGGGCCAAGACCAACGGCCACTACGTCAACGCCATGCTGGCGCTCAATACGGCGGTGAAGGCCGGCTTCGACGAGACGATCATGCTCGACCCGGAGGGCTATGTGGCCGAGGCCTCGGCGGCCAATGTCTTCCTGCTGCGCGACGGCGTGCTGCATACCCCGGAGGTGACCTCCTGCCTGCAGGGCATCACCCGCGACAGCGTGATCCGACTGGCTCGCGAGGTGCTCGGGGTCGAGGTGCGGGAGCGTCGCATCACCCGCGACGAGCTCTACACCGCCGACGAGGCCTTCGTGACCGGTACCGCGGCCGAGATCCTGCCGCTGCGCGAGCTGGACGGCCGCCACATCGGTGGCCGGGCCGGCGCGCCGCCGCCGGGACAGCCCATCGAGGCAGACTCACTCACCGCACGGCTCCAGCGGCTCTATCGTCGGGTGGCCCATGGCGAGCTCGACGGGGAACTCCAGGCGTTTCGTGGCTGGTTGACCCCTGCGGGAGGCTGACGCGGCGTTGAAGGTCTGCCCCTGCGGCCGTGCTAGGCTGCGGCGACTCGGCCGGGAAGGGACGCCATGATCGAATCGCTGCTCGCGGGTACACTGCTGGCGTCACTCCTGCTCGCCACCCTCTGGGGCGCGCTGGCCCTGGGCCATCGGCTGCCGGCAACGCCCGGCATAAGGTGGCTGGCGGTAATCGGGTGGCTGGTGGCCGGCGGGGTCTGGTGGCTACTGGCCTGGCAGGGAGCGAGGCTGGCGCCCCTGGCCGGCATGGCGATCCAGATGGCTGCGCTGCTGGCCTGGTGGCGGCAGCTGCGGCCCGCGCGTGACCTCGACTGGGCCGATGACGTGGCGCACCTGGCCACCGGCGAGGTCGAGGGACACCGCCTGATCCTCCACCATGTCCGGAATTTCGACTGGCAGACCCCGGATCGGGCGCGAATGGCCTGGGACCGCCGGGAATACGATCTTCGCTCGCTCGAGAGCTTGGATCTGTTTGTCTCCGGCTGGGGGCGCCCCGGTATCGCCCATGTGCTGCTCTCCTTCGGTTTCGCCGATGCGTCCGGCGAGATCGACGACTTCCTGGCCTTCTCGGTGGAAGTCCGACGCGAGCGTCACGAGCAGTTCTCCGAGATCGGTGGCTTCTTCAAGCAGTATGAGCTCGCGATCATTGCTACCGACGAGCGCGATGCCGTGCGTCTGCGCAGCAATGTGAGGGGCGAGGCGGTGACCCTCTACCGGGTGCTGCTCAATGCGTTCGACCGTCGAGCTCTGCTGCTGGCGCTGGTGGAGGAGGCCAACGGCCTCGAGGCGGCGCCGCGCTTCTATCACACCGTTACCGCCAACTGCACGACCCTGGTGTTCGCCATGATGCGGCGCATCATCGAGGGGCTGCCCATGGACCATCGGCTGCTGCTCAGCGGACTGTTGCCGGGCTATGTCCACGACCACGGTGGCCTGGTGCCGGGCTTTTCCCTGGGTGAGCTGAGACGCCGCGGAGATATCACCGAACGTGCCCGCCAGGCCCATGACGCCCCCGACTTCTC
>PWEV01000044.1 GCA_003553625.1 Halomonas sp.
GCCATGATCCCTTCGATGGTGGTCAGCTCGGGGTGCTGTTCGGCCAGGTAGGTGGGAATCCACCAGCCTTCGATTCCGCCCGGGTCGAGCACCCTGCCCAGCCGCTCGACCCGCCCCTGCTCCTCCAGACGCAGATAGGCCTCGCCGGCGGAATTCAACCAGAGCTCGGTCACGATATCGGGCTCGCCGTTTTCGGCCACCGAGGTAACCGCGGGAACCGTATCGGAGGGCACCACGGAGACGTCGCAGCCGTAGCCCTGCTCCATGAGAAACTTGGCTACGCCTGTGACCACCTCGTTGGAGGCCCAGCCCATTTCGGTAATGGTGACATCGCCGCAGTCTGCAGAGGCAAAGCCGGGAACCACCAGCGAGGCGGACAGAACAGCGAATGAAAGCGATTTTTTCATGAATATTCTCCAACATTGCATGACACCGGGCAGGATTCGCCCGAAAACTCACAAGGTAAATAGTTTATTAATATTAAATATGATTTTTGGATTACCTTTTTAAATGTACACTTATCAACAAGACATGACCATGCGCTGCGCCAGCGATGAGTCAACGAAGAGCTCCCCTCATTTGTAAATTCATGACTTCAAGTAAAGGGGATAACGGTATATAAACTTCGCCGAAAGGCAGAGCGGCCGCCCTGGAGGCGGCCGCTCGACAATGCCAGACACCCGCGACAATCAGCCGCGATAGTAGCCCGGCGTTACGAAGGGCATCCGGCTCACCGACATCGGCAGGCGCTTGCCGCGCACGTCGGCGAACACCCGGGTACCGAGCTCCGCCTGCTCCAGGGCCACATAACCCATGGCGACTGGTTGACCGACGCTGGGGCCGAAGCCGCCGGAGGTGACGACACCGACGCGGTTACCGTCGGCGTCGAAGAGCTCGGCCCCCTCGCGCACCGGAGCACGCCCCTCGCCCAGCAGGCCGACCCGCTTGCGCCGGTGATCCTTGGCCTCCACCTGATGAAGGATCAGATCCGCCCCGGGGAAACCGCCGGGGCGCTCCCCACCCCGGCGGCGCGGCTTGCCGATGGCCCAGATCAGGCCCGCCTCCACCGGCGTTGTCTCGGTGTCGATATCATGGCCATAGAGACAGAGCCCCGCCTCGAGGCGCAGCGAATCCCGCGCGCCCAGGCCGATAGCCTCCACCTCGGACTCCTCGAGCAGGCGCCGAGCCAGGGCCTCGCTCTGCTCGGCGGCCACCGAGATCTCGAATCCATCTTCGCCGGTGTAACCGCTACGACTGATCCAGACATCGATCCCTTCGAGGGTGAACCGTCCGTGCTGCATGAAGACCATCTCGCAGGCCGCCGGGCAGAGCCGTGCCATGACATCGACGGCCCTGGGCCCCTGAAGAGCCAGCAGACCGCGATCCAACACCTCGATCTCATGCCCCTCGTAGAGGCCACGGCGCAGATGGGCGACATCCTGATCCTTGCAGGCGGCATTGACCACCAGGTAGAGATGATCGCCGGCGTTGACCACCATCAGGTCGTCGAGAATGCCGCCCTCCTCGCTGGTGAAGAGCGCGTAACGCTGCCACCCCTCCTCGAGCCCCACGATATCCGCCGGCACCAGGGTCTCAAGCGCCTCGGCGGGTGACGGACCACGCAGCAGCAGTTGGCCCATATGAGACACATCAAACAGGCCGCAGGCGCTGCGAGTGTGCTCATGCTCCTTCTTGACACCCAGCGGATACTGCACCGGCATGTCATAGCCGGCAAAGGGCACCAGCTTTGCGCCCAACTCCCGATGCAGCGCATGCAGTGGGGTTTGCTTGAGTTCGCTCATTGCCTCTCCCTCATGGATAGGTAGCGGAATGCACCCGGGAAGTGCCCTGGGCACCTCCCGCGGTCACCGGGCCGGCCTCAGCCCTTGTCGTGGTCCAGTTCCTCGCCCGGCAGGATCTCCTTGCCGTCGAAGTAGTCCCGGGTCAGCCTGAACACCACCGGCGACAGCAGCGCCAGGGCGATCAGATTGGGAATCGCCATCAAGGCGTTGAAGGTGTCGGCCATCAGCCAGATGAACCCCAGGTTGGCCATGGCACCCAGCGGAATGGCCAGCACAAACAGTACCCGATAGAGCATGATCGACCGGGTGCCGAACAGGAACTGAAAGCACTTCTCTCCATAGAAGGACCAGCCCAGGATGGTGGTGAAGGCAAAGACCGCCAGCGCCACGGACACGATCTGATTGCCGTAACCCGGCAGCGCCGCATCGAAGGAGAGCGCGGTCAGCGAGGCGCCCGCCTCACCCTCGATCCACACCGTGGAGGTGAGAATCACCAGCGCCGTGATGGTACAGACAACAATGGTATCGATGAAGGTGCCAAGCATGGCGATCATGCCCTGGCGCACCGGGTTCTTCGTCCTGGCCGCGGCATGGGCGATGGGCGCGCTGCCCAGGCCCGCTTCATTAGAGAAGATGCCGCGGGCCACGCCAAAGCGGATGGCCGCCATCACTGCCGCCCCGGCGAAACCGCCGGCCGCCGCGATCGGGTTGAAGGCGTAGTAGAAGATCAGCCTAAAGGCCTCGCCTACCTGGCCGGCATTGATGATCAGCACCAGAATACCGGCAATCACATAGAGGATGCCCATGATCGGCACCAGCTTGCCGGCCACCTTGGCGATACGCTTGATGCCGCCGAGAATGACCGCACCGGCCAGTACCATGATCACCACGCCGGTGAGCCCATGGGGTATGCCGAAGGTGGAATCCAGGGCGTCCGCTACCGAGTTGGACTGCACGGTGTTGCCGATGCCGAAGGCCGCCACGGCGCCGAAGAAGGCGAAGGCGCCGCCCAGCCACAGCCACTTCTTGCCCAGGCCGTTCTTGATGTAGAACATCGGGCCGCCCACGTGAAAGCCCATGCTGTCGGTCTCGCGATAGCGCACCGCCAGTACCGCCTCGGCAAACTTGGTGGCCATGCCGACCAGCGCCGTGATCCACATCCAGAACACCGCACCCGGCCCCCCCAGGGCGATGGCGGTCGCCACGCCGGCGATATTACCGGTGCCGATGGTGGCGGAGAGAGCCGTCATCAGGGCATTGAACGGCGAAATCTCCCCATCATCATCTTTCTTCTTCTCTCCGGGCACCGGCTTGGCATCCCGCCCCTGCCATAACAGCCTGAACCCCATGCCGAGCTTGCGGATCGGCATCAGCTTGAGACCGATTTGCAGATAGAGGCCCACCCCCAACAGCAGGATAAGCATCAGAGGTCCCCACACCACCCCGTTGATGGCACCGAACATACTGGTCAAGATTTCCACCTGAATCTCCCTTGGCGATTGTTGTTTTGATTCGCCGCTCACAGCCCACCATACCAGGCGATCATCCCGCTCTTACGGTCATCATGCACAGGATCGACGAAACGAACCGCGCTAACATAGCGGATCTTGCCGCCTCTTCACCACCCTTATGAATGCCAAAGCGTCAACTCTTGCTCAGCCTGCGAAATAATGTTTCTCATACGAAACAAGCGGAGGGTGACCGTCGGGCTTATCCGA
>PWEV01000091.1 GCA_003553625.1 Halomonas sp.
CCAGACAGCCCGCGATATCCCCGATATTCTCCGGCGGTTGGTCGTAGCTCCACGCCAAGTCCTTATGCTCACGAAACGAAAAGTACGAGGCATCGCCCTTGAAGGGGCAGTGGGTCACGGTATCGGAGGGGGTCAGCAGATCCATGCGCACGTCGTCGCGGGGGAGGTACTGCCGCGGCGGGTAGCCGCGTTCGCGCAGCTCGATGGCACGGGTGGAGTCGGCCAGTACGGTGCCGTCGATGGCGACCTGCACCCGGCGGGAGTGCGGGTTCAGCGTGATGCGCGGCTCGGGGGCATCGTCCATGATCGTTCCCTGTGTGTTTTTTTCTAATATTCTCTTTACGTAGCGTAACAGCCCTGGCAGCCGCCGCCGACGGCAGATCTCCTACGACTAAAGCCTTGCCGGCCATGGTGTGGCCGGCAAGGCACCGCTCACGAGCTCGCGGCGGGCTGCTGTTCTTCTTCCTCCTCGAGGGGGTCCTCCAGGGGCTCGCCCTCCTCGTCCAGGAGCTGGCTGTCGTAGGCCGCCTGGAGGCCGCTCTCCTCCTCGGCGGCCTCTTCCTCTTCCGCCTGGGCGATGGCGGCCGGGTAGAAGGGCGAGAGGATGGCCATCAGGATGCCCAGCGCGGCGAACATGGCGAAGGCATCGGCGTAGCCGAAGCCCTCCACCAGGCGGCCGACCACCGGCGAGCCGGCCGCCTGCCCCAGTGAAACCGCCATGAATGGCAACACCGGCCCCACGGAGAGGCGGCCGGGCAGCAGGCGGATGCCGGTCATCAGGTAGAGCCCCGTCAGGCTCATGTAGGCCAGGCCGAAGACCAGCGCCGAGAAGGCCGTCAGCAGCGGCTGGTCGGGGCTCGCAGCCAGCAGGGCGAGGCTCGCCGAGAGCATCATCAGCATCAGCGCCTGGGTGATGGGCGGGTTGTTGCGATCGGCCAGGTCGGCCACCACGGCCCCGCCGAGGCCGGCAATCCCCACCGCGAGCCACAGCCAGGCGGTGGCGCTGGCGGGCAGGCCGCCGAGGGTCACGATCAGGTCGGGCGCGAAGATCCAGTAGGCGGCGGAGACGAAGCCCATCAGGAAGGCGAACAGCGAGAGCCGGACCAGACGCGACCAGGGCAGTTCGTTGAGGGGGGGCGGGTCCGCCGCGTTCGACGGCACGATCCGCGAGACCGAGGGCAGGAAAAGCCAGGCGGCGATCACCCCGAGGCCGGCGAGGATGGCGAAGGAGAGATAGGCGAGGCGCCAGGCGCCGACCAGGAACAGCACCGTGGGCACGGCCACGATCACGCCGATACTGGTCCCCGCGTTCATCACCGAGCTGACGCGACCGTGCAGCGAGCGTTTGACGACGGCCTGCATGGCCGCCGTCAGCGCGGGCATCATCAGGCCGGTGCAGATCCCGCAGGCAAACACCCCGATGCCCAGCATCACCGGATCGGTGGCCCGGCTGATCATCGCCAGCCCGGCGACGCCGAAGCCCCCGGAGAGCACCGCCGCGTAGCGGGCGCCGAGTAGATCGGTGACGAGCGGCGCGACCGCCGTGGCCAGCAGGAAGCTGATCAGCGGCAGCGAGCCGATGATGCCGATCACGGAGGAACTGAGGCCCAGCTCCTCGCGGATCGGGGGAACGAAGAGCCCGAAGGCGAAGCGGGCGAGGCCGAAGCTGATGGCGATCAGCGCGGCCCCCAGGACCGCGAACCCCGTGCTCGAAAGTCTCATGATCCTGCCTCCGCCTGTCCTGCTCGGTGGTCGAGGTCGTCAGCGGTGTCGGACACCCGACGGCCGCCCCTGTGAGGCCATCGTGTGACGGCATCTTGTCCCAGAGTGAAGCAGCACGGCGGCCTCGGCAACCGTCATGGAGGCGGCGTCAGCGGGCGAATTCGGGAAACTTCGGCAGGTCGTCGGCGAGTTCGAACCACTCGGCCCTGGAGGAGACCCAGGCATGGACACGCCGGCTGGGCGCTATCGGGGTATCCAGGGTGCCCAGCCGCAGCCGCCTGGCCTCGGGCAGGTCGTCGCGGGCGCTGTAGAGGGGGCTTCCGCACTCGGCGCAGAACACCCGTACCTTGCCCGGCGTGGCGCGGTACTCCTTCAGGTGCGCCTCGCCCCGGATGATATGAAAGTCCGCCGAGCGAATCGGCGCCACGGCGACGAAGGCCGAGCCCTGGGCCTTCTGGCACTGCTTGCAGTGGCACATGGAGATCTCGTCGATCTCGCCGTGGTACTCGTACACCACCTTCCCGCACAGACAGCTTCCGGTATGCATCGGCGCTCCTCCCCGTTGACCTTCCGCTATCTTGGCCGGTTTTCGCGAGAAGCACACTGCTGTCTTCGAGGCAGTACACTGGGGCGAAACACCCCATGGCGAGGCAAGCAGCGTCGATGAACGATTCCCCACCTCCCGGCTTCCGGGCCGATGATCCTCGCGAGCCCAGGCTGACCTCCCTGGGCGGCCACGACGTGCTTTTCGTGATGGCCGCCGAGGCCGAGTACGGACCGCACCTGCGGCAGCGCTTTACCCCGTTGATGACCGGCGTCGGCCCCGTGGAGGCGGCGGTCGAGCTCACCGCGGCCCTGGCCACCCTCGCCAGCCGCGGGCATCTGCCGGACCTGGTGGTGTCGCTGGGCTCGGCCGGCAGCCGGAGGCTCGAGCAGACCGAGGTCTACCGGGCGAGCTCGGTCGCCTATCGCGACATGGACGCCACCGCACTGGGCTTCGACAGGGGCGTCACGCCCTTTCTCGACCTGCCGGCCACGCTCCCGCTTCCCCTGGGGATTCCCGGCATCCGCGAGGCCACGCTCTCCACCGGCGCCAATATCGTCTCCGGCGCGGCCTATGACGCCATCGCCGCCGAGATGGTGGACATGGAAAGCTACGCTTGCCTGCGCGCCTGCATGCGCTTCCGGGTGCCGCTGGTGGTGCTGCGCGGCATATCGGACGGCAAGGCGGAGCTGCACCACGTCAATGACTGGACGGAGTACCTGCACGTCATCGACGAGAAGCTGGCCGCCGCCGTCGACCGCCTCGCAGAGGCGGTCGAGGAAGGCCTGCTGACGCCCTGAAACCACCGAGGGGCAGTGACAAGGCGCCACCGGGGGCGGCGTCCCGCGGCCTTGCGTCAGCCCCCGCGGGTTATGCCATCCTGTTCAGTACGCTACCTGCCGGCTCGCCGGCAGGTTATCTTCAAGATTCAACGAACCGGAAAACGGAAAGGAGTGGCCCCATGAGCAACAAGGAAGCCTACGAGCAGAAGCTGCAGGCCAAACTGGATGAGCTGCAGGCCGAAGTGGACAAGCTGAAGGCCAGGGCCAAGAGCGCCGAGGCCGATGCGCGCATCGAGCGTGAGGAAGAGATCGACCGGCTCGAGGCGAAGCGCGATGAGATGCGCGCGAAGCTCAAGGAGCTGCGCGACTCCAGCGATGATGCCTGGGACGATATCAAGGCCGGCGCTGAGCGCGCCTGGGATTCACTGAGCCAATCCCTCGAGAAGGCGCGTTCTCGCTTCAAG
>PWEV01000181.1 GCA_003553625.1 Halomonas sp.
ACCTCGGCTACGACGTTACCTATCGCATCGACGGCGAGGAGATGACCCGGCGCATGGACAGCGCGCCCCAGGCCGAGCGCCTCCCGGTGGTAGAGGGCGAGGTGCAGTGGCAGGCCGAGCGTCAGGACCCCGAGTCGGAAACCAGAGGCTAGGCGAACTCGCTCGACCCCGATACGCCAGCGCCCCCGGATGTCGGAGTCCGGGGGCGCTGGCGCTGGTGTGCCTGCCGATTCTCCGTCCATGTCGTATCCCTGCCGCTGTCGGATGGCATGGGGGCAGCGCTCAGACGTGGCGCAGGTACCAGTCGTACTCGAGTTGACTCACCGCCTGCAGGGCGTGGGCGCGCTCGGCGCGCCGGTTGGCCAGGTAGACGTGGAGGAAGTCGCGCCCCAGGGCCTCGCCCAGGACCGCATCGGCCTCGAGCAGGTCGAGGGCCTGCTGCCAGCTGTTGGTGAGGCTGGGTGCCGTCTGGTCGTAGGCGTTGCCGACGATGGGTGGCGGCGGGTCGAGCTTGGCGCTGAGGCCGTGATGGAGGGCGGCCAGCAGAGTGGCCAGGAGCAGGTAGGGGTTGGCGTCGGCGCCGGCCACGCGGTGCTCGATGCGCCGGGCGGCCCGCACCCCGGCGGGGATGCGCAGGGCCACCGAGCGGTTGTCGAAGCCCCAGGTGGGGGCCATGGGCACATAGAGTCCCGGCTGGAGGCGGCGGAAGGCGTTGAGGTTGGGGGCGCAGATCGCCATGGAGGTTGGCATCAGGGCCAGCAGGCCGGCCACCGCCTGGCGCAGCCGTGGGCTGCCCAGAGGGTCGTCCCCCGGCTCGCTGAAGACATTGAGGCCGTTGTCATCCAGCAGGCTGATATGCACGTGCATGCCGTTACCCGCTTCCTGGCCATAGGGCTTGGCCATGAAGGTGGCCTCGAAGCCGTGGCGCAGCGCGACACCCTTGATCAGCCGCTTGAGCTGCACCGCATGGTCGCAGGCCGCGAGCACGTCATCACAGTGCATCAGGTTGATCTCGAACTGCCCCGGGGCGCACTCCTTCAGGGCGGTGTCCAGGGGCAGCCCCTGGACCTGGGCGGCGGACTGTATGTCCTCGAGGAAATCGGCATACTCGTCGAGCTCCAGCATGGAATAGAGCTGGCTCTGGGTGGCGCGCTCGCCGCTGACCGGAGAGCAGGGCGGCTGGATCAGGCCGACAGCGTTTCGCTGCCGATCCACCAGGTAGAATTCCAGCTCCACCGCCACTACCGGGGTGAGGCCCAGCGCGGTCAGGCGCCCCAGCACCCGCGTCAGCAGCTGCCGGGGGTCGGCGAAGAAGGGCGTGCCATCGAACTCCTCCATGGTCATCAGCAGCTGGGCCTGGTGGCCCCGGGCGACCCAGGGCACCGGCTTGAGGCTGCCGGGGATCGGTCGGCAGAGGCGGTCGCCATCGCCGCTGTCCAGGCCCAGCCCGGTCGCTTCGATGGTGTGGCCGTTGATGTCCAGGGCGAAGACGGAGGCGGGCAGGGCAATACCGCCGGTATAGGCCTTGGTCAGGTTGTCCCGAGGGATTCGCTTGCCGCGTATCACGCCGTTGAGATCGCTGATCAGCAGGTCGACGCTGCTGATCTCCGGGTGGGCGTCGAGAAAGGCCCGGACATCGTCGGGAGCAGGCATGAGCGCACCTCTGGCGTTGTGATCGTTATGGCCCCTATCCTTGTTGTGGTGCCTGATGTTGTCAAATATTTTACGTATCCATGAGATTTTACGGGTTGGAAAGCCCTCTTCAGGTGTCTATGGTGATTAAAACATAACACTAGGCAAGCTGCCTGCGAGGAGAAATGCGATGAGGACCCGACCCCTGGTGGGGGTGATCGCCTGCCACCGTGAGGTGGAGGGGCATCCCGCCCAGATGGTGACCGACAAATACCTGCGGGCCCTGTGGGACTATGGCCTGTCGCCGGTGATCCTGCCGGTGTGGGAGGAGCAGGAGGCCCACCCCGGCGAGGCCCGCGCGCTGCTCGAACGCCTCGACGGCCTGCTGCTGACCGGCAGCTACACCAACGTGGCGCCGCGCCGCTATGGCGTCGAGCGGGCGCCGGAGAATGTTCGCGACGATATCCACCGGGACGCCGCGGCCCTGATGTGGATCCCCGCGGCGCTGGACCTCGGCCTGCCGTTGCTCGGCATCTGTCGCGGCTTTCAGGAGCTCAACGTGGCCTTCGGCGGCACCCTTCATCAGGCGGTGCAGGCCGTTCCCGGCCTGCAGGACCACCGCGAGCCCCAGGGTGACCGCGAGGCGCAGTATGCGCCTACCCACGAGATCACCCTGGTGCCAGGCGGGCGACTGGCGGCCCTGCATCCGGTATCCACGGCTCGGGTCAACTCCCTGCACCAGCAGGGTATCGCCGAGCTGGGCATGGGCCTCGTGGCCGAGGCCCATGCCCCGGACGGACTGGTCGAGGCGGTGTCGGTAGCCGATGCCTCCGGCTTTGCCCTGGCCGTGCAGTGGCACCCCGAGTGGCGACCCCGTGAGCACCCCCTGAACGATGCCCTCTATCGGGGATTTGCCGAGGCGTGCCGAGCCCGCCAGGCGGCCGGTCGCGCCTCCCATTCGGCCTGATCGCCCCTGTTTTCCGGAGATCTCCCATGCATACCCGTGACTATCAGGCCCTGGATCGCGCTCACTACCTGCACCCCTTCACCGACTTCAAGTCCCTGGGCGAGGAGGGCAGCCGCATCATCGAGCGCGCCGAGGGGGTCTACATCCACGACTCCGATGGCCACCGCATCCTCGACGGCATGGCGGGGCTGTGGTGCGTCAATCTGGGCTATGGGCGTGAGGAGCTGGTGGCCGCCGCCACCGAGCAGATGCGCCAGCTGCCCTACTACAACAGCTTCTTCAAGACCGCGCACCCGCCGGTGGTCAAGCTGGCCGAGCAGCTGGTCAAGTTGGCACCCGCCCATATCAACCGCGTCTTCTTTACCGGCTCCGGCTCCGAGGCCAACGACACCGCGCTGCGCATGGTGCGCCGCTACTGGGCGCTGAAGGGCCGGCCCGACAAGCAGTGGGTGATCAGCCGAGAGAACGCCTACCACGGCTCCACCGTGGCCGGCGTGAGCCTCGGCGGCATGGCCCCCATGCACGCTCAGGGCGGACCCCTGGTGCCGAAGATCGCCCATGTGCGCCAGCCCTATTGGTTTAAGGAAGGGCGGTTCGGAGAAGGGCGGTCTCAGGACCCCGATGCCTTCGGCCGTGACTGCGCCGCCGCCATCGAGGCGAAGATCCTGGCAGTGGGTGAAGACCGGGTGGCGGCCTTTATCGCCGAACCGGTTCAGGGTGCCGGCGGCGCCATCATCCCGCCGGAGAGCTACTGGCCGGCGGTGAAGGAAGTGCTCGAGAAGTACGACATCCTGCTGGTGATGGACGAGGTGATCTGCGGCTTCGGCCGGCTGGGGGAGTGGTTCGGCAGCGTCTACTACGACCTTGAGCCCGACCTGATGCCCATCGCCAAGGGGCTCTCCTCGGGCTACCTGCCCATCGGCGGCGTGCTGGTGGGCGACCGGGTCGCCGATACCCTGATCGAGGAGGGCGGCGAGTTCTTCCACGGATTCACCTACTCGGGGCACCCGGTGTGCGCCGCGGTGGCGCTCAAGAACCTCGAGCTGCTCCAGGCCGAGGGAGTGGTGGCGCGGGTTCGCGACGACCTGGGACCCTACCTGGCCGGCCGCTGGAAGGCGCTCGAGGCACACCCGCTGGTGGGCGAGGCGCGCTCGCTGGGACTGATCGGCGCTCTGGAACTGGTCGACCCCGCCAGCAGAGAGCGCTTCGACGCCTCCCGGGGCGTCGGCACCCTGTGCCGCGACCTCTGCTTCGCCGGCGGCCTGGTGATGCGCTCGGTGGGTGATACGATGATCATCTCGCCACCGCTGGTGATCACCCGCGACGAGATCGACGAGCTGATAGAGAAGGCCCGCAGGGCGCTGGACGATACCCTGGCCCGTCTGACCGATCCGATAATTCATCAACAGGAGGAGAGCCTGTCATGAGCCGACCCGACACGCCCAGCACCCTGGCCGACTGGCAAGCCCTGGCCGCCGGTCTCACCCTCGAGACCCGCGCCTTCGTCGACGATGCCTTCGTCGACGCCGTCAGCGCCGAGACCTTCACCACGATCAACCCGGCCACCGGCGAGGCCCTGGCCGAGGTGGCCAGCTGCGATGTGGCCGATGCCGATCTCGCCGTGGGCCATGCCCGTGCGGCCTTCGACGGCGGCGCCTGGTCGCGACTGGCGCCGGGCAAGCGCAAGAGAGTGCTGCTGCGCCTGGCCGACCTGATGGAGGCCAACAAGCACGAGCTGGCGCTGCTCGACACGCTGGACATGGGCAAGACGGTGTCGAGCTCGCTGGGCGACATGGCGGGGGCCATCGCCTGCTTTCGCTATCAGGCGGAGTGCATCGACAAGCTCTATGGCGAGGTGGCTCCCACCGGCGAGGAGGCCCTGGCCCTGGTGCTGCGCGAGCCCATGGGCGTGGTGGCCTCCATCGTGCCCTGGAACTTCCCGCTGATGATGACCGCCTGGAAGGTCGCTCCGGCGCTGGCCGCCGGCAACAGCGTGATTCTCAAGCCCTCGGAGAAGTCGCCGCTCTCCGCGCTGCGCCTGGCGCAGCTGGCCAGGGAGGCGGGCCTTCCCCGCGGGGTCTTCCAGGTGCTGCCGGGCTTCGGCCACACCGTGGGCCAGGCCCTGGCGCTCTCCATGGGGGTGGACTGCCTGGCCTTTACCGGCTCCACCGGGGTGGGCAAGCAGCTGATGCAGTACGCCGGTCAGTCCAACCTCAAGCGCCTCTATCTGGAGTGCGGCGGAAAGTCGCCCAATATCGTCTTCGCCGACTGCAAGGACCTGGACAAAGTGGCCAAGCACGCCGCCGCGGCGATCTTCCATAACCAGGGCGAGGTGTGTATCGCGGGCTCCCGACTGCTGGTGGAGAACCCGATCCGCGAGGCCTTCATCGACAAGGTGGTGGCGGCGGCCGAGCGCATGCAGCCCGGCGACCCGCTGGACCCGGGCAGCTTCATGGGGGCCATTGTCGATGAGGCGCAGTATCGGCGCATCCTCGGCTATATCGAGAAGGGCCGCGAGGAGGGCGCTCGGCTGCGCGTCGGCGGCGAGGCGCTGCCGGGACCGGGCCTGTTCATTCCGCCCACGGTGTTCGACGGGGTGACGCCGGAGATGGCCATCGGCCGCGAGGAGATCTTCGGCCCGGTGCTCTCGGTGTTCGGCTTCGACAGCGAGGAGGAGGCCGTGGCCATGGCCAACGACAGCGTCTACGGTCTGGCTGCGGGCCTGTGGAGCCAGGACATCGATCGCATCATGCGGGTGACCCGGCGGCTGCACTCCGGCCAGGTGTTCGTCAACAACTGGGCCGGCGGGGACCAGACCATGCCCTTCGGCGGGGTCAAGCAGTCCGGTAACGGGCGCGACAAGTCCCACCACTCCCTTGAGGAGTACTGCGAGCTCAAGGCGGTATGGATCTCTCTGACCACCTGACCCGGCGGCCTCAGGCCAGACGACGAGGCCGGCGCCCAGGCGCCGGCCTCGCTGCTTTAATGTACGAGATAAATTAATTGTACAGCTATTGCATAGCTTTTTGCCGTCGTGGAGAGTAGCCTAACCTAACATCTACACGACAGGAGCCATGGCCATGTTCGGACTGTTCAATAGCGACCCGACCAAGAAGCTGCAGAAGGAATACGAGCGCAAGCTGGAGCAGGCGATGCATGCCGCCCGCAACGGCGACATGCGCGCCAACGCCTCGCTCACCGAGGAAGCGGAGGCGCTGCGCGCCGAGATCGAGAAGCACAAGAAGAAGTGACGCCGTGTGACCTCAGAAGGCCCGGGCGGGGGTGGCGCAGCTCACCAGGCGGCAGGGGGCTTCGCCGAGGTTACGAAAGCGGTGGGGCACGTTGGTTTCGAAATAGTAGGCCTCGCCGGGTCCCAGCAAGCGTGCGTCTGCACCGATGGTGATCTCGATCTCCCCCTCCAGCACCACGCCGGCCTCCTCGCCCTGATGGGCGATCATCTCGCGTCCGGTATCGGCACCGGGAGGATAGGTTTCGACCATGAAGGAGAGTGCGCGATCGCGGCGATCGGCGCCCACCAGCTTGTAGATGACGTCGCCCGAACCCACGTCGGCCAGGTCGTCGGCCGAGTAGAACACCCGCCGACCGTTCTCCAGGTCCATGGTGAAGAAGTCCCCGACGCTCATGGGGATGGCGTCGAGGATCTTCTTCAGCGAACTGACCGAGGGGCTCACCTTGCCCTGCTCGATGAGCGACAGGCTGGAGTGAGTGACGCCGCAGCGCTTGGCCAGCTCCCGCTGGGAGATGCCGCGCAGGGTGCGCAGGGCGCGCAGTCGCTCGCCCACGTCATCGGCCATGGTGCCTCCTCCTTGGTCTTCGGTCGCCGATCAGCAGCGGTTCAACACAGGGCGTCCAGCTTCTCCTTGAGCAGCTGATTGACCTGCTGGGGATTGGCGGTACCGCGGGAGGCCTTCATCACCTGGCCCACGAAGTAGCCGATCATCTTGCCACGCTTGTCGGGCTCGGCATCGCGGTACTGGGCCACCTGGGCGGGGCTGTCCGCGATCACCCGGTCGATCATCGCCTCGATGGCGCCACTGTCGGTGACCTGCTCGAGCCCCTTGGCCTCGATCACCTCGTCGGCGCTCTGCCCCTGGCCGTTCCACAGTGCCTGGAACACCTGCTTGGCGGCCTTGCCGTTGATGGTGTCATCCATCACCCGGGCGACCAGCTCGCCGAGCTGGCGGGCCGTGACCGGGCTGTCGGAGACCGGCAGACCCTCGCGGTTCAGCGCCCCGGCAAGCTCACCCATCACCCAGTTCGCGGCGAGCTTGGCGTCGCCGCAGGTGTCCTTGACCTCCTCGAAGAACTCGGCCATCTCGCGGGTCGCGGAGAGCACGCCGGCGTCATAGGGGGAGAGCCCCAGCGCCGACTGGAAGCGGGCGCGCTTCTCGTCGGGCAGTTCCGGCAGGGCCCCGCGCAGGTGGTCGACATAGGCGCGGTCGAGCACCACCGGCAGCAGGTCCGGGCAGGGGAAGTAGCGGTAATCGTTGGCCTCCTCCTTGGTGCGCATGCTGCGGGTCTCGTCGCGCTCGGGATCGAAGAGGCGGGTCTCCTGGACCACCGTGCCGCCGTCTTCCAGGAGCTCGACCTGGCGCTCCACCTCGAACTCGATGGCGCGCTCCACGAAGCGGAAGGAGTTGACGTTCTTGACCTCGGCACGGGTGCCGTATTCGGCCTGACCCACCGGGCGCACCGAGACGTTGACGTCGCAGCGCATCGAGCCCTCGGCCATGTTGCCGTCCGAGATGCCCAGGTATGTCACGATGGAGTGGATCGCCTTGAGGTAGGCGGCGGCCTCCTTGGCCGAACGCATGTCCGGCTCGGAGACGATCTCCAGCAGCGGCGTGCCGGCCCGGTTGAGGTCGATGCCGGTCATGCCGTGGAAGTCCTCGTGCAGCGACTTCCCGGCGTCCTCTTCCAGGTGGGCGTGGTGCACCCGAACCCGTCGGGTGGCGCCATCATCGAGGCTGATCTCCACCTCGCCGGCGCCGACGATGGGGTGATACATCTGGCTGGTCTGGTAGCCCTTGGGGAGGTCCGGGTAGAAGTAGTTCTTGCGGTCGAATACCGAGACCTCGGGAATCTCGGCGTGGATCGCCAGGCCGAACTGCACGGCCATGGCCACCGCCTGCTCGTTGAGCACCGGCAGCACCCCGGGCATGCCAAGGTCCACGGCACACGCCTGAGTGTTGGGCGCGGCACCGAAGGCGGTGGAGGCCCCGGAGAAGATCTTGGACTGGGTGGCAAGCTGGACGTGCACTTCCAGCCCGATCACGGTTTCCCATTGCATCAGGTGGTCTCCTCGACAAGCGCGGGACGACGCAGGTGCCAGTCGGTGGCCTGCTGGAACTGGTGGGCGACGTTGAGCAGCCGTGTCTCGGTGAAGTGGGTGCCCAGTATCTGCAGGCCCACGGGACGGTTGCCGACGAAGCCTGCCGGCACGCTGATGCCGGGGATGCCGGCCAGATTAACGGCGATGGTGTAGATGTCCTGCAGGTACATGGAGACCGGGTCCTTGTTGGCGCCCAGGTCGAAGGCCGGGGTGGGGGAAGCCGGGCCCATCAGTACGTCCACCTCCTCGAAGGCGTCGAGGAAGTCCTGGCGGATCAGCCGACGCACCTGCTGCGCCTTGGTGTAGTAGGCGTCGAAGAAGCCCTCGGAGAGGGTGTGGGTGCCGATCAGGATGCGCCGCTGGACCTCCTCGCCGAAACCCTCGGCGCGGGAGCGCTTGTAGAGGTCGATCAGGTCGCTGGGGGCCTGGCAGCGGTGGCCGAAGCGAACGCCGTCGTAGCGCGACAGGTTCGAGGAAGCCTCCGCCGGGGCGATGACGTAGTAGGCCGGGATGGCGTAGTGGGTGTGGGGCAGACTCACCTCACGCACCGTGGCGCCCAGCGACTCATAGACCTTGACCGCCTCGCGCACCGCGGCCTCCACCTGGGGGTCCAGGCCGTCGCCGAAGTACTCCCGGGGCAGACCGATCTTGAGGCCGGAGAGCGGGGCGTCGAGCTCCTCGGTATAGTCCGGCACTCCTCGGGCCACGCTGGTGGAGTCGCGGGGGTCGGGGCCGGCGATGGCGTTGAGCAGCAGGGCGCAGTCCCTGGCGGTGCGCGCCATGGGACCGGCCTGGTCGAGGCTGGAGGCGTAGGCGATGATGCCGTAGCGTGACACCCGGCCGTAGGTGGGCTTGAGGCCGGTGATGCCGCAGAAGGCGGCCGGCTGGCGGATCGAGCCGCCGGTGTCGGTGCCGAGCGCCGCGGGAGCGAGGCCCGCGGCCACGGCGGCGGCGCTGCCGCCGGAGGAACCGCCGGGGACCGCCGCGGCGTCCCAGGGGTTGGTGACCGGGCCGAAGGCGCTGTTCTCGTTGGACGAGCCCATGGCGAACTCGTCCATGTTGGTCTTGCCGAGGCTGACCATACCCGCCGCCTTGAGCTTCTCCACTACGGTAGCGTCGTAGGGGGAGACGAAGTTGCCGAGCATCTTCGACCCGGCGGTGGTCAATACCCCCTCGGTACAGAACAGGTCCTTGATGGCCAGCGGCAGTCCGGACAGCGGGCCGGCCTCGCCCTTCGCCCGGGCGGCATCGGCGGCGTCGGCGGCGGATAGGGCCTGCTCCGGGGTCACGGTGATGAAGCTGTTGATCTCGCCGTCGAGGCGCTTGATGCGCGCGAGCTGGTGTTCCGTCAGCTCGCGGCTGGTGAACTCGCCGGCCGTCAGGGCCACAGCCAGTTCGCTCAGTGTCTTGTCATGCATGGGCCGGGGGCTCCGTCGGGAAGGCTTATTCGACCACGCGGGGGACCAGGTAGAGGCCCTGTTCCACCGCCGGGGCACAGCGCTGGAAGCGGTCGCGCTGATCGGTCTCGGTCACCTCGTCGGCACGCAGCCGCTGGGTGGCATCGAGGGGATGGGCCAGGGGGGGTACGCCCTGGGTATCGAGTGCCTGTAGCTGGTCGACCATCTCAAGGATGCGGCCGAGGTCGTCCAGGTAGTGGGCGGCGTCCTCGTCGCTCAGGCCGAGCCGGGCGAGGTGCGCGGCCCTGAGCACGTCAGCGTGTTCAAGCGCCATGGTCGTGATGTCCTCGAAGGGAAAACAGGCCGCAAAAGGTACCACATACCGCGACCCGCGGGCAGGCCCGTGAGACGCGGGGCTCGCGGGCTCTGCTTGCTGCCGGGGGGCCGTGGTGATACCGTTTGCCTCCGCACAGGGTTCCCGGACTGCACTAGGTAACGACTTCCATGTTCAAACGTTTGAGGGGGCTGTTCTCCAGCGATCTGTCGATCGACCTGGGAACCGCCAACACGCTGATTTACGTGCGCGGTCGTGGCATCGTGCTAGATGAGCCATCCGTTGTGGCCATCCGCCAGTCGGGCAACATGCGCAGCGTTGCCGCGGTGGGTGCCGATGCCAAGCGCATGCTCGGCCGCACCCCGGGCAACATTACCGCCATCCGCCCGATGAAGGACGGCGTCATCGCCGATTTCACCGTCACCGAGCAGATGCTTCAGCACTTCATCCGCAAGGTTCATCAGAGCACCTTCCTCACCCCCAGTCCGCGGGTGCTGGTCTGCGTGCCCTGCATGTCGACCCAGGTGGAGCGACGCGCCATCAAGGAGTCCGCCGAGGGCGCCGGCGCCCGCGAGGTGTTCCTGATCGAGGAGCCCATGGCGGCCGCCATCGGTGCCGGCCTGCCGGTCGATGAGGCCCAGGGCTCCATGGTGGTGGATATCGGCGGTGGTACCAGCGAGATCGCCATCATCTCCCTCAACGGCATTGTCTATTCCGAATCGATCCGCGTCGGCGGCGATCGCTTCGACGAGGCGATCATCGCCTATGTGCGTCGCCACTACGGCAGCCTGATCGGCGAGGCCACCGCCGAGCGCATCAAGGAAGAGATCGGCTGTGCCTACCCGGGCGGCGAGCTGCGCGAGATCGATGTGCGCGGCCGCAACCTGGCCGAGGGCATTCCGCGCAGCTTTACGCTCAACTCCCATGAGATTCTCGATGCCCTGCAGGAGACCCTGGCCTCCATCGTCACGGCGGTCAAGAACGCCCTGGAGCAGTCGCCGCCGGAACTCGCCTCGGATATCGCCGAGCGTGGTCTTGTGCTGACCGGCGGCGGTGCCCTGCTGCGCGATCTGGACAAGCTGATCGCCGAGGAGACCGGCCTGCCGGTAATCGTCGCCGAGGATCCGCTGACCTGCGTGGCGCGCGGCGGCGGCAAGGCGCTGGAAATGATCGACCAGCATACCTTCGAACTGCTCTCCAGCGACTGACCGGGGGGCTCCCTATCAAGCCGCTGTTTTCCCACGGATCGCTTCCCGGCTATCGTTTTTTCCTGTGCGTGCTGCTAGCGTCGGCCCTGATGTTCGTCGATACGCGCTTCACGCGCATGGAAGCGGTGCGTGCACAGCTCTCCACCCTGGTGGCCCCCGTGCAGTGGGCGGTGAGCATGCCCAGCAATGTCCTCACCTGGGGGTCGCTGGCGCTCTCCGACCAGCGCGCCCTGCTGGAGGAAAATCGTCGCTTGCGCGAGCAGATCCTGACCCTTTCCCACCGGGTGCAGCACATGGCCAGCCTCACCGCCGAGAACGTGCGTCTGCGCGAACTGCTCTCGGCGTCGGACCAGAATGAGGTCCCCTTCATCACCGCCGAACTGCTCTCCCTGGATCCGGACCCCTTCGCCCATCAGATGGTGATCGATCGGGGTCGACGCAACGGCGTCTATGTGGGCCAGCCGGTAATGGATGCCTCGGGGCTGGTGGGGCAGGTCACGGCGGTATCGGCCTACTCCAGCCGAGTGCTGATGGTGGCCGACGCCAGTCATGCGCTGCCGGTTCAGGTCAACCGCAACGGTCTGCGCTTCATCGTTCAGGGCAGCGGCCGCTACGATGCGCTCACGGTGCTGCATGTGCCCGACACCGCCGACATTCGCAAGGGCGACCTGCTGGTCACCTCGGGACTGGCCGGCCGCTTCCCGCCAGGCTATCCGGTGGCGAGGGTCGCCGAGGTGGTGCATGACCCCGGCCAGCCCTTCGCCCGGGTCACCGCCACCCCGGTGGCCCAGCTGCAGCGCTCGCGCCACTTCCTGCTGCTCTTCCCGCCGGCGGCCAGGGAGGCAGATGAGGTGGCCTGGGACCTCGATCTTACCCCCGAGGCCGTTGAGGCGGCGCGGTCCCTGATCGGCCTGCCCGCCGACGCGGAGGCCCGCTGATGGCCGTACCGTCTTCTGCCAACCTGGCCATGCCGTGGATCTGGCTGTCGCTGCTGCTGGCGCTCTGCCTGCAGGTGATGCCGCTGGCCGACGGATGGCAGATCTGGCGCCCCGACTGGCTGGGCCTGATGCTGATCTACTGGTGCATGAAGGCGCCGCACCGGGTGGGTGTCTTTCACGGCTTTGCGCTGGGCATCCTCCTCGACCTGATCGAGGGCGCCACCCTGGGGCAGAACGCCCTGATCCTCTCGCTGCTGGCCTTCCTCTGCGCGCTGGTCTATCCGCGCTTCCGCGCCTACTCCCTGGTCCAGCAGGCGATACTCATCCTGGTGCTGCTCGGCACCGTTCAGCTGGCCGAACAGTGGCTGCGGACCCTGCTTGGTCCCTTCTCCATCCATCTCTCCTTCCTGCTGCCGTCGCTGATCGGCGCCGTGCTCTGGCCGTGGCTTGCCACCCTGTTCGAGGCCCTGGGGCGGCGCCTGGCCCGCGACTGATCCGGAGCCATCACCATGTCCGACACCACCGGGACTGACGCTACCCCGTTCGACGCCACCCGCCCCGTGCTCTGCCTGGCGAGCGCCTCGCCTCGTCGCCGCGACTTGCTGGCCTCCATCGGGGTGGTCGTCGAGGTGCGGCCGCTGGACATCGACGAGACGCCGCTGCCCGACGAGGATGCCGTGGCCTACGTGAGCCGCCTGGCATGCGAGAAGGCCCTGGCGGGCGCGGGCCTCACGACGCTGCCCACCCTGGGCTCTGATACCGCGGTGGTCTGCGATGGCGAGATTCTCGGCAAGCCGGAGGGGCGCGAGCACGCCGCGAGCATGCTGCGCCATCTTGCCGGGCGCGCCCATGAGGTGCTCACCGCGGTGGCGGTCAGCGGCCCCGCGGGCGTGCTGGCGGCCTGTGTCACCACCCGGGTGACGATGCGCGAGATCACCGAGGAGGAAATCACCGCCTACTGGGCCAGCGGTGAGCCTGTCGACAAGGCGGGAGGCTATGCCATCCAGGGGCTGGCGGCGGTGTTCGTCGAGCGACTCGAGGGCAGCCACTCGGCGGTGGTGGGGCTGCCGCTGTTCGAGACCGCCGCGCTGCTGCGTCGCCAGGGGGTGGCGGTCTGGGGCGGAGCACTGAGTTGAGCCCCGGCCTGTCAGCAATGCCTTGGGCTGATGACACTATGGCATAATGGACGTAAAGCATTCTGGACAAGGACTTCCGCATGAGCGGCGAAGTACTGATCAACCTGACGCCCATGGAGACCCGCGTCGCCGTGGTAGAAAACGGCGTATTGCAGGAGGCCTTCGTCGAGCGCTCCCGGCGACGCGGCATCGTCGGCAATATCTACAAGGGCAAGGTGGTGCGGGTGCTGCCCGGGATGCAGGCGGCGTTCGTCGATATCGGGCTTGACCGAGCCGCCTTCATCCACGCTCACGAGGTGATGCCCCCGGGTACGCCGACCGAGGAGCAGCTCTCCATCGGCCATCTTCTCCATGAGGGGCAGGCGCTGGTGGTGCAGGTCACCAAGGATCCCATCGGCTCCAAGGGTGCCCGGCTCACCACCCACCTGTCGGTGCCGTCTCGCTACCTGGTCTACATGCCCGATGCGCCTCATCATGGGGTCTCGCAGCGCATCGAGGACGAGCGCGAGCGTGCGCGCCTGCGTGGCCTGATCGAGGAGGCCCAGGAGGGGCAGAGCCTGGAGGTGAGCGGCGGTTTCATCGTTCGCACCGCCGCCGAGGGAGTGGGGCTGGAGGAGCTCTTCGCGGACATGCACTTCCTGCTGCGCCTGTGGCGCAAGGTCAGTGAGCGCAAGATTACCGCCGGGGCACCCAGCGTCATCTATGATGATCTTCCGCTGTTCATGCGCATCCTGCGCGATGTGATGCGCGACGACATCGAGAAGGTGCGCATCGACTCCCGGGAGAACCACGTCAAGCTGATCGAGTTCGCCGAGGAGTTCATGCCCGGCGCGGTGAATCGCATCGAGCACTATGCCGGTGAGCGGCCGATCTTCGACCTCTTCAGCGTCGAGGACGAGATCCAGAAGGCCCTGGGGCGAAAGGTTCAGCTCAAGTCCGGCGGCTACCTGGTGATTGACCCCACCGAGGCGATGACCACCATCGACGTCAACACCGGCGGCTACGTGGGGCACCGCAACCTCGAGGAGACCATCTTCAAGACCAACCTCGAGGCCGCCACCGCCATTGCCCGCCAGCTCAGGCTGCGCAACCTGGGGGGCATCATCATCATCGACTTCATCGACATGGAGGATACCGAGCACCAGCGCCAGGTGCTGCGGGTGCTCGAGAAGTCGCTGGAGCGCGACCACGCCAAGACCAAATGCACGGGCGTCACCGAGCTAGGGCTGGTCCAGCTGACGCGCAAGCGCACGCGCGAGAGCCTGGAACAGACCCTCTGTGAGCCCTGCCCTACCTGCGGGGGGCGCGGCACCCTGAAGACCCCGGAAACGGTCTGCTACGAGATCTTCCGCGAGATCCTGCGCGAGGAGCGCGCCTACAGCGCCGAGACCTACATGGTGCTGGCGGCCCAGGCGGTGGTCGACCGCCTGCTCGACGAGGAATCTGCCGCGGTGGCCGACCTGGAGGAGTTCATCGGCAAGCCGATCCGCTTCCAGGTGGAGACCCACTACTCTCAGGAGCAGTACGACATCGTGCTGATGTGACCCCATGTCTCCGATTCGTGTGGTGACGCGCTGGAGCCTGACCCTGGTGGCGCTGCTGCTGGCATCGCTGGCCATCCTGCTGCTGGCACTGCGCCTGGCGCTGGCGCTGGCCGACGCCCTCACGCCGAATCTGGAGTCGCTGCTCTCGGTGCGTTTCGGCGCCGAGGTGCGCATCGCCGAGCTGGACACCCGCCTGGCCGGCCTCGACCCGATGGTCTCCCTGGACGCATTGAGCATCCGTACCCATGAACGTGGGGTGCCGCTGCTGGAGGTAGAGGGTGGCTACCTGCGCCTGGACACCCTGGCCACTCTGCGCGCCGGGGTGCCGGTGGTGGAGGACGCGCGGCTCAGCGGGGTGACGCTGCACCTCTACCAGACCCCCGAGGGTGTCTGGCACTGGCCCGATCCGGCCGAACTGCCCCCCGAACTCCAGCCTACCGGCGAACTCGATCTGGAGCGTCTCGACTTCTGGGTCGGGGTGCTGCTGCGCCAGCGCGCCTGGGTCGAGGATCTGCGCCTGGTGCTGCATGGCCGTGAGCAGCGGGTAGTGCTCGAGGCGCCGCGGCTGCTGATGACCGGCGACGATCG
>PWEV01000096.1 GCA_003553625.1 Halomonas sp.
GAGGAGTCGCCCAAGATGCTCTCCATCGGCATGCACTGCCGCCTGCTGGGGCGCCCGGGCCGCTTTCGCGCCCTGCAGCGCTTCCTGGACCATATCGAGGCCCATGACCGGGTCTGGGTGGCGCGCCGGGTGGATATCGCCCGCCACTGGATGGAGCATCATCCGGCACCGGCGCGCTGAGTCCATGCCGCGCTGAACTGCTCGAGGCTGATCCGGCAACAGCTCTGACCGGGGGCGCTGTGAACCCCTCCCTGGGCGCTACCGATGCCATCCCTGGCATAGGACCCCCTCCAGAGCTGTCCCCGGCGCCTCTCGCCCCGACCCTTGCGGGTCGCTCGTACCAACCCGGGCTTCGACCCAGAGTCACTCAGGACACCCCATGAAACCACGTACCTACTACGCTCCCACCGGCGGCCATCCGCCCCAGACCCAGCTGCTCTCCGACCGGGCGGTGTTCACCGAGGCCTATGCGGTGATCCCCAAGGGGGTCTTCGGCGATATCGTCACCAGCAACCTGCCGTTCTGGGAGGGCACCCGGCTGTGGGTGCTGGCGCGCCCGCTCTCCGGCTTCGCCGAGACCTTCTCCCAGTTCATCATGGAGGTCGCCCCCGGCGGCGGCAGCGAGAAGCCCGAGCTCGACCCCGAGGCCGAGGGAGTGCTCTTCGTGGTGGAGGGGGAGCTCTCCCTGACGCTGGCCGGCGAGCGCCACCGCATGACACCGGGCGGCTACGCCTTTATCCCGCCGGGCAGCGACTGGCAGGTGAAGAACGAGGCCGACGCCCCGGTGCGCTTCCACTGGGTGCGCAAGGCCTATGAGCGGGTCGAGGGCATCGAGGTGCCCGAGGCCTTCGTCACCAACGAGAACGACCTAGAGCCCAACCCCATGCCGGGCACCGAGGGGCGCTGGGCCACCACCCGCTTCGTCGACCCGAACGACGTGCGCCACGACATGCACGTCAATATCGTCACCTTCCAGCCCGGCGCGGTGATCCCCTTCGACGAGACCCACGTCATGGAGCACGGCCTCTACGTGCTGGAGGGCAAGGCGGTCTACCACCTCAATCAGGACTGGGTGGAGGTGGAGGCGGGCGACTTCATGTGGCTGCGCGCCTTCTGCCCCCAGGCCTGCTACGCCGGCGGCCCGGGGCCCTTCCGCTATCTGCTCTACAAGGACGTTAACCGCCATCCCAGGCTGCGCCTGGGTGGCCGCTGAGCATTCAGGCGTCTGCCCGAGACTCGCGAGTTGCGTTGGCGGGGCTCGCGGCTGATCCGGCGACAGGCCTGTTCGGGGGCGCTGTGAACCCATCCCTGGGCGCTACCGATGCCATCCCTGGCATAGGACCCCCTCCAGGCCTGTCCCCGGTGCCTCTCGCATCGAACGTCGGAGATACAAGCACATGCTGGAACTGAAAGCCGAGCCGCTGACCGCCGAGTCCTTCGCCCCCTTCGGCGAGGTGATCGACGCCCGGGCGTCGGCGTGGTTTCCCATCAACGCCGGTCGCACCCGGCGCCACCACGACCTGGCGACGGTTGAGACCCTGGGGGAGGGCGCGCGGACGCTGATCAGTATCTTTGTCAGCCAGCCGGTGACGCTCCCTTTGGAGCTCGACTTCCTGGAGCGCCACCCCCTGGGCAGCCAGGCCTTTATGCCGCTGCACGAGGAGCGCTTCCTGATCGTCGTGGCGCCGCCGGGCGAGACCATCGACCCCGCTGAGGTGCGCGCCTTCGTCACCGACGGCCGCCAGGGGGTCAACTACCGCGCCGGCACCTGGCACGCCATCCAGTCGGTGCTCGAGCGGCAAGGGGAATTCCTGGTGGTCGACCGCGGCGGTGAAGGTCACAACTGCGACGAGTTTCCGATGCCCTTGCGCATCATCCTTTGACCGGTGCATTGGCCTGGCCCCTTGCGATCACCTGTCACGCTATGGCGCGTATACTTCCTTTAGGCGCACGGTTGGCTGATCCAGGCCGGCCGGGCGCGCCCACGTCAACGATTTCCGTGCCATTCTGGCTTTGCCGAGGACACCATGACGCTTCCCCCCCACGCTCCTATCCATGACCCGATTCGCCGCACCAAGATCGTCGCCACCCTCGGTCCGGCCAGCGACCGCGAGGGCGTGCTGGAGGCGATGCTCGCGGCCGGCGTTGACGTGGTCCGCCTCAACTTCTCCCACGGCAGCCCCGACGACCATCGCCAGCGCCTGGTGCGGGTCCGCGAGATCGCCGACCGTCTGGGCAGAAGCGTCGCCGCACTCGGCGATCTGCAGGGCCCCAAGATCCGCATCGCCCGCTTCAGCGAGGGTGCCGTCGAGCTGACCGAAGGCGCCCCCTTCGTGCTCGACATGGCACTCGACGGCCATATCGGCGATGCCTCCCGGGTCGGCTGCGACTATCAGCAGCTGATCGACGACGTTGCACCGGGCGATCGCCTGCTGCTCGACGATGGCCGCGTGGTGCTCGATGTCACCGCCATCGAGGGCCGCGAGATCCACACCCGCGTGGTGGTGGGCGGCAAGCTCTCCAACAACAAGGGCATCAACAAGCAGGGCGGCGGCCTCTCGGCGCCGGCACTCACCGACAAGGACCGCGCGGACCTCACCACCGCCGTCGAGATCGGCGTCGACTACCTGGCAGTGTCGTTTCCGCGCAGCGCCGCCGACATGCAGGAGGCCCGCGCGCTGCTCGGCGAGGCCGGGGCCGAGATCGGCCTGGTGGCCAAGCTGGAGCGCGCCGAGGCGGTGGCCGATGAGGCCACCCTGGACGGCATCATCGAGGCCTGCGAGGCGGTGATGGTGGCCCGCGGCGATCTCGGCGTGGAGATCGGCGATGCCAAGCTGATCGGCATGCAGAAGCGCATCATCAAGCGCGCCCGCACGCTGAACCGCGCGGTGATCACCGCCACCCAGATGATGGAGTCGATGATCGAGTCGCCCCTGCCCACCCGGGCCGAGGTGTTCGACGTGGCCAACGCGGTGCTCGACGGCACCGACGCGGTGATGCTCTCCGCCGAGACCGCCGCCGGTGACTTCCCGGTGGAAACCATCGAGGCCATGGACCGGGTCTGCCTGGGCGCCGAGCGCGAGAAGATCGCCCAGGAGTCCGGCCACCGCATCCACGAGGGCTTCTCGCGGATCGACGAGACCATCGCGCTCTCCGCCATGTATGCCGCCAACCATCTGTCGGGCGTGGCCGCCATCGCCTGCATGACCTCCACCGGCTACACGCCGCTGATCGCCTCGCGCATCAGTTCGGGGCTGCCCATCGTCGGCCTGGCACACAGCCCGGTGGCACAGCGGCGCATGGCGCTCTACCGCGGGGTGGTCTCGCTGCCCTTCGATACCGGCGACATGACGCCTCTCGAGCTCAACGACCGGGCGCTGTCGCTGCTGATGGAGAAGGGCATCGCCGCCTCCGGTGACCACGTGATCCTGACCCGGGGCGATCACATGAACGCCCACGGCGGCACCAACAC
>PWEV01000084.1 GCA_003553625.1 Halomonas sp.
GCCGGTGTCGTCCTCCAGGTTGGCGGTGAGGTACCACCACTCGATGCGGTAGTCCGGATGGGCGCCGTGGTCTTCCGGAAAGCGCAGCGGCGTGCCGGGGCGCGCCTGGGCGAAGCCTTCGGCGCTCTCTCCCAGGCCGGCGAAGCCTGCCCCCGTGCCTTCGGGCGGCGTGTCCTCACAGCCGGCCAGCGTCAGCAGGAGTATGGGAGCCAGCAGGGCGGTGAAGAGATGGGAGCGAAGGGGAGCACGGCGCATCAGGAAGCCTCCTCGGCCAGCAGGGCCCGGGGCGGCGTGCGCCACAGGCGCAGCACCGGCAGCGCCGCGGCGGCAAGCGCCACGCCCACGGCGGTGGCCAGGGTCAGGGCGATCTCCCCGGGGAAGAGATGCAGCGGCAGGCGCCAGCCGAAGGCCGCCACGTTGATCACCGCCACCAGCCCCCAGGTGATGGCAATGCCCAGCGGAATCGCCAGCAGGCCGGTGGTCAGTGCCACGCCGCCCAGCTGGGCGAGCTGCAGCTGGCCCAGCCGCATCCGGGGCACGCCCAGCGCCCACAGCGGTGCCAGCCGGCGGCGACGCTCCCCGGCCTGGGCGAGCAGGCTGGCCAGCAGCGCCAGGGCCGCCACGCCCAGGGTCAGGGCGTTGAGCGCGCGGGTGATGGTGAAAGTCCGCTCGAAGATGTCGGTGGCGATGCGCTTCACTCCGCGCTGATCCTGCACGCTGTCCCGGCCGAGGGCAAAGGCGTCGGCCAGCTCAACGGCCAGGGCTGCGCCGTCGGCCCCTTCGGCCAGCACGATGCCCAGCGAGCCGGGCGGCGCCCCGAAGCGGTCGGCCAGGTGCGGTGCGGTCAGGAGCACCTCCCCACGGGGATTGCCGTAGTCCGGGTAGATCGCCGCCACGTGCAGGCGGGCCTCCCCGCCCGGCGCCTCCAGGCGCAGCCGGTCCCCCGGTTTGATGCCCTCGGCCACCGCGAGCTGCTCGTTGACGAAGGCCGCGCCGTCGCTAAACGCCGCCCAGGCCGCCTCACGGCCGTCCCGGGTGGCGGCCAGCGGCCAGCGCGAGGTCAATGTCTCGCCGGGGGTAATGCCGTAGAGGCCCACCGGCAGGTGGCGCTCCCGAATGTGGCCTGCCACTGCATCGCCCAACCCGGTGCCCTCGGGTTCGATGGCCAGCAGGCGGGTCTCGCTGCGCCGGGTGGCGAGGCGCTCGGCCACCTCCGGGCGTTCGGCCAGCCAGTCGTCGATCACCGCGAACTGCTCCGCCGGCGGGCGCAAATAGAGGTCGGCCACCAGGCGCTGGTCCAGCCACTCCAGGAAGGTCAGGCGAAATCCGCCCACCATGCTGCTCACCCCCAGGTTGGCGGAGAGCGCGACCAGCAGCGCCATCATGGCCAGCGACAGTCGCGGCAGCTGCAGCTGCAGGTCGGCCAGGGCCCACTGGGCCAGGGGGCGGCGCCTTGCCAGGTGGGTCAGGCCGGCCAGAGTGACGCCCAGCAGCGGCGGCAGCCACAGGGCGCTGGCCAGCAGCAGGGCCGCCACCAGGCCGAAGCCTGCCACCAGACCCTCGCCCGGCGGGAGTCGGGACAGCCAGGCCGCCAGCCCCAGGCCCGCAAGGGCTGCCACGCCTCCCGCGGCGGCCATCATCCTCAGCTGGCGCCGGAACCCCGCACGCCATGCCTGGGCCTGTCCCAGCCCCAGCACGCTGAGCCGCGCCGCCCGCCACAGCACGCCGCTGCCGGCCAGCAGCAGGCCGCCCAGGGTGACCGCCACGCCGCCGGCCCAGTAGTGCCAGGGCAGGCTCAGCTCGGCGCCCACCCCGGCGCCATAGAGGCTGCCCAGGGTGGCGGCCACGTCGGGCAGCAGCGCCCGTGCCAGCCACACCCCGCCGGCGATGCCGGCCAGGGCACCGAACACCCCGAGCAGCAGCAGCTCCAGCGCCAGCGCCGCCACCAGGGCGCGGCCGGAGACCCCCAGGGCGCGCAGGGTTCGCAGCATCCCCAGGCGCTGCTCCAGGGCCAGGCCTAGCGCCGCCTGGACGATGAACAGCCCCACCACCAGCGCCAGCAGGGCCAGGGCGGTGAGGTTGAGGTGGAAGCTCTCGGTGAGCTGGCCCGGCGACACCAGCACGTCGGCGCGGGTCAGGGTCAGCCCTGGCGGCGCCTCGCCAAGGGCCCCGGGGCGGGCGACCAGTCGCGAGATTCCCTCGCCGCTCTCCAGCAGCTCGGCCGCGGCGGCGATATCCATCACCAGGGTATCCGGCGGCAGGGACGGAGCCAGGGTCAGCGGCGGCAGGGAGCGCCCGTCGGCCAGGCGCGGGGTGGCGCCCTGGGCATCGGTCCTGCTCAGGCCGAAGGTGTCCAGTAGGTCCGGCGGCAGCTGGGTCTGCCAGGGGGGAGAGAGAAAGCCGGTAAGGTCACCGGCACTTCCCGTCGTGGCGAGACCGCTATCGCCGGGCAGGGTGAGCGGGTCGATGCCTATCACCGTCAGCCGGGTACCATCCGGCGCCTCCAGGCTGCCCTCCAGCAGCGGCGAGACCGGCACCCCCGCCAGGCGCAGGGCCAGGAAGTCGTCCCGGGTCAGCGCCTCGCCGTCGCGGCGCTCCAGGCGGTCCAGGCCGGTGGAGAAGAGCGACTCGGCCCGGGCGTAGCTGTCCCGGGCCGAGGCGTTGATCGCCTGGACCCCGCTCCACAGGGCGCTGGCCACCCAGAGGCCCAGCAGCAGCATCACCAGCTGGCCGGGGTGGCGTCGGTAATGGGAGAGCAGGGTAATCAGTACCACGCGCATCAGTCACTTGCCTCTGCGGCGTCATGCGGCGCGAGCCGGCCCCGGGAGAGCAGCAGGCGGCGATCCAGGGGAGCGGCTACCTGGGGGCTGTGGGTCACCATCAGCAGGGTGCAGCCGGTCTGGCGCACCAGGCCGAGGAGCAGCTCGAGTACCTCGCCGGCGGTGGCCTCGTCCAGATTGCCGGTGGGCTCATCGGCCAGCAGCAGGGCCGGTCGCGGTGCCAGGGCGCGGCCGATGGCCAGGCGCTGCTGCTGGCCGCCGGAGAGCTGCTCCGGGTAGCGCCGCTCCATTCCTGCAAGGCCCAGCCGGCGGATCAGCTCAGCCGACCAGTCCGGGTCCTCCGCGCCGGCCAGCCTTGCCTGCAGGCGCAGGTTATCGAGCACCGAGAGGCTCGGCACCAGGTGGAACTGCTGGAACACCAGCCCCACCGCCTCGCGGCGCAGCCGGGCCCGCTCGGGCTCGCGCAGCGACGAGATGACCCGGCCGGCCAGGCGCACCTCGCCGGCATCGGGCAGGTCGAGCCCCGCGGCCAGGTGCAGAAGCGTCGACTTGCCGCTGCCCGACTCGCCCATCAGCGCCAGGCTCTCGCCGGGGGCCAGCGTCAGGTCGATGCCGGCGAGCACCGTCAGCGGCCCCTGGGGCGTGGCATAGGCCTTGTGGACCTGGCGAAATTCCAGCATGGCGGTTTCC
>PWEV01000295.1 GCA_003553625.1 Halomonas sp.
ACCTTTCAGGGGTTGATCCTGGCTCTGCAGCAGTACTGGGCCGAACAGGGCTGCGTGATCCTGCAGCCCCTCGACATGGAAGTCGGTGCCGGCACCTTCCATCCGGCCACCTTTCTGCGTGCCATCGGCCCCGAGACCTGGAACGCGGCCTATGTGCAGCCCTCCAGGCGTCCCACCGACGGCCGCTACGGCGAGAACCCCAACCGCCTGCAGCACTACTACCAGTTCCAGGTGGTGATGAAACCCTCCCCCACCGATTTCCAGGCGCTCTATCTCGGTTCACTGGAGCGACTCGGCCTAGACCCGCTGGTGCATGACATCCGCTTCGTCGAGGACAATTGGGAATCCCCCACCCTCGGCGCCTGGGGCCTGGGCTGGGAGATCTGGCTCAACGGCATGGAGGTGACCCAGTTTACCTATTTTCAGCAGGCCGGCGGCATCGAGTGCTATCCGGTCACCGGGGAACTTACCTACGGGCTGGAGCGTATCGCCATGTACCTGCAGGACGTGGATAGCGTCTACGACCTGGTATGGACCGTGGCACCGGACGGCTCGAGGGTCACCTACGGCGACGTCTACCTGCAGAACGAGCGGGAGCAGTCAGCCTACAACTTCGAGCATGCGGACATCGACTTCCTGTTTGGCGCCTTCGACCAGCAGGAGCGCGACTGCACCCGACTGCTCGAGGCCGACCTGCCGCTGCCCGCTTACGAGCAGGTGCTCAAGGCATCCCACACCTTCAATCTACTCGATGCACGCCACGCCATCTCCGTCACCGAACGTCAGCGCTTCATCCTGCGCGTACGCACCATGGCCCGTGACGTGGCCAATGCCTACTTCGAATCACGCAAGGCCGCGGGTTTCCCGCTGGCCCCCGAGGCCCTGCGCCGCGAACTGCTTGAACAGGGAGACGCTTGAGCATGGCCGCCAATACCCTACTGATCGAACTGGGCGTCGAAGAGCTTCCACCCGGCGCCATTGATGCTCTCTCCGATGCTCTTGCCGCCGGCATACACCGCGGCCTGGCCGACGCCGAGGTGTCCCATGGCGAAGTGCTCGCCTATGCCACACCCCGTCGCCTGGCGGTGCAGATCGTCTCACTGGCCGATAGCCAGCCCGACCGCGAGGTGGAAAAACGAGGCCCAGCACTGGCCGCCGCCTTCAAGGATGGCCAGCCCACCAGGGCTGCCGAAGGCTTCGCCCGCTCCTGCGGTGTCGGTGTCAGCGAGCTGATTCACCTGGAGACCGACAAGGGTACCTGGCTCGGCTACCGCGAACGGGAACGCGGCGAAGCCACCACCGACCTGCTGCCGGGCATCCTGCAGAAGGCCATCACCGCCCTGCCGGTCCCCAAGAACATGCGCTGGGGTGCTTCCCGGGTGGAATTCTCCCGTCCGGTCCACTGGTTGGTAATGCTCTACGGCAGTGACGTCGTCGAGGCAGAGGCGCTGGGGCTCAAGGCCGGCCGCACCACCTTCGGCCACCGGTTCCACGCCCCCCAGGCCATCGAACTGACCCAGGCCGACGGTTACCTCGCCGAGCTGGAGCAGGCCTGGGTGCTGGCCGATCGCAACCAGCGTCGCGAACGCATTCGCGAACAGGTGCTTTCAGAAGCCGAGGTTCAGGAAGCCACCGCGGTAATCGACGAGACGCTGCTGGTCGAGGTGAGCGGCCTGGTGGAGTGGCCGGTAGCCCTGGCCGGCAGTTTCGACGAACGCTTCCTGGAAGTGCCGGCCGAGTGCCTGGTTTCCTCCATGAAGGCCAACCAGAAATACTTTCATCTGATCGACGAGGAGGGTCACCTCAAGCCGTTGTTCATCACCATTGCCAACATCGACAGTACCGATCCTCAGCAAGTGATCGAGGGCAACGAGAAGGTGATTCGCCCACGCCTGGCAGACGCCGCCTTCTTCTATGACACCGACAGAAAGCGTCCGCTCGACTCCCGTATCCATGAGCTTTCCGGGGTGGTGTTCCAGAAACAGCTCGGCACCCTTGCCGACAAGGCGCACCGCAGCGCCGCCGTAGCCGCCTTCATCGCCGGCCGCATCGAAGGCGATGTGGCCCACGCTCGCCGGGCCGCGGAACTGGCCAAGTGCGACCTGATCACCGAAATGGTGCAGGAATTCCCCGAGCTTCAGGGAATCATGGGCCGCTACTATGCCGAGCACGACGGCGAGGCTACCGAGGTGGCCCAGGCCCTCGAAGAGCAGTACCTACCTCGCTTCGCCTCGGATGCCATTCCTCACAGTCGGACCGGACTGGCTCTGGCCCTGGCCGACCGCCTTGACACCCTGACCGGCATCTTCGGCATCGGCGCCCGACCGACCGGCACCAAGGACCCCTTCGCCCTGCGTCGCGCCGCCATCGGTGTTCTCAACATCCTGATAAAGGGCGAACTGGACCTGGACCTCCGCGAACTGCTCGAGCTGGCCGCGGCCCAGCACCAGGAGCTGCCCTACGCCGAGGATCTGGTGGACGAGGTGCTCGACTATATGCTCGACCGCTTCCGCGCCTGGGGCCAGGACGAAGGTATCGCCGCCGAGTCCTACCTGGCGGTGCGTGCCCGCCCGGTGACCCGCCCGCTGGATTTCGCCCGACGCCTGCGAGCCGTTCAGGCGTTCGCCGGTCGCGAGGAAGCTGCCGCTCTGGCTGCGGCCAACAAGCGAGTCTCCAATATTCTCGCCAAGCAGGGAGGCGACGTGGGTCATCGGGTCGATCCCAACCTTTTGCATGAACCCGCCGAACAGGCTCTACACGATGCGGTCAGCGACCAGCGTGAGCGGGTCATGCCGCTGTTCGCCGAGGGTCGCTACGCGGAGGCACTGGACACCCTGGCCGCCTTGCGGGAGCCGGTTGACGCCTTCTTTGACAAGGTGATGGTGATGGCCGAGGATCCGGTCATTCGTGCTAACCGTCTGGCGTTGTTGGCGAGGCTGCGCGCCCTCTTCCTCGAGGTCGCCGACATCGCTCAGCTGCAGCAGTAGATTCACAAGGCTGGCGCCTTTGAAGGCCGACAGCCATAAGGCTGTCGGCCTTTTTCATGCCTGCTCTTCGTCGGTGTTTCACGTGGAACACTCACCCATCCGCTTGGCAGGCAGTGTTCCACGTGAAACACTCCTCTCCCTATCGACATGACAAGGAGCCGACTGGATGCCTTCCCCTGACCGCCTGGTGATCCTCGACCGAGACGGCGTCATCAATCTCGACTCCGACGACTACGTCAAATCTCTGGCCGAGTGGATCCCCTACCCTGCCGCCATTCAGTCAATCGCCAAACTGAGTCAGGCAGGCTGGACGGTCGCAGTGGCCACTAACCAGTCCGGTATCGCACGTGGATACTATGACGAAGCCACCCTGAACAGTATCCACGACGAACTGAGACGCCTGGTGGCTGAGGCCGGAGGCAAGGTCGCGCATATCGCCTGGTGTCCCCACGGTCCCGACGATGGATGCGACTGCCG
>PWEV01000148.1 GCA_003553625.1 Halomonas sp.
GGATCACGCCGTCACGCCACACCAGCAGCTCCCCGGGGCACATGCGCTCCCAGGCCTCATTGTCGGTGAGCGGCTCGGTGGCGATCACCGAGACGATGTCGTGGGTCGTCGTGTGCTCGGCGAAGTTCACGGTGAGTTCGGCATCCGACAGACTCGCGCGCCCAAAGGGAGCTCGCCGGGTGATATGGGCCAGCTTGGTGGAGCAGAAGGTGTAGAGGTAGTCGCCGTCGGCCAGCAGCAGGTTGAAGACCCCGAGTCCACGCAGACGCTCACAGAGCTTGTGAAGCAGCCGCCACAGCTCCTGACGCGCAGTATCGTTATCGGGGCGCTCCGGGAAGCAGCGACGCAGCTCCCCAAGAAGCCAGCAGAAGGCATGTTCGCTGTCGGTGTCGCCGACCGGACGGTAGAAGCTTAGCGGCAGTCCCTGCCAGCCCTCGAGCTGGCCGTTGTGGGCGTAGCACCAGGGACTGCCCCACATCTCGCGCACGAAGGGATGGGTATTGGCCAGGCGCACCTGGCCCACGTTGGCCTGGCGAATATGGCTGATGACGATGTTCGACTTGATCGGATAGTCGGTAATCAGCCGTGCGATGGGGGAATGCACCGAGGGGTGGGGGTCGCGAAAGTCGCGATAGCCGCCCTCTTCGTAGAAGGCGATCCCCCAGCCATCACGATGGGGGCCTGTGCCGCCCCCGCGATGCAGAAAGCCGGTGAAACTGAAGCAGATGTCGGTGGGCACGTTGGCACTCATGCCCAGAAGTTCACACATGCGGATCCTCACGGTGGATGCTCCTGCGCGGCACGCGTCGATGCCGCCATGCCAGCAGAATCAGTAGTGTAAATATGACCAGGCCCGCCACCGCCCACTGTCGCGGGTCGCCGGCGAAAGCCGCAGCACGGCGCGCGAGCCAGGGCCCGGCTTCGCGCCACAGGGCGGCGACATGGGTCGGCAGGTCGCTGATGAAGTCATTGAAGCGATCGGCGGCGCTGTCGGACACCGCCCCACCGTCGCGGCCGGTGGCGAGATCCTCGTGGAAGCGCTCGCCCAGCGGGCGAAGGCCCGCCTCACCGGCAAGCCCGAGGCCGTCATCGACATCGTCCAGGAGACCCAGCAACGGCTGCACATTGACCGCCAGATAGCGCTGGCGGACGATCCCCTGCCCCTCGGCATGGAGACGAAGGCGGGCGGCCCCGGTCAACGTCGGCACCGTGAACTCCCCGAAGAAGCGCTCACCCCGCCGCTCCAGCGACATCTCTATCAGGGGTGTGTCGGCAGCGTCGAGCAGCGTGGCGCTGATGGCGAGATCCTCCGGGGTCCCCGGCCAGGGCTCACCGCCACGGGCCAGCCAGGCCTCCAGTGGCAGCGCCAGCCCCGGGTGAAGCACCGCCGGCAGCGGCGCGAGTTGCAGGCTCACCGCACCAACCACACCGATGCGGCTGTCGCTGCCGACCTCGCCCTCAATGCGCCACTCACCGGGAGCAGGATCGGGCACCCGCACCAGATCGAAGAGCGGCGCCACCTGCCAGTGCCCGTCATGGGGCGGATGCTGCGCGTCGTGACGCGTGCCGTCCGGCGCCACCAGGGTCAAGGGAGCGGCGTCGGATTCATGGAAGAGCAGCGCCGAGAACGCCTCCACGCCGGGCTCGATGGAAAAGCGCCCATCGGCCAGGGGTACCCGGTCGGCGGGGAAGATACGCTCGACGATATCCACGAAGGCGCTCAGGAGGCTCTCCGGAGACTGTGCCAGTGCCGGCAGGCCGCCGGTGGCCCGGGAGAGACGCTCGACCAGGGCCAGGTCGGCCGCATCGGAGAAGGCAATGGCATGCACCACCACCCCGCGCGCCGCCAGCGCCGGCGCCAGCTCCTGGAGCAGGGTGCGACGCGAGGCGACGTCCACCCCCGGCTTGGCGCCACGCGCTGGCGGCAGGTCGATCACCCCGTCGGTGAGCAGCACCAGGTGGCGCCAGCCGTTGGCCGGCGCCTCGGCGGCCTCGCGCACGGCCGCCTCGATGTCCGTGTACTGCTGATAATCCACCAGGGCCGGGCGCAGGGCCGCGGCCTCGGCGCGCCAGGCGGCATCGACCTCACCTAGCGGAAGCGGGCTGTCCACCCGCTCGCCGAATGTCCAGACGCCGGCCGAGGTGCCCTCGGGCAGCAGCAGGGCCAGCAACTCCAGGGCGCTGGCGGCAAGCTGGTCGGGATCGTTGGTCCGCATGCTGCCGGAGACATCGATGATCACCCGCACATCCGGGTTTTCCTCGACCGGCTGCGCCACTCCCGAACCTGCCACCAGAAAAAGCAGGCACGCCAGCAGCAGGCCGGCCAGGCCTCGCACTCTCCGACTGACCATCCACGACCAGGCCATGCCCGGCTCCTTAGCCGATTACCGGCTCCCGACGCCCGCCACCGCCACGCCGGGTGGGTGGTGCATCGTCTTCGTTGTCATCCATATCGACATAGTCGTCATGCCCGCGACCGCGCCAGGCCAGCAGCAGCCCGAAGGCCACGCCGGCCGCCGCGCCGGCCGCGGTCAACATCAGCGCCGGCAGCATGAGGCCGCTGTCACGCTCGAGAAAGCCCACCAGGGCCACGACTACCGCCGGGGCCAGACCGGTGTAGAACTCTCCCTCTTCCAACAGCGGCATCCGAAAGCGCGTCGGCACCCACATCACGCCCGCCACCAGCCAGGTGATCGGCAGCCGCAGCAGCCGCGGCAGGAAGGCCAGGCCCAGGTAGCCGGTCAGCAGCACCACCAGCGACAGGACAACGTAGACCAGCCATAGTAGGGTCATCGAATCGGTAATTGGCATTGCCACCTCTCTTTTCACAGTCTTGAGTATGGTACATCCCCCACCATGAAAGCACAGCCGCCGCATCGCCCCGACAGCCAGGCCTCCGCCTCACCGGTCGCCCGCTTCCGCCGCCCGGAAGACCCCGAGTGGCACTGGCTGGAGAACCGCGAGGACCCCGAGGTCACGACCTTTCTCGAGGCGGCCAACGCCGAGTTCTCCGCCTGGTTTGCCCCCCTGGACGACCTGGTGGAGCGGCTCTACCACGGCCACCTGGCGCGCCGGGAGTTGGCCGTTCATGGCCTGCGCACCCCGCTGGACCACTACACCTACTGGAGCGAGACTGCCGCCGAGGCGGACTATCCGGTGTGGTGGCGTCACCCCAACGGCAAACCGGACCGCGCCGCGCCCTTCCTCAACCTCGAGGTCCGCGCCGCCGACCACGACTTCCTGGAGCTCGGCGACATGGCACTCTCGCCCGACGAGCGCTGGCTGGCCTGGAGCGAGGATACCCGAGGTGACGAGACGTTCGACCTCTTCCTGGTGCGCCTCCCGGATGGTGAGCCAGTGCGCCTGCTGGAGAACATCGGCCCCGAGCTCACCTGGGCGGAGGACAACATCACCCTGTTCTTTACCCGCTATGACGCCACCCAGCGTCCCGAGAGCATCTGGCGCCTGGCGCTGAACGAGGGTGTGGCGAGTGAGCCCACTCTGGTGCTGCGCGAGGAGGATCCGGAATTCTGGCTGGGACTCGGCAAGACGCGCTCCCGTGAGTGGCTGGTCATGGAGAGCGCCTCGAAGGATACCAGCGAGAGCTACCTGATTCCGGCGCGGGCGCCCGCTACCCCCCCGCGCTGCTTCCGACCCCGGGAGAGCGGTGTGGAGCTCTCCCTGGACCATCGCCCGGGCTATTTCTATCTGCTGCACAACCGCGGTGCGACCCACTTCCGACTCGATGTGATCGAGGAGCCTCGCCTCATCGATGCCGCCGATGCCGACCAGTGGCAGCCGCTGATCCCCCACCGAGAAGAAGACACCCTGGAGGGCGTCGACGCCTTCACCTGGGGCCTGGTGATCACTGAGCGCGACCATGAGGAGGCCCAGGTTCGACTGCGGGTGATCGAGTTCGATGAGGCCCACGCCATCACTCGGGACGAGCGCCTGCCGCTGCCGGAGACGCCATGCAGCCTGGCGCTGGGCGATGCGCCCCACTTCGACCAGCGCCGCCTGCGCCTGCGAGAGGAGTCCTTCGTGCTGCCGGTGAGCTGGATCGAACACGATCTGGACAGCGGCGAGCGCTCCCTGCTCAAGCAGCAGCCGATCCACGGCGACCTCAAGCCGGAGGCACTCGTCTGCGAGCGGCTGTGGGCGACCTCCCACGACAACGCGCGCATCCCGGTCTCGGTGGTGATGCGCGCCGACCTGGTCGGCCATCCCCTGCCGACGCTGCTCTACGGCTACGGCGCCTACGGCGAGGTGCTCGACCCCTGGTTCTCCGTGGCCCGCCTGGAGCTGCTGGCCCGCGGCGTGGCCTTCGCCGTGGCCCACGTGCGTGGCGGCGGCGATCGCGGCGAGCCCTGGTACCTGGCCGGCAAGCTGGAGCACAAGGCCAACAGCTTTCGCGACTTTCTCGCCGCCCGGGACTGCCTGGTGGAGCACGGCATCAGCGACGGCGAGCGGATTGCCGCCTACGGCGCCAGTGCCGGCGGCCTGCTGGTAGGGGCCAGCCTCAACCTGGCCCCGGAGGCCTTCAGTGCGGCGGTGCTCGACGTGCCCTTCGTGGACGTGCTGCGCACCATGGAGAACCCCGACCTGCCGCTGACCACCGCCGAGTACACCGAGTGGGGTAACCCGGACGAACCCGACACCCGCAGGCGCATTCGCGACTACTCACCGCTGGACAACCTGGCCGCCGCCCCCTATCCGACCATGTTCCTGCAGGGCAGCTGGCACGACACCCGGGTGCCCTACTGGGAGCCGGCCAAGCTCTATGCGCGGCTGACGGAGCTCGGCACCGCGCGGGGCCCCGTGCTGCTGAGAACCGACATGGCCGCCGGCCACGGCGGCGCCTCGGGACGCTTCAAGGCGTGGCACGACGGCGCCCGCCAGGACGCCTATATCCTCTGGGCGCTGGGCCTGGAAAACCGCGAGACTATAAAGTAACCGGTGTTTTGCAGAAACTTGTGGGAGTTTCTAGGGTGCTCCTCAAGCCTAGAGACCAAAGGTGGGAGCTGGGCTTTGCCCGGCGAATGGCGCCGCAGGCGCCCAGCGGTACTATCGAACGATGCTGTAGCCTCATCCCCTTCGCCCCGCAGAGCGTGGCTCCCACCAGTGTAAACGGCGCCCAGATAGCATTTTTAAAAGCGGTGATTCTTTCCGGCGTGCTCAGAAAGATCAATCGATGGGAATGACCGCGATGATATGGTCCTCGTACTGCTCCTCGGGCACCCCGCGACTCGTCACGGCGAAACTGCGCACGCTGATGCCCTTGCGGTGAACTCGCTCCGGGTCACCGGAGAGCAGCGGATGCCAGCGGGCCAGCTTGCGTCCTTCCGCCACCCGGCGATAGGCGCAAGACTTGGGCAGCCAGCGGAACTGGTCGATCAGTGCCGGGGTGAGCCGCGTACAGTCCGGCACCCGTGAGAGCCGGTTCTCGTAATCGCTGCAGCGGCAGCTGTGGATATCCAGCAGTTCGCAGGCCAGATTGAGCACCGCCAGCTCGCCGCTCTCGTCATCCTGGAACTTGAGCAGGCAGCACTGGCCACAGCCGTCGCAAAGAGCCTCCCACTCCTCGGCGGTGAGCTCCTCGAGGGGATACTGCTCCCAGAATCGTTCTCTCACTAGTAGCGGGCCTCGGTGGGGGTGCGGTAAAGGTCGAGCAGGTACTCTTCCTTGGCAGGGGGCATCTGCAGGTAGAAGCCCTTCTCGCGGATCGCTGCCATGACGTCGGCGGCCTGGGCACGGCCCATGCGCTTCCCGGGGGTAAGAATCAGGGTGATCGCCGGCTTCGGCTTGCCGAAACGCTCCAGCAGAGGCTCGGGCACCCGGGTGAGCCCCTCGCGCTTGTCCACGTAGAGATACATCTCCTCCATACGGGGGCTCTTGAACCCCTCGCAGAGCAGCTTGTCGCCGCGCATCCGATCATCGCTCATCGGGGCTGATCCTCCAGAGCCTTCATGAGACCCGCATTCAGCTGCTCGCCTCGCCAGCCTGACGGCAGCGGCAGCGGTTCATCTTCCAGGTAGGCGGTCACCAGGGCTTCCAGGTCGCGGCGGCGCAGCAGCACCTCCGGGGCCAGGCTCTGGGCCTCGGCCTCGGCGTGGACCGCCTTCTTCAGCGCCTTGAGCACACGCTTGAACGCCGGCGCCATGGGCGACGGCAGCGCCGGTGGCAGTTCGGCCTCGTCCAGGTGGCGCGCCTCGGCCACCAGCGCCAGCAGGGTGTCGCCGTCGCGCTTGATCAGGCTCGGCTTGACGTCCTCGATGCGGGCCAGCTCGAAACGGTTCTCCGGCAGCGCCTCGGCAATGGCGAACAGCACCCGGTCGTGAACCAGCCATCCCCGAGGCAGGTTACGGGCCCGTGTCTCCCCCTCACGCCAGGTGGTCAGGCGGCGGTAGGCCTCGATCTGGCGCGGCGTCAGGCGCCACAGCTGCCGCTGGCGCAGGTACCACAGTGCGTCGGACTCGCCGTTACGCCCCGCCTGGGCGACCAGTTCGGCACAGTCCGCCTCCAGCCAGGCCAGGCGGCCATGGCGCTGGAGCAACTCGCGTTGCTGCTGCCACACCTCGACAAGGTAGATCACGTCCAGCGCCGCGTAGACCTGCTGGGTCTCGGAGAGCGGGCGGGCGAGCCAGTCGGAGCGGGTCTCGTCCTTGGGCAGGGTGTGGCCGGTCCAGTGTTCCACCAGCTTCTGGTAGCCCATGGACGGGGTCTCGCCCAGCAGGCCCTGGGCCAGCTGAGTATCCACCAGAGGCGCCGGTGTCACGCCGGCCCAGCCGGCGAACACCTCGAGGTCCTCGCTGGCGGCGTGGACCAGCTTCAGCGGCCCTTCGGCCAGCAGCCGACGAAAGGCATCGGTACAGGCCACCGCCTGAGGGTCGACCAGCCAGGCCGGGCCCCCGGTGGAGAACTGGATCAGCGCCGGCACCGGGTAGAAGGTGTTCTCGCGGAAGAACTCGGTGTCCAGCGCGATGACATCGGCACCGGCCACCTCTGCACAGGCGGCGTCCAGCGCCTCGGGAGTATCGATCCAGCGAATTTCGGGGGTCAGGGGCATGGGGCTTCCGGCAGGTCGGGAATCGTCAGGGACAGAAACATCGGGACATGAGTTAGTCGCCCCGGAATGGCAGGCGGCCGTTGAAGGCGCGGCTCAGGGTACCGCCATCCACGTATTCGAGCTCACCGCCCATGGGCACACCGTAGGCGAGGCGCGACAGGCGCACCCCGTGAGGGGCGAGCTGGGCGGCGATGTAATGGGCGGTGGCCTCACCCTCCACGGTGGGGTTGGTGGCCAGGATCATCTCCTCGATGCCCCCCTCGACCACCCGCGCCTCGAGCTGGTCGAGGCCGATATCCTCGGGGCCGATGCCATCAAGGGGCGAGAGATGGCCATGCAGCACGAAGTAACGCCCACGAAAGCCGCCGGCGTCCTCGATGGCGAGCTGGTCGGCGGGTGACTCCACCACGCAGAGCAGGGTGTCATCTCGCCGCGCGCTTGTGCACAGCCGGCACACCTCCTCCTCGGTGAGGGTGCGACAGCGCCGGCAGTAGCCGACCCGCTCGATGGCTTCGTCGAGCACCCCGGCCAGACGCCGGCCACCGTCGCGATCACGCTCGAGCAGGTGCATGGCCATGCGCTGGGCGGTCTTGGGCCCAACGCCGGGCAGCACCCGCAACGACTCCATCAATTTCTCGACGAGGGGGGAAAAACTCATCAGAAGGGCATCTTGAAACCGGGCGGCAGGTTCAGTCCGGCGGTCGCCTCCTCCATCTTGGCCTTGGAGCTGGCCTCCACCTTGCGCACGGCGTCGTTCACCGCAGCGGCCAGCAGGTCCTCGAGCAGTTCCTTGTCCTCCTCCATGACGCTGGGGTCGATATCGACCTTGCTGACATCGTGGCGGCCGTTCATGGTCACCTTGACCATGCCCGCACCCGCCTCGCCGTGCACCTCGGCGCGAGCGACCTCCTCCTGGACCTGCTGCATCTTCTCCTGCATCTCCTGGGCCTGCTTCATGATGTTGCCCATTCCGCCCTTGAACATGGTGAGTCCTCTCTGTTGTGTCGGTAGGTTTGACGATACGTGAATCGGTATGGCGCTGATGCGTGTGACTATGACGCCGCGGCACTCTTGCCGTTCAGGAATGCGCGCCGTTCAGGCATCCCGCCGTCAGGACGGCGCGTCGGCGGGCTTGACCGTGGATTCGACCAGCCTTGCCCCGAAGGCCTGCTGGAGCTTCTGGATATTGGGATCGCGCTGCAGCGCTGCCACGGCCTGGGCGTGACGCTCGGCCGCCAGCCGTTCGGCCTGCTGGCGCGGGGTCTCGACCTCCTCGGGCAGGGTCCCCTCCTCCACGATCAGGTGGCGCGCCACGCCGTGATCAACCAGGGCTTTGTGTATGCGCTCGAGATGGATATCGGCCCGCATGGCGGAGAGAGACGGATCAAGGCGCATCCGCAACACCTCGCCGTCGTCCTGCTCCACCACGCAGTTGGCCGCCAGGTTGCGGGTCAACCCGCCCAGACCCAGCGACTCGAAGCAGGCCAGCCACTCGGCATGGCCGAAGAGGCCTTCCACGCGCGCGGCAGGAACCGCGGCCTCAGGGGCGGCGAGCGGCGCCGCGGTGGACGCCGAGGCGCCGGGACCGGGCGATTCGCCGGCAGGTGCCTCTGCCGGTACGAGCCCCACATCGGCGGCCCGGGACCGAGCGTCGGGCTCGGGTAACGCCGCGGGCCTGGGCTCTAACGGTGGCCTGGGCTCTACCGGTGGCCTGGGCACTGACTCGGGGATGGGGTCAGTAAGGACCTCCCAGGGCGGAGGCTCCTCGGATCTCGGGGGCTCGGACGACTCAGGCTCGGGCTCCTCTGCCGACGGCTCGGGGCTGGACGCAACCCGGGAGTCGGGACGCGGCTCAGGCGCGGGTGCCTCGTCCACGGTGGCGGAGGGTGCCCCGGAAGGCGTTGCCGTCGATGGCGCACCGCCGGCGCCTGGCGAAGTCTGGGGTGCATGGGACCTCGCCGCGCCCTGCCCCGATTCGCGCAGCGGCAGCGGCGTGGTGGCCGGCTTCGGCACGCCCTGGGGGCGGAAGGCCAGCATGCGCAGCAGGGTCATCTCCAGGGCGGTACGCAGGTCCGGGGCATGCTCCATGTCGCCGCGCCCCTGGATGCCGATCTGGTAATAGAGCTGCACGTCCTCGGCAGTGAAGCGCCCCGCAAGCGCAAGCAGCGCCTCGCGATCGCCGTGACCGTTGTCCAGGGCGTCGGGCACCATCTGGGCGATGGCCAGGCGATGCAGTACCGAGGTGAGCTCGTCGAGCACGGAGGCGAAGTCGGGGGCGCGCTCGGAAAGCGCTGCCAATTCGGCCAGCACCCGGGCGGCATCCACCTCGGCCAGGGCCTCGACCAGCGCCAGCACGTAGCGCTGGTCCAGGGTGCCGAGCATGGCAGCCACGTCGGCGTGCTCCACACGTCCCTGGCCAAAGGCGATGGCCTGGTCGGTGAGACTCATGGCGTCGCGCATGGAGCCCTCTGCGGCGCGGCCCAGTAGCCACAGGGCACTCTCGTCGAAGGGCACCGACTCGGCCTCGAGCACCTTGGCCAGGTGGCCGACGATACGCTCCGGGGGCATGTGCTTGAGGGTGAACTGCAGACAGCGCGACAGCACCGTGGCGGGCAGCTTCTGCGGGTCCGTGGTGGCCAGCAGAAACTTCACGTGGGGCGGCGGTTCTTCCAGGGTCTTGAGCAGCGCATTGAAACTGCTGGTGGAGAGCATGTGCACCTCATCGATGAGGTACACCTTGTAGCGGCCCTGAGTCGGCGCGTACTGCACGTTGTCGAGCAGCTCTCGGGTGTCTTCCACCTTGGTGCGCGATGCGGCGTCCACCTCGATCAGGTCGACGAAGCGCCCCTCATCGATGGCCACGCAGCTGGCGCACTCCCCGCAGGGAGTCGAAGTGATGCCCTCGTCGCCGTACCCCCTGGAGGTGCAGTTCAGGCACTTGGCCAGAATTCGCGCCAGGGTGGTCTTGCCGACCCCGCGGGTACCGGTGAACAGGTAGGCATGGTGCAGTCGCCCCTGATCCAGGGCGTTGACCAGGGCACGCTGTACGTGCTCCTGGCCAACCAGCTCGTGGAAGGTACGCGGCCGCCACTTGCGGGCCAGAACCTGATAGCTCATGCAGCGCGGAATCCTTGCGGTGGTCGGATGTCGGCGGCGTGCCGGCGCCCGGCTGTGGACCGGCGCCAAATGCGCGACTGAGTCGTTCATTCTAGCGACTGGGGGCTGCCGCGGAAAGCGGCGAGAACCATGCACCCCACGAAGCTCGCCTCGGCCTCTTCGCCACCCTTCGGCTGTGGTAGTCTCGCCGGAATGACAACGCAGCGCGCCTTGCGCAGGGATGAGATCATGAGCCGACAGCCTTCCGCACCGCCCACGGCGGGGATTTCCTTTGAGCAGGTCGCCGCCGCGGCCGAAAACCTCGAGGGGCGCGGGGCAGAGCCCACCCTTCAGCGTGTCTGTGAGCACCTGGGCGCCGGCTCTCCCAACCGTATCCAGCGTCACCTGAGCGCCTGGCGTGCCGCGCGCCCGGCGCCGACGCCCCCCGCGCCCCGGCTGCCCGAGTCACTCATCGGTGCGCTTGAAGAGGAGATCGTGCGACACGCCAGTGCCGCCCTCTCACGGGGAGAACAGCTGGCCGAGGAGGCCCGCAGCGACGCTGCCAGCCTGGCAGAGCTGGGCGAAGCCATGGAGCAGCGCCTGGCCGAGCTGGAAACGCGAGTGGCCACTGCGGAGAGCGCTGCCGAGGAGGCGCTCGCTCGTCGCGATGAGCTTCAGGCGAGTCTCGGCGAGCTGCGCGAGAGTCTGGAGAGAGAACAGCGCGAGGCGCGCACCCATCGCGAGGCGCTGCTGCAGACCCGCCAGCAGGTAGAGATGCTGCGCGAGCAGCTCGAAGAGGCCGTGCAGGCGCGGCTCGCCGCCGAGCGTCAGGCGCGGGACGCCGAGGCCGCTCGTGTCAAGGCGGAGCGCAGCCAGGCCGTGGCCGAGGCCCAGCGGGACAGCGCACTGGCCCAGGTGCGCGAAAAGACCGAGCAGCATGCGGAGCTGCACAAGGAACTGCAGGCCGAGCGCGCCCGCCAGCGCCAGGATATCGCCGAGATGCGCAGCGAGCAGAAGCAGCGCGTGGATGCCATGGAGCGAGCCCGCCACGAGGCCCAGAAACAGGCCCAGGAGGCGGCCCAGCGTGCCTCCAAGGCCGAAATTCGCGCCGAGGCGTTACAGGCCACCCAGGTTGCGCTCAAGTCACGCATGGACGCCATGCAGGTTCAGCAGCGCCAGCGCAGCCTGCGCCCCACCGGAGGGCGTCCCGCCGGCGAACGCGACTAACCGCGCTCGGATCCTCGCAACGTCCCCTCTCCCCTGGCTCTTGGCTGAGCCTCAGTCCCGATAGTCGGCCATCAGTGCCTTGCCCCGGTCACGCAAGAAGGCCAGCACGCGGGACTGTTTCCATTCGCCCCGATAGACCAGCCCGAAGCTGAAGGTGATGGCCGGGCAGAAGGGGCGTACCACCACCTCGTCTCGAGGCGAGAGCTGGTCCCGGGCGGTGACCGGGTTCATCACCGTGATTCCCACGCCGTTGGCGACCAGCGCCGAAATGGTACCGATATTGGCCTCGGTCTTGCCGGCGATCTGGATGCCGTGGCGGGCGATGAGTTCAAGCAGCGGATTGGTGCTGATGCTCGGCTGGTTGCTGATCACCAGATGCTGATCGCGAAGGTCCTCGATGTCGATCCGCGCCTTGCCCGCCAGGGGGTGGGCCGCAGGAAGCAGGCAGACCGCCTCGGTGGTCAGCCAGGGTTCCACCTCCAGCACCCGTGAGGCCACCGGCAAGGTGACGAAGCCGAAGGAGAGGCCGGGAATCGAGGCGATCCGCAGCCGCGAGGTACCGAACTCTTTGAGTGCCAGCACGCTGTGACGCAGCTCCTCGATATTGTCCATCAGCCGCAGGATATCGTCGTAGAGCTCACCGACGGCGCCCTGGAGAAGGTATTCTTCGTCTCAAGCGGCTCGGAAGCCGAGGAGGCCGCCGGCCCCGAGTCGATCATCGCCTTCGTGCTTGAGCCGGTGGGCGGCGCCAGCACCGGCGCCCGGCTGCTGGGCGAGCGCTACCTGAAGGGCATCCGCTCGCTGTGCAACGAGTTCGGCTGCCTGATGATCCTCGACGAGGTGCTCACCGGGGTGGGCCGCACCCGCATCTGGTTCGCCTTCCAGCACTACGGCGTCGTCCCCGACCTGCTGGCCAACTGGAAGATACCCGGCAAGTTCTCGCCGGGCATCGGCGGGGCCATGGAGCTGGCCCAGAAGATCAGGCGGCTGGTGATGCTCTGCTCCCACAACGACAAGCAGGGCAATCCCAAGATCCTCGAGCGCTGCCGCCTGCCGCTCACCGCCAGCGGCTGCGTCTCGCGCATCATCACCGACAAGGCGGTGATTGACTTGACCCCGGCGGGGCTTGCCGTGGTGGAGATCGCCGAGGGGCTCGATCCTGCCGACCTGCAGGCGGCCACCGAGGCTCCGCTGCTCATCGACGAATCACGGCTGAGGAGGTTCTGATGCTGGATGCCAACGAGAAGCGCATCGTCGCCGCCTGCGAGGCGCTGATGGACGACACCCTGGCACTGACCCGCGACCTGGTGCGCGGCTACAGCGTGCTGGGCCAGGAGCAGGGAGCGCTGGACACCATGGAGGCCTGGCTCGAGCGGCTGGATCTGCCGGCGACCCGGGTGCCGCTGGACGTTCCGGGCCTTGCCGAGCACCCCCACTGGGCCCCCACCGCGTGGGAGAGCGCCGGGCGCTACAACCTGGTGTCGCGGCTCAATCCCGGCGCCAGCGGTCCGCATCTGGTATTCAACGGCCATCTGGACGTGGTGCCCGCCGAGCCCACCGACATGTGGACCCGCCCGCCCTGGGAACCCTGGGAGCAGGACGGCTGGCTCTACGGCCGCGGTGCCGGCGACATGAAGGCCGGCATCGCCGCCATGGTGATGGCGGTGGCCGCGGTGCGTCAGGCCGGGGTGGACATCGACTTCCCGCTGACCCTGCAGACGGTGATCGAGGAGGAGTGCACCGGCAACGGCGCCCTGGCCTGCCTCCACCAGGGCTACGGCGGCGACTTCGTGCTGATCCCCGAGCCCTTCGGCGCCCAGATCCTGAGCGGCCAGGTAGGCGTCGTGTGGTTCCGCATGCAGATCGAGGGCCTGCCGGCCCATGTGCTCGACACCGCCGCGGGCCGCAACGCCATCGAGACCCTGCAGCTCTACCAGCCGGCATTGAAGGCCCTGGAGGAGGAGATCAACACCCTGCCCCGCCCGGCACCCTACGAAGACCATCCCCACCCTTTCAACCTCAGCATTGGCAGGGTGGAGGGCGGCAACTGGGCCTCCAGCGTGCCGGCCCATGCCATCCTGGAGGGACGCGTCGGCTTTCCCCCGGGCATGACACCCGACGCGGCCATGCGCCGGATACGCGAGGCCATCATGGCTCGCCATGCCGAACTCGACGACGCCACGCCGCCACCCCGGGTCGGCTTCCATGGTTTCCGCTCCGAGGGGCACCTGGTCGACCTCGATACCCCGGGCATCCGGCTGCTCTCGGCGTGCCACGAGGCGCTGCTGGGCGAGCCGCCGGCCCACTACCTCGCCACCTGTACCACCGACCTGCGAGCCTTCCACGTCATGGGCGGCATAAACGGCACCTGCTATGGCCCGGTGGCGCAGCGAATCCACGGCGTGGATGAGTGCGTGGAGATCGACTCCATCCGCCACGTTCTGACCACCTACGCGCTGTTCCTCCACCGCTGGGGACAGCAGGCCACACCAGAGGAGCCGAACGCATGAGGGACGCCTATCTCGTCGACTACACCCGCAGCGATGCGCTGCTGGCCGCCGTGATCGACGCCCTGCTGGAGCGGGGCGACCTCGACACTGCCGCCGTGGAGGATTTCAGCGTCTGGCCGAGGAACACATGACCATGCTGATCGTCACCCACGAGATGACCTTTGCCCGCGACGTTTCCGACTGGGCGATGTTCATGGATGGCGGCGTGGTGGTCGAGGCCAACACCCCCGACCACCTGTTCAGCCATCCCGATCAGGAACGCACCCAGCACTTCCTGCGCAAGCATCTGGGGGCACAGGCCTGACGAGGTGCCAATCCCTGCAACAGCGAATCGCCGTCGACCTACTCGCCCCGCAATGCCGGATGGTGGCAGACTGAACGCGGCGTTGCGTGGCGGTGGGAGACGGGCATGGTCCTGGCGAGGCGGGGCATCACATGGAACTTCTGATGGTGCTGCTGCGCCAGACCCGCGACAGCCTGCGCGACCTGGCGCCGGTGGTGTTGGTGGTTGCCTTCTTCCAGCTGGTGGTGATTCGCCAGCCCCTGCCGGAAGGCCTGGAGCTCCTCGAACTTCTTGGCGGGCTTGTGATGGTGGTCGCAGGTCTGACCCTGTTCATCCTGGGCCTGCGGCTCGGCCTTTTTCCAGCCGGCGAACACCTCGCCCGGGAGTTCGCCCGCAAGGGGAGCGTGGCCTGGCTGCTGCTGTTCGCCTTCGCCCTGGGCTTTGGCACCACGGTGGCGGAACCCGCGCTGATCGCCGTGGCCGGCAAGGCCGCCAGCGTGGTCGCCGATGCCGGCCTTATCGCAACCTCCGAGCCCAGCCAGGCGAGTTTCGCGTTCCAGCTGCGCATGGTGGTGGCCCTGTCGGTGGGCAGCGCCGTGACGCTTGGCGTACTGCGCATTCTGGAGGGCTGGCCCCTACATCTGATGATCATCGCCGGCTATGCGCTGGTCATGGGTCTTACCCTGCTGGCTCCGGCAGAGATCGTCGGCATTGCCTATGATTCAGGCGGGGTCACCACCTCCACCATCACGGTCCCGCTGGTCACCGCACTCGGCATCGGCCTCGCCACCTCGATCCAGGGACGCAACCCCATGCTGGATGGTTTCGGGCTGATCGCCTTCGCCTCGGTGATGCC
>PWEV01000167.1 GCA_003553625.1 Halomonas sp.
GCCAGGCTGCCCTGGGGCAGCTGCATGGTCAGGCAGTGCAGGCTGCCGTGCTGGCGAATCACGCTCAGGCAGTCGATGGGAATGATGTCGCGCCCCGGGAAGGCGCCGGCCAGGGCGGTGAGGGCCCGGGTGTCGGCGGCGTCGCCGTAGGTGGGCACCAGCACCGCGCCGTTGATGATCAGGAAGTTGGCGTAGGTGGCCGGCAGGCGGTGGCCGTCCACCGGGTCGAAGCAGGGGCGAGGCCAGGGCAGCGGCACCAGGCGGTAGGGCTCTCCGTCACGGCGGCGCAGCGCCTTGAGCTCCGCCTCCATGGCGGCCAGCGCCGGGTAGTGGGGGTCGGCCTCGTCGTCGCAGCGCACGTAGGCGATGGTGGCCGGGTCGCAGAAACGTGCCAGGGTATCCACGTGGCTGTCGGTGTCGTCGCCCTCCAGGTGGCCGTGGGTCAGCCACAGCACCCGGGTCACGCCGAAGTCCTCGTGGAGCCAGTCTTCCACCGCTTGACGATCCAGGCCGGGGTTGCGGTTGGGGTTGAGCAGGCACGCCTCGGTGGTCAGCAGGGTGCCGGCACCGTCGCTCTCCAGGGCGCCGCCTTCCAGCACCAGGCCACGCTCGCTCACCGGGCAGGCGTAGATGCCGGCATCGGCCAGGCGGTGGGTCAGGGTGTTGTCGCGGGCGGCGGGAAACTTGCCCCCCCAGCCGGTGAAGACGTAGTCGTGCAGACGCAGTGTGCCGTTCTCTTCCACGGCCAGGGGGCCGTGGTCCCGGGTCCAGGTGTCGTCGGACGGTGCCACCACCAGGTGCAGGCGCTCGGCCGAAACGCCCAGCGCGGCGAAGCGGCCGACAAGATGAGTGCGTGTGGCGGTGTCGGGGACGCTCACAAGCACGCTCTGGTAGCGGGCAATGGCCGCCACCATGGCCTCCAGGGTGGCCTCGATGCGCTCGAGCAGCGGCGCCCAGTCGCTCTGGGGGCCGGGCCAGGTGAGCTGGACGGCATCCTGGGGGTGCCATTCGGGAAGCAGGCGTTTGGCCATGGTCGGAGAATGCCCCGCTAGGTGGATCGGTGGGTCAGGTCGCGAATGTAGGCATCAATGCGCAACGATGCAAGTGGCGCCGCTTACCCCGGGCGACATCGTGGATTTCCTCGCCTGCTACGGTGCAAATCCGCGGCAAGGCGCGGGCGCCCCGGTGCAGCGGCAGATAAAAAGCCTTACCATGGGCGCCCGCTGACAAGGAACGCCTCCATGCTCGACCGCCTGCCATTCCTGATCGGTTTGCGCTATGTGCGCGCCAAGCGCCGCAACCATTTCATCTCCTTCATTTCCCTGACCTCCATGCTGGGCCTGATGCTGGGCGTCGCGGTATTGATTCTGGTGCTCTCGGTGATGAACGGCTTCGACCACGAGCTGCGCACCCGGATCCTCGGCATGGTCCCCCACGCCAAGGTCGAGTCCCGCACCGGCATGGTGGAGTGGGAGTCCATGGCCGCAAGGCTGATGGAGCGTGAGCGGGTGATCGGCGCCGCTCCCTATGTGGAACAGCAGGGCATGTTCTCGGTGGGGGGACGCAACGAGGGCGCCATGGTCAACGGCATCCACCCCGAGTGGGAGGACCGCGTCTCGATCATCGGTCGCCACATGCAGCAGGGAACGCTGGACGACCTGCAGCCCGGGGAGTGGAACATCGTGCTGGGCTCGATCCTGGCCCGCCGGCTGGGAGTCGGGGTCGGGGACACCGTGACCCTGCTGGTGCCCGAGGCCTCGATCACCCCGGCCGGGGTCTTCCCGCGTCTCAAACGCTTCACGGTGAGCGGGGTGTTCAGCGTCGGCGCCGATCTGGATGCCGCCCTGGCCTATGCCAATATCCAGGACATGCAGACCCTGGCCCGCCTGGGTGACGCCGTGGGTGGGCTGCGCCTGGAGCTCGACGACCTCTTCCTGGCCAGTGCGGAGACCCGCAGTATCGTCAACGAACTGGGGCCGGGTTACCGAGGCGTTGACTGGACCTTCTCCCACGGCAACCTGTTCCAGGCGATCCAGATGGAGAAGCGAATGATCGGGCTGCTGCTCACGGTGATCATCGCCGTGGCGGCCTTCAACATCGTGTCGACCCTGGTGATGGTGGTCACCGACAAGCATGCCGATATCGCCATACTGCGAACCATTGGCGCCACGCCTCGCTCGATCATGGGCATCTTCATCGTCCAGGGGCTGGCCATCGGTGTGATCGGTATCCTGGTCGGTGTGGTGCTCGGGGTGCTGCTGGCCCTGACCATCTCCAATATCATCGACGGGGTCGAGAGCCTGTTCGGCATCCAGTTCCTCGATGCGGGGGTCTACTTCATCAGCAACCTGCCCTCGCGCCTCGACTGGACCGACGTGCGCGATATCGTCGCGGCGGCGCTGGCCCTGACCTTCCTTTCCACCCTCTATCCGGCCTGGCGGGCGGCCAAGGTCAAGCCGGCAGAGGTGCTGCGCTATGAGTGAAACGACCATGCAAGCCAAATCCGATCAGGGCGCCCGCGCGGAACAGGGCAGTATCATGCTGGAGTGTTTGGACCTGACGCGGGTCTACAGTGAGGGTCCCCAGGACGTCACCGTGCTCGATGGCCTGGCATTGACCGTTCACGCGGGTGAGCGAGTGGCCATCGTCGGCAGTTCCGGTTCCGGCAAGACCACGCTGCTCAATCTGCTGGGAGGGCTCGATCAGCCTACCCGTGGGGAGGTTCGCATCGCCGGCGAGTCCCTGCTGGCCCTGGGCGACGCGGCCCTGGGTCGCTTCCGCAACCGGCGTATCGGCTTTGTCTACCAGTTCCACCATCTGCTGGCCGAGTTCACCGCCCTGGAGAACGCCGCGCTGCCGCTGATCGTGCGTGGGCAGCGCAAGAAGGAGGCCGAGGCCTCTGCCCGCAAGCTGCTGGAGAGGGTGGGCATGGCCGAGCGTGCCGACCACAAGCCAGGCGAGCTCTCCGGCGGCGAGCGTCAGCGCGTGGCCATCGCCCGCGCTCTGGTCACCGATCCGAGCCTGGTGCTGATGGATGAGCCCACCGGCAACCTCGATCAGCACACTGCGGCCAGCATCCTGGCGCTGATGGATGAGCTGGCACGCACCTCCGCCTGCGCCTTCGTGATCGTGACCCACGACCCGGCCCTGGCGGCCCACCAGGACCGGGTCATGCGCCTGGATGAGGGGCGCCTGACCGAACAGCCGGGGAGCCCGACGGCAGACTGAGCCCGCGGTTGGCATGACATCATCTCGCAACAGCCTCTCGCAACAACAAACGGCCGGCCCCTGGGGCCGGCCGTTTGTTGTTGCGGAGAAGAATACCGCTAGCAGTCTGTCGGGCTTGACCGATCGTCGCGAGAATTACGGATTTCGAGTCAAATTTATCGATCTGATGAGGCGAATAGTGGGGCTCTTTAACGAATCAGATCGAATGAAGTTGGCCGA
>PWEV01000210.1 GCA_003553625.1 Halomonas sp.
GCCCCCCCGCGGCGTCCGTTGACGGCGCTGTGGGGACTGGCCATGGTGTTGCTGGCCGCGCAGATCGCCCTGGGCGGCTGGGTATCCAGCAACTATGCCGGCATCGCCTGCCAGGGTTTTCCGACCTGCAACGGACAGTGGTGGCCGGCCATGGATTGGAGCGAGGGCTTCCATCTGACCCAGGGCGTGGGACCCAATTACCTGCACGGACAGCTGCACGCCGATGCGCGCACGGCGATCCAGATGGGCCATCGCCTGGGCGCCCTGGCGCTGGGGTTGGCGCTGCTGGCCCTGGCCGTGCGGCATTGGCATGACGTCCGGCTGCGCCCCTGGCTGGGTTCCCTGATGGGGCTCTTCGCCGTGCAGGTGGGACTGGGCATCGTCAATGTGCTGCTGTGGCTGCCGCTGTGGCTGGCCCTGCTGCATACTGCGGGGGCAGTGGCGCTGGTCATCGCCATGGCCATGGCGACCTGGGTGTGGCGGGAATCGGCAGGGATGTCGGCAATACAACAATCGAGCAAGAAGGAGTGGGTCCATGTCTGAGGCCATGATGACGCAAGTTTCAGCGGCGGCGTCCGAGCCGCTCGAGTCGGTCCGCTGGGGCTGGCGGGATCTGCTGACGCTCTGCAAGCCGCGGGTGGTGGTGGTGATGCTGGTGTGTGCCCTGGTGGGTATGGCGCTGGCTCGTCCGGTGTTGCCATCGCTTGCCGTCGTGTTTTTCGGGCTGGCGGGCATCGGGCTGGCCGCCGGTGGGGCGGCGGCCTTCAACCACGTGGTCGATCGCCGCCTGGACGCCATGATGCTGCGCACCTCGCGTCGCCCGCTGGCGGCACGTCGCATGCCCAGTTCCGTGGCGCTGGCCTGGGCCACGCTGCTCTCGGTGGCGGGTGTCGGTCTGCTGGCCTGGCAGGTCAATGCGCTCACCGCCTGGCTGACACTCGGCTCGCTCATCGGCTATGCACTGGTCTATACCGCCTTTCTCAAGCACGCGACGCCCCAGAATATCGTGATCGGCGGGGTGGCCGGCGCAGCGCCTCCGCTGCTGGGCTGGACGGCGGTGACCGGCCAGCTGGGTCCTGAACCGCTGCTGTTGATGCTGATCATCTTTGCCTGGACGCCGCCCCACTTCTGGGCGCTGGCGCTGCACAAGCGAGAGGAGTATGCCCGGGCCGGGGTGCCTATGCTGCCGGTGACCCACGGCGAAGCCTTCACCCGGCTGCAGGTGTGGCTCTATGGCTGGCTCACCGTGGCGGTGACCCTGATGCCCTTCGCCATCGGCATGAGCGGGGCCGTTTACCTGCTGGGCATGGTTGTGCTCAATGCGCGCTTCATGTTCTGGAACTGGAAGGTGTGGCGCGGTGAGGATGCCAGCGCCCCCCTGGCCGCCTTCTGGTTTTCGATTCGCTATATCCTCGGCGTCTTTGGCGTGCTGCTGCTGGACCACTACGCCATGGCCTGGTCGCCCTGGGGGTAAGGCCGAGCTCAGGGGGCGACGCCCGGCCATTGGCCGGGCGTCGCTTTTTCAGCAGCCGCTTCAGGAGCAGCAGGATGCTACCAGAGGATGATCAGCAGGAAGTAGGCCATCAGGGTCACGAGCACGGTGCTGATCAGGTTGAGTGCGAAACCGGCGCGAATCATCGACTGGATCTTCAAGTGCCCTGTGGCGAAGACGATGGCGTTAGGCGGCGTGGCCACCGGCATCATGAAGGCGCAGCTGGCGGCGATGGCGGCCGGCACGGTGATCAGCAGCGGCGAGATGTCCAGCGACAGGGCCAGTGCCCCCAGTAGCGGCAGAAATGCCGCGGCGGTGGCGGTATTCGAGGTCACCTCGGTAAGGAAGATGATCACCAGGACCACCACGGCGATCATGGCCAGCAGCGGGAAGGTGCCGAAGATGGCCAGCTGCTCGGCGATCCAGTTGGCGAGTCCGGTCCGGGTGATGGTGCCGGCCAGGGCCAGCCCGCCGCCAAACAGCAGCAGGATGCCCCAGGGCAGTTTCTGGGCTTCTTCCCAGATCATCAGCCGTTCGCCGTCCCCTCGGCCGCTGGGTACCAGGAACAGCAGCACCCCGGCGGCGATGGCGATGGCGGTGTCCGAGAGCCAGGGCAGACCGATGTCATTGAGCACCGGGCGTACTACCCAGGCCAGGGCCGCCAGAGAGAAAACCGCGGCTACGCGCTTCTCGGCAGTGCTCATGGGGCCGAGCCTGGCCAGCTCGTTGCCCACCATGCCGGCGCTGTCTTCACCGGCTTCCAGGCGGAAGCCCCCGCGGGTCAGCCACCACCAGGCGGCGGCCATCATGGCGATGCTGATGGGCAGGCCGATCATCATCCACTGGGCGAAGCCGATGTCGATGCCGCGATCTTCGGCCAGATAGCCAGCCAGCAGGGCGTTGGGTGGAGTGCCGATCAGGGTCGCGACGCCGCCGATGCTGGCGGAGTAGGCGATGGCCAGCAGCAGGGCCGTGGCGTAGCGCTTGATTTCGTCGGGGTCGCTATCGCCGAGCAGGCTGATCACCGACATGCCGATGGGCAGCATCATGATGGTGGTGGCGGTGTTGGAGACCCACATGCTCAGGAAGCCGGTGGCGATCATGAAACCGCCGATCTGACGACGGGGTTGATGGCCCACCAGCTTCAGCACGTGCAGTGCCAGTCGGCGATGAAGGTTCCAGCGCTGCATCGCGATGCCGAGCAGGAAGCCGCCCAGGAAGAGATATATGATCGGGTTGGCGTAGCTGCCCGTTGCCTCGCTCATGGTGCCGAGCCCGAGCGCGGGAATCAGCACCATGGGCAGCAGCGAGGTGACCGGAATGGGCACGGCCTCGGTGGACCACCAGGTGGCCATCAGCAGTGCCAGGCCCACGCAGGCCCAGGCGGCCTCACTCATGCCAACAGGGGGGGGCAGCAGCAGCGTGGCTAACAGCAGGGCAGGGCCGAGCCACAGGCCGACTCGACCGGCGGCTGAGGGGCCTGCCGCCTTCTTGGGAGCATCGGGACTCTTCTGCATGCTTGTCTCCATCAAGGTTGGGCACCACCCGGGTGCAAAGAGGCCGCGGAATTCTACTTTAGTTGCAGGTGGGCGTCAGTGTCGCGAGGGTGGCCTTTGGTCTGATGCTGTAACGGACTGTCATATAATGGTGGTCAATAATCGGTTATGTCAGTGTGGCCAATGAACCCACGCCCGCCAAGGAGTCTGCGCCATGACTACCGTCACCCCTCTGCCGGATCTCGCCACCCTGGTTGGCCTCTGCGAGCAGGCCGGTCGCGCCATCCTGGCGGTCCGGGAAGCGGGCTTTCGGGTCGACGCCAAGGATGACGCTTCGCCGGTGACTGCCGCCGATCTTGCCGCCAACGACATCCTGGTAGCGGGCCTCGAGGCGGTCTCGACGTTGCCCATTCTCTCCGAGGAGGGGAAGGCAGCCCCC
>PWEV01000056.1 GCA_003553625.1 Halomonas sp.
ATCATGGCGAGGCCGTAGGCGGCCTGACTGGTTTCAGGAAACAGCGCCTCATCGATCAGCGTATGAATCAGTGCCGGATAGCAGTGAAAGGCGTCTGCCCCTGTCTGACTCAGGCCCAGTGCCGTGGGGATCAATGCGTTCCATCGATGCCTGAGGTAGCGGATAAACCCCGGCATGTAGGGCGAGACCAGGCCGGTGCTGTGCATGGCCTGGGCAAAGGCGATGGCCTCCTGCAGCAGGGTTGCGTCGTCCATGCTCGCCAGCCGCTCGACATAGACCTCCAAGCCGGGGTCCTCGCGGCAGCCCTCGGTGGGTCCGAAGACGGCATTGACGAGCTTGCGCGCATCCTCACTGGCTTCTCCCACCGGGGTATCCGGCGAATTCAGGCAGGCGGCGATCTGGGTCACCATCTGCTTGACGCCATCGACCTGGACCGGACGCTGCGCCAGGATGCGCCACACCTCTGCCACCAGCTGCTCCAGAAGATTCTGGTAGCCCAGGTGCTCGAGCAGGTAGTGGTAGAGATTCTGGACGGCGTACCCGAGCCGGTCAGGTCGCAGCCGGTCGCTCTCCTGCAGGTCGCTGACCACGATATCGAGGTTCATGGCCATCACCTGCGCGAGGAAGTGATTGGCGTGCTCCGCCGACACCGATGGGTGGGCGTAGTCGCCCTTGGCAACGGCCAGCAGGCGAATCTGACTGAGACTCTCGACCAGGGTGGCGATCGGGTCACCGTGACGCACGGTACGAACGGCGAGCGAGGGCACGAGCGTCTGGGGGTAGTCCCAGTCGCTCCCGCCGAAGAAACCAGCGGCCTCGATCGCCGGAATGCGCGCGTAAAGGGTTTCGAGCCCTCTGGTATCGAACATGAGAGGACGCGCCGCATCGATGACCTCGAATACGGGAGAGACCTCTGCAAGGGCATTGGCGGCGGCGAGCCGCGCGATGGCGGAATCGAGCTGGTTCACCAGCTTTTCCGAGTTGCCATCATCATGGGGGTGGTGTCCGTGACTATCTACGCTCATTCAACTCAGACTCTGCTCAATCTCGTAACATGTCAATCCAACTTTCAACGCTCGAGATCACGGCATCTCTCAGCGCTGGGGCCTCGATCGGCACGGCTCCAGGCTTTCCATCTGAGCGGGTCGAGTGGCTTTGGCGTAGGCTCGGCTCGCGCCTCTCCCGAAGGCATGCCAAGTCCGGTGGATGCCGTCCTCGCACGACTCAGTGGCAAAGCGCTCCTTTGGCCTGTGTTCGGGTCTGCTCGTGACCGGAGGGCAGGTCAGCGGTGGGGTCGAGCAGCCAGGCGGCGAGGTCGGCCTCGGTAAGCTCCCGCTGTGTGTAGCGGGTGAGCATATGGTAGCCGTCGGGGTAGAGGGCCAGGCGCCAGCCGTCGGCGCCGTCGCCCTGCCCGGGCAGCCGCTCGAGCAGCGCACATATCGCCTCGGGCGGGATCACCTGATCCTCGTCACCGTAGAGAATCAGCGATGGGGAGGGAAGGTCGCGCGCGGCCTCCAGGGCCAGGTCCATGGTTTCGCTGACGCCGTGCAGGGTGTCGACTCGGGCTCGGCGCAGCATGAGCGGGTCGCTGGCCAGGCGCTGCTGGACCTCGGGGTCGTCGGTGGGCTCGATACCGAGTCGGCGCACCGCCGTCGACGAGAAACTGACCGAGGGGATCAGTCGAATCCCCAGCCAGAGGCCGGCGCGCTGGTACCAGGGCATGGCGTTGAGGCCCCACACGGCCGGAGCAATCAGCACGCTGCCGGCCACCGGTGGCGGTTCCTGTTCCAGGGCCAGCAGCACCACGGCGGCCCCCATGCTCTTGCCCACCAGGTAGAGGGGTGTCTCGGGGTGTCGGGACTGAAGCAGCATGACCAGGTGGCGAAGGTCGGCGACCAGCCGCTCGTGGCCGGGCCAGATCCGCCTCTGGTCGGTCAGGCCGAAGCCACGCTGATCATGGGCATAGGTCGCGATGCCGTGGGACGCCAGCGCCTCGGCCATGACGTCGAAGCTGCCGCCGTGGTCGTTGAAGCCGTGCACGGCCAACACCACAGCGTGGGGCTCGTGTTCATGCTCATCCCTGGCGGGCCAGTGGCGCAACGGCAGCCGGTAGCCGTCCTCTACCACCGCCCAGTCCGGCTCCAGGCGGACGGTCTCGGCGCCTGGCCCGGGCTGCTGCTGCACCGCCTGGCCGCAGCCTGAAAGAGCCACCGCCAGCAGCAGGCCGGGCAGCGCCGCCGCCGCGCCATTGCTGCGGCGTCTCACGCCGTCTCCGGATAGTCCAGGGCGCGCCTCAGGCGGTCGGCATGGGCCGCCACCCAGCGCGGGTCGATGGGCCCCCAGTCGCGGATCACGTAGCGGCCGATGTTGTGCCGTTCCCCCTCGTCGTGCTGGAACTCGCAGACGACATCCAGTTCGGTCAGCGCCGCCAGGGTGTCCTGAGCGGTGCGGCGTGGCATGCCGGTGGCCGCGGTGATCGCAGGCACGCTGGCGGTGCCCCCTGCGACCAGGTGGGCGACGTAGAGGCGGCGGTAGAAGCTGGACTGGGTCTTGCTCAGGGACATGCGGCGTATCCTTCCTGATTCAGGCTGATGGGATCAGTCGAGGTGGAGGCACTGGAAAGTCTAACGGCAGCACCGGGTTCTGGACCATCCTCTCGCGAATCGTAAGGTGCAAAGGGTCGCGTCAGCCTGACCGAGGTCATGGCGCGCCTGCAGTGACCTGCCATGCTTTATGAAAAGAGGGTTTCCCTGAACGCACTGAGATGGTCATCGCCTGAAAGGGCATGCCAAAGGAGACAATATGAGCTGGGATGTCTTTATCATCGGCCATGATGAATTGAGCAAGCAGATGCTGCCGCATCTGCGTCATGTCGAGGACTACGCTTTCCATGAACTGTTGTCGTTCGAGGAAGTGGTCCATGCCGACGAGTACCCCTTCGAGCGCCTCACGGCCGCCGCCCTGGCTCAGCTCGAGCGTTTCCCCGATACGGTGGATGCCATTGTAGGCTACTGGGATTTTCCCACCAGCGGTCTGCTGCCGGTACTGCGCCGGGAAATGGATCTGCCCGGCCCGTCGCTGGAAGCTTTCCTCAAGTGCGAGCACAAGTACTGGAGCCGCCTGGAACAGGCCTTGGCCGTTCCGGAGTGCGTCCCTGCCTTCCAGGCACTGGACCCCTTCGACGACCACGCCGTCGAAGCCGTCGAAATTGACTATCCGTTCTGGATCAAGCCGGTGAAGGCTCACTCTTCGCATCTCGGCTTTCGTATCGACAACGCCGAGCAGCTGAGTGAGGTGCTGCCGGTGATCCGTGAGGGGATCGGGCGTTTCGGCCGGCCCTTCGACGAGGTGATGGCGCTGGCTGAACTCCCCGCGGAGGTTGCGGCGGTCACCGGTCACC
>PWEV01000198.1 GCA_003553625.1 Halomonas sp.
ACCTTCTGGTCGCCGGCGGTAAGCAGCCAGCTCTCGATGACCAGGTAGACCCCCACCGTGGCCCAGCCGCCAACCAGGCGCAGCGCGAACCAGGCCACGGGGTGATCCACCAGCCCCTGCAGCAGCACGGTGACCGCCACCAACGATGCGAAGCTGCCATAGGCACGGATATGGCCGATGCGCAGCAGCAGGCGATCGTTGAGCATGGCCCCCAGCGCCAGACCGATGAAGTAGGCCGAGGAGACCCAACCGATCACCACCGCCGACTCGCCGGCGGCATCCAGGCGCAGGGTGATCACCGTGGCCAGGAAGCCATTGCCGATGCCGAGGATAAAGAGCCCGAGCAGCGGTGCCAGGGCCATGGTCAGCAGTTGCCGCGACATTGCGTGCCTCGCATCGATAGGGGAAAAAGGAAGGGTGGCAGAAAGCGAGGACTCTCGCCTGACCGGCCGACCGGAAAAGGCCCCACGGCCGGCCAGCGGAAAACCGTAGCGCGCGAATCATACGCTCGATTGACGGCGAGTCAATCGCTTTCCCGCGGGCACCTCCAGCGCCGAGAATTGACTTCCCCAGGTCCACGCCTCACGCCGTGTCATCTGCATCCGGAACAACGGGACGGTCTTTCTGCAGCAGCACCACATCGGCGGCGGGAAACTCGACGGTCATCCCCCACTCGCCGGCCAGCCAGCGGAAGGTCGCCTCGCTGAAGAAGGCCACGTGGGTAGGGTCGACGATATAGTGCCAGCGAGTGAACGCCTCTCGGTCGGTGACCCGCTTGGTCATCAGTCCCAGCCAGCCAGCGGGGCGCAGCAGACCCGACAGACGTGCCAGCTCCCGACCGGGCTCGAACAGATGTTCGACCACCTCGGTGGCGGTGATGAAGTCGTATTCGCCCATCATCACGCTGGCATCCGGGGCGTAGAAGGGGTCATAGATCGCCATGGGGTGCCCCCTCTCCTCGAACATCACCGACAGCGTCGGCCCGGGACCCGAGCCGAAGTCGAGCCCTCGGGCGCCGGGTGCCAGCTTCACGCGCAGCGGCTCGGCGAGCCGCGAGAGGAAGCGGCGATAGCCCGCATCCTCCGGCGAGTTCTCGTGCTGGTCATAGACCGCCCGCTCCTCTTCCGGGCCCAGCCGGAAGGCCGGCGGCACGAACACCAGGGCGCAGCGGTGGCACTGATGGTACTCACGACGCCTATCGCGGTGATAGACGCTCGTGTCGCCAGATGCGCATAGCGGGCAGGTCGGCATCGTCGTATCCTCTGTGCCAGAACATTCTTTCCAAGGAGTTGTGAATGCTGTCAGGTCTGGACCATCTGGTCATCACCGTGACCGACATTTCCCGGGCGGTGGACTTCTACTCACGGGTGCTGGGACTGGAAGTGCGCTACCGCGACCGCGAGCGCGTCGACCTGATCCTGGGCGATCTCGCCCTGCGCCTGCACTGGACCGACACCGACATCGAGCCTCGAGCCGCCACGCCCACGCCAGGCAGCATCGACATCTGCCTGCGCAGCCTGCTGCCGCTGGAGGAAGTGGCCCGTCACCTGGCGGCGCTGGAGGTGGACGTCGAACTCGGCCCGGTCCCGCGCCAGGGCGCCACCGGCATGCTGGAATCACTCTACCTGCGCGACCCGGACGGCAACCTGATCGAGATCAGCCGTCCCCAGCGCCAGGAGAGTCCCGCGGAGGACCACGGCGACTGAAACGCCCGTCCGGCCGCCGGTGGCATTGTTCCCGGCGGCCGGTATCATGGGCGCCTGACATTCGCCCATCTCCAGGGACGACACATGAACGACGATTTCCGTAATGACGGTGTTCGGAACGACAACGTCATCATCGAACCCAACAAGTCTCCCGATACCACCATGCCCATGGTGGTCTATGCCCTGTACCTGCTCAGCTTCGTGGTGGGTTTCACCTCGGTGATCGGCGTCGTGATCGCCTACGTCTACCGCGGTAAGGGTCCGGCGTGGCTCGACGAACACTACCGCTACCAGATCCGTACCTTCTGGATCGGTCTCCTCTACGCCACCATCGCCTCCGTTCTGGTGCTGGTGGCCATCGGCATTCCGCTGCTGATCGCCCTGGCGGTGTGGCTGATCGTCCGCTGCGTCAAGGGCTTCCGCGGCCTGCAGGAGAAGCGGGCGCCGGACAACGTGGGCACCTGGCTGTTCTAGGCAGGAACCTCCAGGCAAGGATCTACAGGCAAGGACCCATGCGATATGGCCAAGACCCGCTCCCACTCTCATCCCCGTCGAGCCCGAGCCATCGCCGCGCTTTGGAAGGCGCTGGCCGGTCGACGGCTGTCCAGCCTGTGGCATCTCTCACGTCTCGCCGGCCCGCTGGTGCATCGCTTCAGCCGCCGCGAGCGCGAGGTCACCGAGATCAACCTCCGCGAGGTCTACCCCGACCGGAACGAGACCGAACGACGCAGGCTGGCCCGAGAGAGTCTGACCCACTCCGCCGCCACCATGCTGGAGCTGGGCTTCGCCTGGATGGGTGACCCCGAGCGGGTCGAGGCCTCGATCCTGGACGTGCACGGTCGTGAGCTGCTCGACGAAGCCCGCGCCGAGGGACGCGGGGTGATCGTGCTGGCCCCCCACTTCGGCAACTGGGAGGTGCTCAATTTCTGGCTCTCCGGCCACTTTCCCTTCACCGCCATGTACGAGCCGCCCAAGATCGCCGAGCTCGACGCCGTGACCCGCCAGGGGCGCGAGCGCATGGGCGCGAGCCTGGTCCCCACCAATCCCCGCGGCGTGGCCGCCCTGCTCAAGGCGCTCAAGCGCTCCGAAGCGATCGGTATCCTGCCCGACCAGGAGCCCGACTGGGGCAGCGGCGTCTTTGCGCCCTTCTACGGTCGCCCCGCCTATACCGCCACCCTGCTGCCCAAGCTGGTGGCGCGCACCGAGGCCCGGGTCGTCACCGGCGTCGCGCGGCGTATTCCCGGCCGCGGCTTCGAACTCCACTTCCTCGCCGCCGACGAGCGCGTCTATGCCCCCGACGAGGGCGAGTCCGCCACCGGCGTCAACGCCTGCGTAGAGGCCGCCATCGCCCTGGACCCGGCCCAGTACCAGTGGGAGTACAAGCGCTACCGCAAGGTGGTGGAAGAGCAGCAGGGACACCCCCGACATCGCGAATTCCGGCTCTACTGAGGGTCTTCGCTACTGGAGGGTCACTCCCGCCCGTAGCGGTCGTCCAGGCGCACGATGTCGTCCTCGCCCAGGTAGCTTCCCGACTGCACCTCGATCAGCTCAAGGGGGATCAGCCCGGGGTTCTCCAGACAGTGCACCCGGCCCACGGGGATGAAGGTCGACTCGTTCTCGCCCACCAGGAAGGTCTCGTCGTCCAGGGTCACCCGGGCGGTGCCGCTGACCACGATCCAGTGCT
>PWEV01000113.1 GCA_003553625.1 Halomonas sp.
CACTGCCCGACATTGACCCCAGCCTGCCCGAGGCCTACGCCGGCTTGGACCGCTTCGAGGCGCGGGCGCGGATCGTCGCCGACATGGAGGCCGCGGGGCTGCTCGAGCAGATCGAGACGGTCAACAACACCCTGCCCTACGGCGACCGCAGCGGCAGCGTCATCGAGCCGCTGCTCACCGACCAGTGGTTCGTCGCCGTGGAGAGCCTCGCCAAGCCGGCCATCGAGGCCGTCGAGAAGGGTGACATCCAGTTCGTGCCGAAGAACTACGAGAACATGTACTTCGCCTGGATGCGCGACCTCCAGGACTGGTGCATCTCCCGCCAGCTGTGGTGGGGCCACCGCATCCCCGCCTGGTACGACGCAGACGGCAACGTCTTCGTGGCCCGCAACGAGGTGGAGGCCACCCGCGACTACCTGGTCGAGCTCGCCCACTTCATCGAGCACGAGCAGGGCGACTTCGACAGCGCCATGCGCCTGCGCGGCTTCAACCAGCTGCTGGGCGGCACCACCGAGATGACGCCCGACGCCCTCAGCACCATGGAAAAACTGGGCGTGCCGCGCCTGACCCAGGACGAGGACGTGCTCGACACCTGGTTCAGCTCGGGCCTGTGGACCTTCGGCACCCTAGGCTGGCCGGAGAAGACCCCTGAGCTGGCGACCTTCCACCCCTCCAGCGTTCTGGTCACCGGCTTCGACATCATCTTCTTCTGGGTCGCCCGGATGATCATGCTGACCCTGAAGTTCACCGGCGAGGTGCCCTTCAAGCAGGTCTACGTCCACGGCCTGGTGCGCGACGGCCAGGGCCAGAAGATGTCCAAGTCCAAGGGCAACGTGCTCGACCCCATCGACCTGATCGACGGGATCGAGCTCGAGACCCTGGTCGAGAAGCGCACCGGCAGCCTGATGCAGCCGCAGAAGGCCAGGGCGATCGAGAAGGCCACCCGGGGCGAGTTCCCCGAGGGCATCGAGCCCCACGGCACCGACGCGCTGCGCTTCACCTTCCTCTCCCAGGCCACCACCGGGCGCGACATCAAGTTCGACATGGGCCGCCTGGACGGCTACCGCAACTTCTGCAACAAGCTGTGGAACGCCTCCCGCTACGTGCTGATGAACGCCGAGGGCGAGGACACCGGACTGGGGAGTGAACCGGTCGAACTGTCGCTGGCCGACCGCTGGATCCTCTCCCGCCTTCAGCAAACCTCGGTGCAGGTGACGAAGGCCATGGAGGAGTTCCGCTTCGACCACGCCTCCCAGGCCCTCTACGAGTTCGTCTGGAACGAGTACTGCGACTGGTACCTGGAGCTCTCCAAGCCGGTGCTGTGGGACGAGGACGCCTCGGCCTCCGCCAAGCGCGGCACCCGTCGCACCCTGGTGCGGGCGCTGGAGGCAATCCTGCGCCTGGCCCACCCGATGATGCCCTACATCTCCGAAGAGATCTGGCAGCGCGTTGCCCCCCTGGCAGGCACCCTCCAGGACGAGGGCGACTCCATCATGGCCCAGCCCTGGCCGGCGGCCGACGAGGCTCTGATCGACGAGCAGGCCACGCGCGATATCGAGTGGCTAAAGGGAGTGATCGTGGCGGTGCGCAATATCCGCGCCGAGATGAATATCGCCCCGGGCAAGCCGCTGGAGGTGCTGCTCACCAAGGGCGGCACGGCCGACCGCGATCGCCTCGAGGCCAACCGCCGCTTCCTGGCCAAGCTGGCCAAGCTGGAGAGCGTCGACTGGCTCGAGGACCCGAATGCGGCACCACTGTCCGCCACCCAGCTGGTGGGCGAGATGGAGGTGCTCGTGCCCATGGCCGACCTGATCGACAAGGATGCCGAGCTCGCGCGCCTGGCCCGCGAGATCGAGAAGCAGGAGACGCTGATCGGTGGCATCGAGAAGAAACTCGGCAACGAGAGCTTCGTGGCCAAGGCGCCGGAGGCGGTGGTGGAAAAGGAGCGCGCCAAGCTGGCAGACTTTCAGGCCGCCCAACGGCTGCTGGTAGAGCAGCGCGACAAGATCGCCGCGCTCTAGGCCAACCGCTCCGCACGGCTCAGCGGCCCGTCATCGGCGGGCCGCTGTCGTTGATGGTAGGTCAGACTGACACCATAGGCGCGCAGTCATGTTGCAGTAATATTACGAAACGCTGTTCTGCCCAAAACCCTTCGCCTAGAATGGGCCGGAACATATACCGACCCGCGACACCACGATGACACAGACTCCCCCCTCCTTCGCCATCGGGCGCCTGCTGCTGTTCAACCTGCTGGGCGCGCTGCTGATTTTCACCTGGCTCTCGCCAGACCTGCGGTTCTGGACCGAGATCGACGACGCCGTCTTCTTCACCACCAACGGCTGGCTCACCGAGGAGAACGGTGCCTGGGTCGGGCTGGTGGCGGCGACCAACGCAAGACTCTTCGACGTGGTCAGCCTGTTCATTCTGCTGGCGATCTACCTGTGGGCCATCTCCCGGGACCCGGTGCGTGAGCAGCGCATGCTGCGCTGGGGCGGCACCGGCATCACCATGCTGCTGGTGGCGGTGATCATGGCCCAGGGCGTGCGCATGGCAATCGACTACAGCCACCCCAGCCCCACGGTGGTCTATCAGGAGGTCAACCTGATTACCGAGATGGTCGATTTCTCCACCAAGGACAGCTCAGGCTCGAGCTTCCCCGGTGACCATGGCGTCAACCTCTTCCTGTTCACCGCCTTCATGTGGCGCTTCGCCGGACTGAAGGTGATGCTGGTGAGCCTGGTGGCCGCGGTAATCCTCAGCGCCCCGCGCATCCTGAGCGGCGCCCACTGGTTCAGCGACGTCTACTTCGGCGCCATCGCCATCAACCTGATCATCGCGCCCTGGTTCCTGCTCACTCCGGTGGGGCCGGCCATGGCCCGCGGCATCACCGCCGGCATGGTCAGGGTGCAGGCGCTGCTGCCGGGCCGGTAGGGCGCGGACACCTCATAGGCCAGGTCAAGAGGGGCGCCGGGGGCAGGGCGAAGGGGAGGTCCTATGCCAGGGATGGCATCGGTAGCGTACAGGGAAGTATTCACAGCGCCTCCCCGTAGCCCTGTCGACGGATCAGCCCCGAGTTGCCATGCCACCGGAGCGTTCGCCTAGCTGGCCTTGCGCCAGCCGCCCAGCACCCGCTGATCGGGGCCGAAGAAGACCAGCCGGTCGTGGTCGATCAGGTAGCGGTAGGCGGTGTCCAGCATCCCCTTCACCCGGGCCGCGTCCTCGCCCTGAGGGCAGGCGCGCCGGGTAGTGGCCAGCTGCGAGAACTCGATGCGCTGGTTCTCTCCCAGATTGGCCTGCCCCATCAGCTGGTTGCAGCCGTCGCTTCCGGTAACACTCCCGTCGGCCGCGATGCGGAACCAGGCG
>PWEV01000063.1 GCA_003553625.1 Halomonas sp.
GACGAACCCCGCCGATCGGCGGGGTTCGTCGTTTCACGCGGAGGGCTGCCTTCAGGGCGTCACAGCAGGAAGAGGGTAGCCAGGCCCAGGAAGGCCATGAAGCCCACCACGTCGGTAACGGTGGTCAGCACCACTGACCCGGAGAGGGCCGGGTCGATGCCGGCTCGCTTGAGCATCAGGGGAATCACGATGCCGGCAACGCCGGCGGCCAGCATGTTGATCACCAGCGCGGCGGCGATGATGATCCCGATGGCCACGTTGCCGAACCAAGCTACCGCAAGTACCGCCACCACCAGCGACCACACCACGCCGTTGATGGCGGCGATGCCCACCTCCTTGCGCAGCAGCCAGGTGCTGTTGGTGCGGCTGATCTGTCCCAACGCCATGCCGCGAATGGCGAGTGTCAGGGTCTGGCTGCCGGCGATGCCCCCCATGCTGGCCACGATCGGCATCAGCACTGCCAGGGCGACGATCTTGTCCAGGGCGTCCTCGAAGCGGCCGATGACCCAGGCGGCCAGAAAAGCGGTGACCAGGTTGATGCCCAGCCATACCGCCCGACGTTTGGCGCTGGGCAGGATGGAGGCAAACAGGTCCTCCTCCTCGTCCAGGCCCGCCATGTTCATCAGCGCCTGGTCGGAATTCTCGCGGATCACATCGACGATGTCGTCGATGACGATGCGACCCAGCAGCAGGCCGGATTCATCCACCACCGGCGCCGTGACCAGGTCATGGGTCTGGAAGAGGGTGGCCACATCGCTGGACTTCATGTCGACGCGAATGCTGTCGACCTCTCGGTCCATCAGGTCGGCCACGGCCATCTCCGGATCATGGCTGACCAGACGGGCCAAGGATAGGACTCCGACGAAGCGGCCATCGCGATCCACTACCATCAGCTGATAGGTGTTGTCCGGCACCGACTCCTTCCAGCGCAGGAAGCGTCGCACGGTCTCCAGGCTGACGTCGCCGCGCACGGCGATGGTGTCCGTGCGCATCAGGCGGCCCGCGCTGTCCTCCTCGAAGGAGAGTGTTTCCTCCAGTCGCGTGCGCTGAAGCTCGTCCATGGAGCGCAGCATGTCCTCTGCAACCTGCTGCGGCAGGTCCTCGAAGATCTCCGCCAGATCGGTGGTGTCCAGCGCCGCTGCCGCGGCCACGATCTCTTCGTGGTCCATGTCCTCGAGCAGGGTGCCGCGCACCTCGTCGTGCACATGGAGCAGTACCTCACCATCCACCTCGGTGGGAACCCGCTGCCAAAGCCGGACCCTCGATGTTGGCGGCAGTGACTCCAGCAGCAGGGCGATCTCGGCGGGTTCCAGGTCGGCGATGACGGCATCGACGGCGTCCAGCCGTTCTTCGCCCATGGCGCTGTGGATCCGCGACAGGCGGTCCTCCAGGATTGAGGTGGTTTCGGCCATGCGGGTCTCCTGGGCAGCGGGGCGGCGTCGTGTCGGGGCTGAGGCGCTGTTATACTCTTCGCCGCTCGCGACTGCCACATCCGGAGATGTCATGTATTCCCTTGCCCGCAAGATCCTCTTTCGCCTCGATGCCGAAACCGCCCACGGCGTCGCGCTGACGGGGGTCGACCTGGCCGAACGCCTGGGTCTGGCGGCCCGATTGAGTGGCGGTCGCGTGGAGGATCCGGTTGAAGTGATGGGGCTCAGGTTTCCCAATCGGGTGGGCCTGGCTGCCGGCCTCGACAAGAATGCCGATCACCTCGACGCCCTGGGGGCGCTGGGCTTCGGCTTCGTCGAGGTGGGTACCGTGACGCCGAAGCCCCAGCCGGGGAATCCACGGCCGCGAATGTTCCGGCTGCCCGAGGCCGGCGCCATCATCAACCGCATGGGCTTCAATAACGCCGGTGTCGATCATCTGGTCGAGAAGGTCATGGCGAGTCGCTACGACGGCGTGATCGGCATCAATATCGGCAAGAACCTCACCACTCCGGTGGAACAGGCGGTAGACGACTACCTGATCTGCCTGCGGAAGGTACATGCCCACGCCCACTACATCACCGTGAACATCTCCTCGCCCAACACCCCGGGGCTTCGTACTCTGCAGTTCGGCGAGCAGCTGGACGCGCTGCTCTCGGCGCTGCGCGAGGAGGGGGGCCGCCTCGATCGCGACGGAGGCCGTCGGGTGCCGCTGGCGGTGAAGATCGCCCCGGACATGGATGCCGAAGAGGTCGGCCTGGTAGCCCGCTGCCTGGCAGCCAACGGTATCGACGCGGTGATCGCCACCAACACCACGATCTCTCGCGACGCGGTGGCGGGGCTGGTGCATGCGGAGGAGGCGGGTGGGCTTTCCGGTCGTCCGGTGTTCGAGGCCTCCAACGCGGTGATCCGCGAGCTGCGTCGCCAGCTGCCCGAGATGCCGATCATCGGTGTGGGCGGTATCGACAGCGGAGCGGCGGCGCTCGACAAGCGCGATGCCGGCGCCGATCTGGTGCAGCTCTATTCGGGCTTCATCTACCGCGGCCCGGCCCTGGTGGGAGAGTGTGCCAGGGCCCTGAAGGCAAGGGACGGTCGTTGACGGCGGCGTGCGCGGGAAGGGATGCCGAGAAGGGGGAAGCCAGGAGTAAATGCAAAAAGCCCGTGGCGACTGCCACGGGCTCCATTGAGGGCTGTGAACCAACGAGAGTAGAAAAAGGGTTCACATCACCATGGGGTTCTTGTGGATGCCGGAGACCCCCGTCATGCCGGACCATTGATCCCCACGACCTTCACGCCAACCGCTCATCCAGTATTCACGAAGATTGATGTCCTGACTCGGACAGTCATCGCGAGAGCGACCCGTAACACCTGCCTTGTAGCCATGAATGTAGGCACGCTGGAAGCGATCACGTTTCTGTCGTTTCATTGGATTACCTCTTGATAAGGTATCAATCTGGCAGGCTGAGCATAGGGCTCAAGCCACGCCCTGACATGCCACGGACTTCCCTGTTGAATATTGAGTCCGTTGACAGGAAACGCATGCGTTCTTCAGTAGCTACTAGAGTATTGATAGCCCACTTCGAACGCGCTTGTCGACCTCCGATTTGTAACAACCCGTTCACCTGCCTGACACGGTGGGCCCCGAGAATCTGCCAAGCGGTATCAACTCGATGACATCTCCACTAAACGACTCCACGCTGGACCTCCTGGCCACCTGCCCCCGGGGGCTCGAGCTGCTGTTGTCCGAAGAGCTCGCCGCCCTGGGCGTCGAGCCCGGCAAGACCACGGTGGGCGGGCTGACACTGCGCGCCGATCTGGCCGGTGCCTATCGTGCCTGTCTGTGGTCGCGGCTGGCCAACCGGGTAGTGCTCTGCCTGGCCCGGGAGGAGGGCATCGAGACCCCCGAGCAGCTGCGCTCCGCCGTAGCCGCCGTCGACTGGTCCCGTCATCTGCCGCCGGGGTCGACGCTGGCGGTGGACTTCCACGGCCGCTCCGAGGCGATCCGCCACACCCGCTTCGGGGCCCAGACCGTCAAGGACGGCGTGGTCGATCGCCTGCAGGCCGCTGGGCTGGCGCGCCCCGATATCGATCTGGCGTCGCCCGACCTGAGACTCTACGCCCACCTGCATCGCGGGCGGTTGACCATCGGCGTGGATCTCTCCGGGGACAGCCTGCACCGCCGCGGCTATCGCCGCGATGTCGGCCATGCGCCGCTCAAGGAGAACCTGGCAGCGGCGCTGCTGGTGCGCGCCGGCTGGCCGGCCCTGGCCCGTGAGGGGGCGCCGCTGGTCGATCCGCTGTGCGGCGCCGGCACCCTGCTGATCGAGGCGGCGTTGATGGCCGCCGACGTGGCACCGGGGCTGGCCCGGGAGCGGTTCGGTTTTCACGGCTGGGCCGGCCACGACGAGACGGTCTGGCGCGAACTGAAACGCGAGGCGGAGGCGCGCGCGGGTATTGGCCGCAAGCGCTGCCGTTCGCGATTCCACGGGATGGATCAGAGCCCCGCGGCGCTCGCCGCTGCCAAGGCCAACGCCATGCGCGCCGGCATCCCGGCACTGATCACCCTCACCGGCGGGGGGCTTGCCGAGCTATCTCGTCCCGAGGGGCTGGACGATGCGCCGCCGGGCCTGGTGATCACCAACCCGCCCTATGGCGAGCGTCTCGGTGAGCTGCCGGAGCTGGTCGGCCTCTATGCACGCCTGGGCGAACGGGTGCGGGCGGCCTTTCCCGGCTGGCGGCTGGCGGTCTTCACCGGCAATCCGGATCTCGGTCACCGCATCGGCCTGAGGGCCTACAAGCAGTATGCCCTGCTCAACGGGCCCCTGGAGGCCAAGCTGCTGCTGATGGCGGTACCCGAGCTCGATGCGGATGGCTCCCGGGAAGGCGTCGCCCCGCGCCGCTCGGAGGGGGCCCAGATGTTCGCCAATCGTCTGGAGAAGAATCGCAAACGCCTGAAGAAGTGGCTCAAGCAGAGCGGAGAGAGCTGCTATCGGCTCTATGACGCCGACATGCCGGAGTACGCCCTGGCCATCGATGTCTACGGTGATCGGGTGCACGTGCAGGAGTATGCCGCTCCCCGGACCATCGATGTCGGCCAGGCTCAGAAGAGACTCTTCGAGGCGCTGGGGGTGATCCCGGAGGTGCTCGAGATCGACCCGGCGCGGGTGGTGGTCAAGCGTCGCGAGCGCCAGAGCGGCAGCGCCCAGTACCAGAAGCAGGGTGCCAGCGGCGAGCGCTTCGAAGTGTGCGAGGGGCGTGCCCGGCTGTGGGTCAACCTGCGCGACTATCTGGACACCGGCCTGTTCCTGGATCACCGTCCGGTGCGCCGGATGCTGGGCGAAATGGCACCGGGCAAACGCTTTCTCAATCTCTTCTGCTACACCGCCACCGCAACGGTGCAGGCGGCGCTGGGCCCCCGCACCGCCGAGGGGATAGCCGGTGCCAGCGACAGCGTCAGCGTGGACCTCTCCAACACCTACCTGGAGTGGGCGCGGGACAACTTCACTCTCAACGGCCTCGACCCCAGCCGCCACCGGGTGGTGCGTGACGATTGCCTGCGCTGGCTCCAGACCGCCGGGGACGAGTTCGACCTGATCTTCATGGATCCGCCCACCTTCTCCAACTCCAAGAAGATGGAGGAGACCCTCGACGTGCAACGTGATCATGGGCGCCTGGTGCGCCTGGCCATGGCGCGCCTGGCGCCGGGCGGCACCCTGGTGTTCTCCAACAACCAGCGCCGCTTCAAGCTGGACGCCGACCTGTCCGAGCACTACGCGGTGGAGGAGATCTCGTCGAGGAGCTTCGACCCGGATTTTTCACGTAAACCGGGACTTCACCATGTCTTCCTGATTCGTCATCGGGAGATGGCATGATCCCGTTGACGCTCTACACCACCCTGGGCTGCCACCTGTGCAGCCAGCTCGAGGGCCTGCTCGGCCATCTATGTGACGAGCCGGTGGCGCTTGCGCGGGTCGAGATCAGCGAGGACGATGCCCTCATGGAGCGCTACGGGGTGCGCATCCCGGTACTGGCGGATGACGAGGGGCAGGAACTGGACCGGGGTTTCGATGCCCCGCGGCTGGCGGCCTGGCTGGCCGAACGGGGCTGGCTCAACGAAGCGGCCTGGGAGGCGCTGCGGTGCCAGCTGGAAGGCGAGGAGACGCCCCGTGAGGTTCAGGGCGCCGAGATGCGCCGCGGCCGGCGCTATCTGGGCTGAGGCTAGAGTGCGTCAAGCAGCGACAGCTGGCTGACCGCCCGGCGCCCCTCGGGGCTGTTGTCCTCCACCTCCAGCACCTTGCGAAAGCCCCGCGAGGCCTGGATGGTGGTCTCGTCGGCCAGCCACATCAGCGCCTGATCATGGTCATCGGCCAGCTGATGCTTGAGGCCCCCGAACTGGGTGCCGATCTGCCCCCAGGCGCGGCTGAAGATCCAGTCGCTGAACATGTCCTGATGGATATGCACCAGCACATAGTCATGGTCGGTTTCCCAGCGGACGATCATCAAGGCTCCTGGAACGCAGAGGCTCCCCGTGGCGGTTGGGGAGTGATAGGTTGGAGGGTATTGTAATCGCCTGAGAAGTGGGAACAAGAGACCATGCGAATCCTTGTCGATGCCGACGTGCCTGCCGTTGACCTCTGCTTCCGCGACCTGGGGGAGGTGGTCCGTCTGCCGGGACGCGAGATCACGGCCGCTGCCCTGCGAGATATCGATGCCCTGGTGGTCCGCTCCATTACCCGTGTCGATGAATCGCTGCTCGCCGAGGCCAACCGGCTGCGCTTCGTCGGTACCTGCACCATCGGCACCGACCATATCGAGCTCGGCGCGCTGGAAGAGCGCGGCATCGCCTTTGCCAGCGCCCCCGGTTGCAACGCCGAAGCGGTGGTCGACTACGTGCTGGGCAGCCTCTCGACCCTGGCCGAGCGGCAGGGCTGGCAGCTTCGCGAGCGACGTGTTGGCGTGGTGGGAGCGGGCAACGTGGGCGGTCGGCTGCTGCGTCGCCTGACCGCCATGGGCATCGAGTGTCTGGCCTGTGACCCACCCAGGGTCGAGAAAGAGGGCGTCGAAGGCCGGAATCTCCCGGGCTTCGTCGATCTTGGGACCCTGATCGACGACTGCGGCGTGCTCTGCCTGCATACTCCCCTGGTGCGCGAAGGCCCCCATGCCACTCACCACCTGCTGGGGGCAGAGGCCATCGCCGACCTGGCGGCGGGCACGGTGTTGCTCAACGCCGGGCGCGGCGACTGTGTCGATGGCGCCGCCCTGCGCCAGCGGCTGGCGGGGCAGGGCGATATCAGCGCGGTGCTCGATGTCTGGGAGCACGAGCCGGCCATCGACGGCGCCCTGCGCGACCTCGCCGAGATCGCCACGCCGCACATTGCCGGCCATAGTCTGGACGGCAAGCGCCGCGGTACCCACATGATCTACCGGGCGCTCTGCGAGCGGCTCGGCCTGCCTTCCCGGGTGACTCTGGATGACCTGTTGCCGGCCCCGCCTCTGCTCAAGCTGGCGCTGGGCTCAGGGCTCGACGCCGAGGAGGCGCTGCGGCTCTGTCTTCGCGCCGTCCACGACGTGCGCCGTGACCATGACAGCCTGCTGCGCGAGAGCCGCCGCCAGGGCATGTCCCGGGGGTTCGACGCCTGCCGCGCGGGCTACCCGCTGCGCCGAGAGTTCGCCACTCTGGAGGCAGTCTTGGTAGAGCCCGATGAGCCGCTCGCCAGCCTTCTGGCGGGCGCCGGGTTTCGTGTTGCCTGATGCCAGGGCAGCCAGCCAGGGTCGCAGCCCGTGGCTGTCGCCTTCCCGGCTCGAGTCGCTGCCTCGGTGAGAATGCAAAGCATTGTCACAACATCCGGCCGTCGGCTGCTTAACGAGTTCCTTCCGAGTAACATTGCTACATCCCACCTTCGCCACGCGGCGTTGGTCCCTGTCCCCGTGTCAGATATCAGAGAGCTGCCCGATGCTGGTAGTGGATCGCCCCAAGCGTATCAAGGTCCCCGCGATGGCTTCCCGCCGCGAGTTCGAGCTTCCCATCGTGTCCCATGCTCGGCACCAGGTCAGGCTGGTGGCCAGGTCGTGGATGATGATCCAGGATCTCGAGTATCGTGATCCCACGCTGTTGCCGGAGCACCTTTCGCGAATCATGGTCATCACCGAAGAGGCCGATATGCGGGTAATCCTGAAGGCGACCGGCCGGCTCCTGGTCGAACTTCCCGAGCTCGGTCAGGTCGAGATTCATCGTCGCATCATGCAGCTGCATGCCGATATCATGGCCTCATATCACGACTCGAGACGTCGCTTGCGTGCCCCCATGCGTCATTAACCACTCCTGCCCGAGTGATCCCTGCCCCTTGTCCCGCCCGGTGCGGGATTTTTTTAACTGATCACTCGCCTGCGGAGCATCGAATGTCAATTCATGTCACGTCTTGTCGTGGCGGTTCGCTTGCAGCACTGCTGGCTATCACACTTTAAATAGCATGTTAATCAAGGATGCATTCATTGCGCTGCATGATCATCGATGACGATCCGACCATGCGGTCCCTGGTCGGAAGCCTGCTCTCCAGGCAGGGCCATGATATCGATACGGCCGAGGGCCTGTGCGAGCTTGAACACGCCCCTGAAAGGCTCGATGTCGACCTGGTGATCCTGGACTATCGCCTGGGGCGGTCGACCGGCCTGGACGTGATTCGTCTGCTGATGACGTCGTCCATCACGCCCCATATCATTCTGCTGAGCGGAGCGGAGCGTGAACGTGTCATGGGAGCAGTGGAGCTGGGTCGCGCCTATGGGCTGCACATGCTGGGAGTGCTCGAGAAGCCTCTGGATGCACCGGCCCTGCTGCGGATCGTCGAACAGCTGAAGGCCTCACTGCGGGTGGTCAGTTCCGGCCATATTCGTGCCGCTCTGGAGCGCAGCCACTTCCTGCTGGCCTATCAGCCCAAGTTCTGTCTGTCGACGGGGCGGGTGATCGGGGTGGAGGCGCTGGCCCGGTGGCAGGACCCAGAGCTGGGCCTGGTACCGCCCGATCGCTTCATCTCGGTGGCGGAGAAGGACGGGCAGATCATTCCCCTGACCTGGCAGCTGGTCGAACAGGCCCTGGCACAGCAGTATCGCTGGCGCCGGGCGGGCATCGATCTGGACATGGCCATCAACCTCTCGCCGGCCGTGCTGGAAACCGACGACTTTCTGCCACAGTTCCTGCGCCGCCTGACCGCGCACGACGTCACGCCGGCGAGTCTGACGCTGGAACTGACCGAGACGCGCGGCATTCGCGACATGAACCGTGCCATTCAACAGCTCTCGCACCTTCGCGATCTGGGGTTCAGTATCGCCATCGATGATTTCGGCACCGGCAATGCCTCGATGCTCCAGCTCTACCGTCTTCCCTTCACTCAGCTCAAGATCGACAGGGCGTTCGTGGCCGACTGCACCGACGACGAAAAGGCCGAGTCGATCATCCAGATGGTCGTCGAACTGGCCAGGCGGCTGGGGCTCGACGTGGTCGCCGAGGGAGTCGAGACCCTGGAGCAGGGCCGCCTTCTCAAGCGGGCGGGCTGCCACTCCGGCCAGGGGTATTTCTTCTCACGCCCGCTGTATGCAGACCGCTTCGAGGCCTGGTATGGCAACTTCGGCAGGCAGCTTCCCGACAAGGAGGGGATCTCATGGCACACCATGCAACGGTTCATCCAGCAGTGTCATCCCGCCTGAGTGGACACGGCAGTCGTGGCCAGGGCGAGGGCTTCATGGCCGACACCCTGGCGGGCTTTGTCGATGAGGCCTGGCTGCTGATCGAGGATGGAGACTTTCTCGGCCTGCAGCGCGCAGCGAGCCATCTGTCCTCCTGTGCCAGGGCGCTGGGGCAGGACTTCATCCGCGATGTCGCGGGCATGATGGTTGTGTCGGCCGCTGAGCAGGAGGCCGAGCGCTGTCATCTCTTCCTGGCGGTGATCCAGCGCGAGTGGAATACCGTCATGGGCTGAGGGTGATATCCCGAGTTCCGTGCCTACTCGACGTCGATGCGGGTGACTTGCCAGACGGTGCGGAACAGACGCTGCTGGCTAGAGAGCCCATGGCCCTCGGGATAGAGCAGGAGCAGCGGACCGAACTCACGAACGTTCAGGGGCTTTCCGTTGCCGCGATGGGCCAGCATGGCCCGCATCGCGTCGGATTCGGCGAGAGAGACCCGGGTGCTGTAGCCATCCAGGCCCGTCACCACCAGGGTATCGCCGCGAATCTGGAGATGCTCGATCAGACTGCTGAGCAGCGGACCCTCGAAGCGCACGGGTTCGTCATGCCATGGTACCCGAGTCTCCATGCTGGCCTGGGGCAGTGTCAGCAGCACCTGACGATCCAGCGTCAGCTGGGCACTTCCCGGGCCGTTTTGGACGGTGAGCAGCGGCGCGGTGCCGGAAGAGGCGGTGACGACAAGCGGCCATAGCCAGGCAAGAGCAAGAAGGATAATCCTTGTACAATTATTGTTCGGCATCGACGATTCCCCCTCGGATGCTGCCCCGGTTCCCTCGAGACCCAAGGATAACAAGCGGTGGCGTGTTTCCGCGGGGGGCGCAATGTCAACAAGTGTTACGCCCGGTGAAGACGGCGTACATCCAGCGTAAACTGGTAATGTAACTATTGTACAAGGTTTTGTCATGCGTATTGCGGTGCTCGAGGATGATCCCGACCAGCTGGATTTCATTGACCGTTGCCTTGGCGCGGACAGTCACACGCGAGTGCTGATGCAGCGTGCCGGCGAGCTCCACCGCCGGCTGCAGACCGAACCCTTCGACCTGCTCATCCTGGATTGGCACCTGCCCGATGCCAGCGGCCTGGAGGTGATGGGCCATTTGCGCCATGGCCATGCCTGGCAGCAGCCGATCCTCTTCATCACCGCGGAGTCGAGGGAGGACGCCGTGGTCACGGCGCTCGAGGCCGGGGCCGATGATTTCCTGCACAAGCCGCTGAATCCGGCCGAGCTTCGTGCCAGGGTCAGGGCGCTAGGGCGTCGCACGTCCCAACTCCAGTCCGCCAAGGCGGTGGCGCTGGGCGAGTATCGGCTCTCGCGGGTGCCGCGTGGGGTGGTGGTAAAGGGCGATCCGGTGCCGTTGACCGAGCGGGAGTATCAGCTGGTCAACCTCTTCTTCAGTCACCCGGGCCGACTGCTGTCACGCCAGCTCCTGCTCGAGCTGGTCTGGGGGCTGCAGGGTGACGTCCAGACACGCACGCTCGATACCCATATCAGTCGGGTGCGGCGAAAACTGGGGCTGAACGGGAGCTGCGGCCTTCGCCTGCGCAGCGTCTACCAGTATGGCTACCGTCTCGAGGAGGTGTGCCTGGCCGATCAGGCGTGACGGCGGGTGATATAACCCCTCTCGGCGAGAGCTGTCTCGGTGCTCTTGGCCAGCTGGTTCAGCTGCTCGACCCGGGCCTTCAGGCCTGGCAAGTCGATCTCCAAAGCCTGGCGCTCCAGGGCGGCGGCGGCATCGGCAAGGCCCGAACAGCCCATCGAGGCGGCGGCTCCCTTGAGGGCATGGGCTGCCTCGCCGAGCTCATCGCGATCCTCACCGGTGAGGCTCTCGGCCATGCGCGAGTGCCGCTCCTCCAGTCGCTCGATAAAGCGCTCGATGAGGCCGCTCAGGGTATCCTGTCCCAGCGATGTCTCCAGGGATGTCAGCGTGGCCGCATCGAGCAGCGGTCCGGGGGTGTCTTGGACGCCACCGGCGCCGGCCGCGACGCCGTCCATCAGGGGGGACGATTCGAGGTTCTGTGTCGATTCGAACCCGGAGGAGGCGGCGGGGGCGTCGGCTCGCAGGTGGCCAGCCTCGGCCTCGTGTGGAGTCAGCAGCGGGCGCAGCGTGCGGTAGAGGTCGCTGCGGGTAAAGGGTTTGCAGAGCACATCGTCCATTCCCGCCTCGCGGCAGCGTCGCTGGTCCTCGGGCATGGCATTGGCGGTCATGGCGACGATCGGCAGGCGAGGGCCGCTGGGCGATTCCTGTCGGCGCCAGCGCCGGGTAGTCTCCAGCCCGTCTAGCACCGGCATCTGCATGTCCATCAGCACCAGGTCGAAGGATTCCCTGGCCAGGCATTCCAGCGCGGCCTGGCCGTTCTCCGTCAGGCCCACCTCCAGGCCAAGGCGCTCCAGCATGGCCTGGGCCAACTCCCGGTTGGTGGGGTGATCCTCCACGACCAGGATCCGCCCGCGAGGCAGCGGTGGGGCGGGACGTCCAGTCTCTGCGTTCACCAGGCCGGCGTGCCGGTCCACCGCCCCACGGGAGGCGCTCGCCAGCGGCAAGTCGAACCAGAACAGGCTGCCCAGGCCGACATGGCTCTCGAAGTCGATACGCCCCCCCATGGCGGTCACCAGCCGTTCGCAGATCGCCAGCCCCAGCCCGGAGCCGCCGTAGCGTCGCGAGATCGAGCTGTCGACCTGGGAGAAAGGCTTGAACAGTGCCTGGCGGCGCTCCTCGGGAATCCCGCAGCCCGTGTCACGCACCAGGAAACGCATCTCTCCCGTTTCAGTGAGCTGCACCTTGAGGCTGATGGCTCCCTCCGAGGTGAACTTGAAGGCGTTGTTGAGCAGGTTCATCAGCACCTGGCGCAGCCGGTTGGCATCTCCCTCGAGGCAGTCGGGCACCTCGCTCTCGACGATCATATGGAAGGCGATGCCGCGCGCCTCGCTCTGCAGCTGGTAGGCCCGGGTCAGCTGCGAGATGAAGGGATGCACGCCGAAGGGCTGCGGGTCGAGCTCAAGCCCTCCGGATTCGTACTTGGTGTAGTCGATCACGTCGTTGATCACCGCCTGCAGGCTCAGCACGCTGTCGTTCAACGAATCCAGCAGTCGCTGGCCGCCGGCTGGCAGGGATTCGTCGGCGAGCAGGTCGGCCACCCCAACGACCCCGTTGAGCGGGGTGCGGATCTCGTGGCTCATCACCGCCATGAATTCCGACTTGGCCCGACTGGCCTGCTCGGCCTGCCTGGCCGTCTCGTCGAGCTCGCGGGCCTGGCGCTCGAGCAGGCGGGTCTTGCTCCCATGCTCCCGGCCCTCGCGGATCAGCGATAGCACCAGCACGCTGCCCGACCCCATCAGCAGCACGATCAGCGCCAGTACCACGCCGTACAGGCTCAGCAACTCGTTGCGCTCGGCGTTGCGCAGGCTGGCCACATGGGCGTTAGTGTCGATCAGCAGGGCCGAGGTGATGCCCTGCAGGGTAACGAGTCGTTCATCGAGCTCGCGACGTGCCTGGGGGTCCAGCAGGCGCTCGCCGCCCTCGATCTGCGCCAGCAGGGTGTCAAGGTCGTGAACGCCCTGGATCGAGGCCTGCAGCGGCCCGGTCAGCGTTGTTTCCTCCATGGCCCGGCGAATCTCGCCCTGCTGGAAGAGGCCGGTGCGGCTGAACAGGATCTCGTAGCGCAGCAGGACGTCATCGGGATGCGAAACCGAGGCGCCGTGCAGCGCCAGCCGCAGCTCGCGGACCTCGCGATCGAACTGGTAGGCGGCCCAGGTCAGGTTCTCGAGCATCTTGTGCTCGACCTGCTGCTGGCGATGGTAGATGGCCCCTCCGGTGATCAGCGCGGAGAGGAACAGCAGGATGGCCGCGAAGGTGGCGACCCGGTAGCGAAGGCTGCTGATCGATGCCATACCGATAGCGGCGCTCAGTCGCCGATCACGTCGATCCGGTGGATCTGCCAGACGGAGCGCATCAGCACCTCTTCGTTGAGTAGTTCGGGGCTGTCGTCGAAGGGGTAGATGATGAACAGTGGCCCGTGGTCGCGCACCCTCAGTGGCTCTCCGTTCATGGTCATGGCCAGGATGACATCGTGCTCGAGCATGTCGGCGACCGGCACGCTGGCCGAGTAGTCGTTCAGGGCCGTGACGCGCAGGGTGTCGCCGCGAGCGCCGACGGCGGCCATCAGCTCGCGGCCCAGGGGGCCGGTGAAGCGGATCCGGCCATCGTGCCAGGGGGTGGCGGTGACGGTCTCGTGCTGGGGCAGGGCCAGCAGCATCTCGCGATCGAAGTGCGCCTCGTCGCCGACATTGGTCGTGGCAATGTCTCCCGTCACCGTCAGCAGCACGCGAGCCGAGGGCGGCTCCAGGGCCATTGCCGCGGGGGTCAGCAGCAGCCAGGCAGAGAGGGCGGCAAGAGTGGCTCGCATCGACGTGTCCTTGGTCGGGGGATGTAGGTAACGACGCCAGTATAAGGGGCATGGCCGGCGCGAATGTCAAAGATTGTGACGAAGTCCCTCTGCGGTGGCATGCTTGCCCCGTGACGAGCTGATTCAGGGAAGAGGGAAGCTGGGTGCATATTGCCATTCTGGAAGACGACGAGGACCAGCGGGACTTTCTGGTGACCTGCCTGGCCCGGCTGGAGAACACGGTGAGCGATTTTGCCAGTGCGGCCGAGCTGCAGCGCGCCATGCAGCGCCAGCGCTTCGACCTGTTCGTGATTGACTGGCGCCTGCCGGAGGTCAGTGGGCTGAGCTTCGTGCAGCAGTTGCGGCGACAGCTCGGCTGGGAGGTGCCCATCCTGATGATCACCGCGACCCGCTCCGAGGGGGACGTGATCGAGGCGCTGCAGAGCGGTGCCGACGACTTCCTGGCCAAGCCGCTGCGCCCCGACGAGCTGCAGGCGCGTGTACAGGCGCTGGGGCGGCGTCTCGATGCCCGGCGGGGACAGAGTGCCCTGGAGCTGCCTCCCTACCGGGTCGATATTTCCCGGCGCGCCGTCTCCCTGGCAGGGCAGGCGGTTGCGCTCACCGGCCGGGAGTATGCGCTGGCCAGCCTGTTTATCGGCCATGCCGGCGAGCTCTTCTCGCGCCAGGAGCTGCTCCAGATGATCTGGGGGATACGCGGGGATGTCACCACACGCACCGTGGATACCCATGTCAGTCGGCTGCGGCGCAAGCTCGAGCTCGACGGGCGCCATGGCTGGCAGCTGCGCAGCGTCTATCAGCACGGCTACCGGCTGGAGAGCTGCCGGGACGCGGTGCCGCTGGAACGGTTGGCTGGGCGGTAAAGTGCCGGCCGGTAAAGACTGTTCACATCTTGTCGAGATCGAGGCAGACGCGCAGCGGCGATAAACTGTTATCGTGAAACACTGATAAATCTATGCGGCGAGGAGTCTGCCATCAATCCACTCAGCCGAGGGCGTGTCGCCCTCGAGTCCTATCGCCGCCGCGCCGTCGCCGCCTACGTTGCCCTGATGCTGGCGGTGGCCCTGGTCCTGGCAGGCTACCAACTTTACGAGTACCGCCAGGCCATCTCGA
>PWEV01000208.1 GCA_003553625.1 Halomonas sp.
CGCAGCTGCTTCTTGTAGGCGGCCTTGAGCTCGGCGCTATCCAGCGGGCCCAGCGCCTCGATGATGCGTACCAGGCGCTCGCCGTCGGCGAATTCGACCAGGTTGCCCGCCGAGACCAGGTATCGTCCCTCGGCGTCCTGGGCCACGGCCACCGTGGCCGAGGCCTGCGTATCGTCATAGCCGTGGCGGCGGGCGTAGTGGCGAATGTTCTGGGTCATCTCGATATAGACGGCGAAGACATCCATGGCCGCCGAGGGCGTCGCCTGCTGGGTGTTTAGGTAGTTGCGCAACGCCTTGCCGATCTCCTCGATCAGGCTGCGCGAGATGGGGCCGTTGAAGCACAGCATGATGCGATCGCGCAGGTAGCTTTCCCGCATGCTCAGCAGGTCCATGGGCTCTCCTCAGCGGGCGTCGCCCGTCTCCTCGGGTGGCTGGGGGGAAGATGTGTCGGCTGACCCCGGCTCCAGACGGAAGGCCAAGAGAGTAATGTCGTCGCGCTGGGGGAGGTCGCCCTGGTGAGCGAGCAGGGCCGCTTCAAAGGCCATCATCTGTTCCTCCAGTGGGCGACCGGCCTGGGCCAGCAGCAGCTCACGGAAGCGGCGATTGCCGAAGCCAAAGCCGTCTCTTCCCCCGGCCTGGTCGAGAAAGCCATCGCTGCACAGGGTGTAGGTCCAGCCGGTGCGCAGCGGTGCCACTCGGTTCTCGTAGCGGGCCGGTCGGCGATGGCCCAGGGCGCGCCGGTGGCCGGCAAGGGTCTCAAGTTGTTCGCCGTCGCTGGCGTGAAGATCGATCTTGGCACCGGCGTAGGTCAGGGTCCCGGCGGTCGGGTCGACCCAGACCAGGCCCATGTCCATGCTGGTGGCAATGGAGGCGGGCAGCTGGTCCTGGGGCAGCAGCTTGCGGCTCTCGCGGTCGATGTTGCCCAGCAGGGCCGCCGGGTCGTCGGCGCCCTCCCGAGCGAGGGCATGGTCGATGATGGCCCGGGCAAGCATGGTCATCAGGGCCCCCGGCACGCCGTGGCCGGCGCAGTCGACGATGCCCAGCAGGTAGCCGCGTTCGGTGGCTCGAAAGACATAGAAGTCGCCGCCCACCACGTCCCGAGGCTTCCACAGGACCCCGTAGCGATGGTGGAGGTGCTGTTCGAGGGCATCGTCGGGCAGGATCGCCTGCTGGATGATGCTGGCGTACTGGATGGAGGCTTCGAGCTGGCGGTGGGCCGATACCATCTGCGCATGGGCCTCCTCCAGCGCCTGGGTCCGCTGGTGGACCTGGCTTTCCAGGTTGCGGGTATAGCCTTCCACCTGACGTGCCATATGCGCGAAGGTCCGCGATAGCTCGCCGATCTCGTCCCGACGCTCCGTTGGCAGCCGCGATTGGTAGTGGCCCCCGGCGATGGCCTGGGCGGAAAGCTTGAGCCGCTGCAGCGGAGTGAGAATCAGGCGATGGGTGGTATAGGCGAAGCTGGCCGTCAGCAGTGCCAGCAGAAGGCCAAAGGCGACCACCATGGGCCAGAACCAGCGGCGCTCGAGAAGCGGGGCGGTCTGCAGGTCCAGGGCGGTGACCAGCAGCCACTGCAGCTCCGGCAGGTAGCCCACGCTCAGCAGTCGAGGCGCTCCCTCCAGTTCGGCTTCCAGGGCCACCACGGTTCCTGGACGTCGCATGGCGTCCTGCATGGCGCGGCGCAGCGGTTCGCGGTCGGCCTCGGCGACCAGCGCCTGAATCCGCGGGCTGTCGTTGGCTTCCGCAGGGTTACGACCCGAGCCGAGGGCCAGGCGTGCCGTGTCGGGATGAACCTGCAGGGTGCCACGCGAGTCGATCAGCATCGGCGTCATGCCGGCTGGGGTGTTGCCGAGGAAGCGCCTGATGAACTGCTGCAGATCGATGCCGCCTCCGGTCAGGCCCAGCAGGGTGCCGTTGTCCATGACCTTGACGTTGACCCAGACCATGGCCCGATCGAGGACCTGGTCGGCGCTGACGTTGATGTCATAGGTGGAGGTGCTGCCCATGGTGTCGAAGTACCAGGCATCGTCGGGCTCATCCGGTGACAGACGGTAGCGCGGTGCCGCACCGTTTTGTCCATAGCCGTCCCCGAGATAGTAGTCACCGGAGGCATGCTCGACGATGAAATAGGAGCGGCTGGCGAAGTGTTGCCGGAAGCCCTCGGCCTCCGCGAGGAATCGCTCCTGACGCGCCGGGTCGTCCGGTTGGCGCAGCCATTCGCGGGTCACTATCGAGTCGGCAAGGCGCCTGGAGAGGGCGAGTTCCCGCGACACAGGCGTGATCACTCGCTGCATCTGAAGCAGGGTGTACTGCTCGGCATAGGCGCCGGCGAAATGATCGCGGACCTCGACGACAGCCTTCCAGCCGATCAGTCCCGCCGGAATCAGAGCCAGCAGGCAGGCCAGCAGGAGGAGGCCAACCGATTTGCCGCGTAGGCCGAGTCGAGCTGCCATGGCATTCGAATCTCGTGAAGAAGGAGTTCCATCCGCTTCTAGACCTTGCCATAAAGCTTCGCCATAGGCGACGGCCGGATCCTCGCATCGTCAACGCAGCGCAATTTGCCGACTTCCCCCACACCCCAATGGCGGCGATCTCCTACAGGAGAAGTGGCCATGGGCGACTGCCGCTGCTTCGCTGCCAGGCATGAGACACAATTAACACGACGTTGCGTTCCTGCTGCTCGACTCAGGGTGCTCGACGTAACGCCCCCTCGCCGGCGGGCCGATTTCGGCTGTTTGCGACTTGACTATTATTCCGGTCGGCCTATTATTCCATCCATATGGATGGTATATGGATTCCATTGGGATGTTAAATGAGTCCCGGGAGGGGTGTTTCCGCTCCTGGGCCAACGAGGGATCACACATGAGCGTGCATGAGCTGCGCCGCAAGACCGGCGACTCCAGCGAGAAGATCACCATCAACCTCGGGGTGGTCGACCTGGGGCAGATCGATCTGCTGGTCCAGGAGGGGTTCTACTCCAACCGTACCGACCTGATTCGCACCGCGATTCGCAATCAGTTGGCCACCCATGCCGAAGTCGTCAAGGAAACCGTGGCGCGCAAGGCCTTCGTGCTGGGCCTGCAGGACTTCAGTCGCAGCGATCTCGAGGCCCTGCAGGTCGCCGGCGAGGTACTGCAGATCCAGGTGCTGGGGCTGGCTCGCATCGCCGAGGACGTATCACCAGAGCTTGCCCGCGCCACCATCGAGTCGGTGGTCGTGCTGGGCGCCCTGCATGCCAGCGCAGCCGTCAAGGCGGCCCTGGCGGACCGGATCCACTGAACACTGAACAGGGACATTGACGATGATCGACGCGCGACGAATGGAAGAAGCGACGCGGCTTACCCGCGCCGGGA
>PWEV01000182.1 GCA_003553625.1 Halomonas sp.
GCCGCAGCAGCCGCAGTGGGGATCCTGGTACATCTCGACCACGCTGCCCGCCTGGGGGCTGGGGCCCGGCATGAAGGCAAGGTACGCCACCAGGGCGCCGCCGGCCAGCAGGCCGCCGCCAATCAGGGAGCGAGAGGATGTCTTCATCGCAGGGTCTCCGCGGTATAGGGTGGTGGCACGATTGTCGGCATCGAGGAGGCCCTTGCCAAGTGCCTGGATCAAGTCAGCTCGCCAGGAGAGCCCCACCATGAGCCACTACTGTGACCTGGCCCCGGGCCATCCGTTTCACGGACCCTATCACGATCAGGAGTATGGCTTCCCGGTGGCCGACGATGAGGCCCTGTTCGAGCGCCTGGCGTTGGAAATCAACCAGGCGGGGCTCTCCTGGCTCACCGTTCTGAAGAAACGCGCCGCCTTCCGGGCGGCCTTCGAGGGCTTCGCCATCGACCGGGTGGCGGCCTATGGCGAGGCCGAGCGGGCCCGGCTGCTCAGCAACGCCGGCATCATCCGCAACCGCCTCAAGGTCGAAGCCGTGATCCACAATGCCGGCGTGTTACAGGCCCTTCGCGATGAACACGGCAGCCTCGCCGCCTGGCTCGACCTCCACCATCCCCTACCCCATGCCGACTGGGTCAGGCTCTTCAAGCGCACCTTCCGTTTCACCGGGCCGGAGATCACCGGGGAGTTTTTGATGAGCACCGGCTATCTGCCCGGCGCCCACCGCGACGACTGCCCGATACAGGCGCGCATCCTCGCCGCCGGGCCACGCTGGGCAGAGCGATGATCCACTGAGCAAGGAGCGCCGGGGGCAGGCCGAAGAGGGGGTCCGAGGACCAGGGGTGAGGAGGATTCCTCCGAACGGGCTGGCCATGGATGGCCAGCACCGGACCTGCAAGCGGAGCAGGACGCGAGAGCGCAGCAGGGTCAAGGTAGCCCCCAGGGAGGGGTTCATGGCGCCCCCTCGTCGGTCCGGCGCTCCGGGGCCTGTCGCCGGATCAGCTCCGGGCCAAGGCCTCAACGGCACAGGGAACCCAGCCCCCGCCCGTGGCATCATAGCCGAGCACTCTCTGCGAGGAACGCCTCCCGATGGATTCGATTACCCAGGCTGCCCTCGGCGCCGCCGTGGGCGGTGCCGTGCTGGGCCGCCGGCTGGGCCGCAAGGCGGTGCTGATCGGCGCCGTGCTCGGCACCCTGCCCGACCTCGACGTGGTCATCGACTACGGCGACGCCGTGGCCAACGTCACCGAGCACCGCGGCTTCTCCCACTCGCTGTTCGTGCTGGCGGGTCTCGCCTCGCTCCTGGCGCTGCTCTCGGCGCGCTTCGCCCCTGCCCGGGATATCTCCCTGGGGCGCTGGTGGGCCTTCTTCGCCCTCTGCCTGCTCACCCACCCGCTGCTCGACGCCCTGACCACCTACGGCACCCAGCTCTGGTGGCCGTTGGACGTGCCGCCCGTGGCCTACCCCATCGTCTTCATCATTGACCCGCTCTACACCCTGCCTCTGCTGGCAGGCATAGGCGTGGCGCTGGTTACCGGCAACGGCCGACGCGGCCCGGCCTGGGGGCTGGCGCTGGCCAGCGTCTACCTGATGCTGGCGTTCGGCGCCAAGCAGCTGGTGGAGCATCGCATCGAGCCGATACTGGCCGACCGGGGGCTTGCCGAGGCCCCGAGGCTGGTCCAGCCCACCCCCTTCAACACCCTGCTGTGGCGGGTCACGGTGGTAAACGATGACGAACACCACGAGTTGCTGGTGGGCGTGCTCGACGGCGACACCCCGCCGCTGGTGGAGACCTACCGCCGCGGCGCCGAGCTGGAGGCGGCGGCCCTGGAGAGTGAGCGTGGCCAGCGACTTGACTGGTTTGCCGGTCCCTTCCTTCGCTATGAGGCGCGAGAACTCGACGGGCGCGAGACCCTTGTAGCCACCGACCTGCGGCTGGGCTTCCCCGGCTTTTATCCCTTCGCCTTCACCCTGGCCACCCGCGAAGGCGATGGCTGGCAGGAGGTAACGGTCTCGGAGCAGCTTTCCGCCCCCTCCCGCGGCACCCGCGATGCCCTGTCGAGGCTGGCCGGACGTGCCATGACTCCTGAGCCTGCGCTGTGCACCAGCGAGTTCGTGGGCGCCGGCTGGGTGCTGGACACCCCGGAGACCTGCTGAGGCCGGCGGGGCACACAACTCAACGGGGCGGCCCCATGGCCGCCCCGTTGAGTTGAATGATCTTGCTGCTGCGATGACACCCGCCGGTTTTAAAGACGCTTTACCAGGCCATCGATGGCCTGGCGGGCCTCCCTGAGCGCCGCATCGCGCTTGCTCTCGCCCATGGCGAGCCCTTCGGCGAAGACGGTATCGACCTCACCGATGCCGATCATGCCCAGCATCAGCCTGAGGTGTGGGGTCTGGGTGTCCTTCTCTGTGCCGGCATACTGGCCGCCGCGGGCCGCCAGAATGACCGCACGCTTACCCTCCAGCAGGCCCTCGGGACCGTTCTCGGTATAGCGGAAGGTCTCTCCGGCGCGCATCACACGGTCGAACCAGGCCTTGAGTTGGCTGGGGATACCGAAGTTGTACATCGGCACCGCCAGCACCACCAGATCATGGGCGCGCAACTCTTCGATCAGCTCCTCGGAGCGGGAGGCCAGCTGCCGCTGCTCGGCAGTACGCTCCTCATCGGTCGCCTGCCAGCTGCCCAGCTCAGCCAGACCCAGATGGGGGAGTTCGTCTACCGCCAGGTCGCGATGAGTCAACTCGACGCCGCCTCTGGTCTTTGCTTGATCGATGAAATGCTCGGCCAGGGCCTTGGACTGGCCGTTTTCGCCGAGGATGGAAGAAGTGATCACGAGAGTGCGAGTGGTCATGGCGATCTCCTTGAAGAGAAATAAGGGCAATGACCGCCATGATAGTTGGATTTTTTGCCATAAAAAGCGCAAAAACCCGCACCCCACGTTCGATAAAAACGAAAGCCAGATATTACGGGGCGATGCCCTGGCCGCAGCCCCTGTACTGCTCACCATCCACCGTCAGGGTGACCCGCGCCGGGAAGGGCTCGCCGCTCATGTCATCCAGGCAGGCGCCGGCCTCGATACGCAGTTGGAAGGGGGTGTCGCCTCGGCCGCTGGCCAGGACCACGCGGCCTGCCTCGTTGTCCAGAGCGGTGACCCGGTAGGGCAGGGTCTGCTCCCGGGTACCGTAATCGAGACTCAAGGTCGCTTCGGGGCGATCGTGAGCCAGGTGTACCATCCAGCCCGGCTCGTTGCCGCGCCCCTGGAACATCACCCCGGGGCGCTGCTGGCGAGTGAGCGCCTGGCGCTGCATGTAGGCCCGGCACTCCAGCCGCCCCCGGGATGTCTCCACGATGGACTCGGCGCCCTTGTTCCAGAAGCTGACGTCGTCATGCTCGTAGCGGGCGCCGCTGGCCACCACGGCAGGCTGAAGCCGCCAGGCGCCATGGGCCGACCACAGCCGTAGCTCACTGTCCGGCCCCTCCGGAACGGCGGTGACCAGGGCCTGGTCGGGGCTGCAGCGCCAGGCGGTGAAGCTCTCGGCGCCGCCGGGGAAGAGCACCGAGGGCAGCAGCGGCGCGTGGTGACCGGACGTGATCGGCGCCGGAGCGGTGGCGGTGGCGCAGCCACCCAGCAGCACGGCCGCCCCGAGGACGGCGGGAGCGAGAAGGCGGGTCATGGCATCTCCTTGCGAGGGTCGCGATTCCTTGATTCGCCGAGCATAGCAGCCGCCGGGGCCGGCGGCTGCTCCCGCTGGCTCAACGCTGGGACAGGGCATCAGCGCTCCGCTCAGCCGAAGCGCCGGCGCAGCCGGCGCGCCGCCTCCACCATGTTGGCCAGGGCCGGCTCCACCTCCTCCCAGCGGCGGGTCTTGAGGCCACAGTCGGGATTGACCCAGAGGCGCTCCAGCGGGATGCGCTCGGCGGCCCTCTCCATCAGCGCCACCATCCAGTCCACCTCGGGCACATTGGGCGAGTGGATGTCGTAGACGCCGGGACCGATCTCGTTGGGATAGGCGAAATCCTCGAAGACATCGAGCAGTTCCATGTCCGAGCGCGAGGTCTCGATGGTGATGACGTCGGCGTCCAGCGCGGCAATCGACTCGATGATGTCGTTGAACTCCGAATAGCACATGTGGGTGTGGATTTGGGTCTCGTCCCGCACCCCGGCAGCGGCCAGTCGGAAGCCATCCACCGCCCAGGTCAGGTAGCCGGGCCACTCGCTCCTGCGCAGCGGCAGCCCCTCGCGAAGTGCCGGCTCGTCGATCTGGATGGCGCGGATGCCAGCCGCCTCCAGGTCGAGCACCTCGTCGCGCAGGGCCAGGGCGATCTGGCGGCAGGTGGTCTCGCGGGGCTGGTCGTCGCGCACGAAGGCCCACTGCAGCATGGTGACGGGGCCCGTGAGCATGCCCTTCATGGGCCTGTCGGTGAGCGACTGGGCGTACTGGCTCCAGCCCACCGTCATTGGGGCCGGGCGGCTGACGTCGCCGACGATCACCGGGGGTTTGACACAGCGCGAGCCGTAGCTCTGCACCCAGCCGAAGCGGGTGAAGGCGTAGCCGTCGAGTCGCTCGCCGAAGTACTCCACCATGTCGTTGCGCTCGGGTTCGCCATGGACCGGCATATCGAGGCCGAGGGCCTCCTGCTGCTCCACGGCGTGGGCGATCTCCTCGCGCATCCTTGCCTCGTAGGCCTCCAGGGAAAGCTCACCGGTCTTGAGGGCGCGGCGTGCGGCGCGGATCTCGTCGGTCTGGGGGAAGGAGCCGATGGTGGTGGTGGGGAACAGCGGCAGGTCCAGTGCCCGGCGCTGGGCCTGGGCGCGCTTCGGATAGGCGCTCGCTCGCTCGAGGTCCAGCGGCTCGATGCCCGCCAGGCGATCGGCCACCTCGGAGCGATGGAGGCGCGGCGAGTCGCGTCTTGCCTGCAGGGCCAGGGTGGCGGCCTCCAGGCGCTCATGGTCGACCTCGGTGGCACGACCGTCGAGGAGGCGGGCCAGGGTCACCGTCTCGTCGAGCTTCTGCCGGGCGAAGGCCAGCCAGCTCCTGAGCTCGGGGTCGAGGTCGGTCTCGCGCTCGAGATCCACCGGCACGTGGAGAAGCGAGCAGGAAGACGCAATCCACAGCCGCTCGCCGAGGCGGATCCGCGCCTGGGCCAGCCGCTCACGGAGCAGTGCCAGGTCGGCGCGCCAGACGTTGCGACCGTCGATGGCACCCACCGAGAGCACCTTGTAGGCGGGCAGGCGATCCAGCACCGCCGCAAGCTGCTCGGGAGCACGCACGGTATCGATATGCAGCCCCGCCACCGGCAGGCCCACGGCGAGGCCCAGATTGTCACCCAGGCCGCCGAAGTAGGTGGCCAGCAGCAGCTTGACCGGAGCCCGCCCCAGCACGCTGTAGGCGGCCTCATAGGCCTGCTGCCACTCCCGGGGCAGCTCCTGCACCAGGGCCGGCTCCTCGAGCTGCACCCACTCCACGCCCTGCTCGGCGAGGCGCACAAGAAGCTCGCCATAGACCGGCAGCAGGACCTCGAGCAGGCTCAGGCGATCCAGGTCCACATCGCGGGCCTTGCCCAGCCACAGCCAGGTGAGCGGGCCAAGCAGGGTCACCTTGACCGCATGGCCGAGCGCCCGGGCCTCGGCCACCTGGTCGAAGAGGCGCGAACTGGCCAGGCAAAAGGACTGGCCGGCGTGGAGTTCCGGGACCAGGTAGTGATAGTTGGTATCGAAGTACTTGGTCATCTCGCAGGCGGCAGCGGGCTCGCCGCTGGGCGCCCGGCCGCGGGCCATGCGGAAGGCGGTGTCCAGTTCTACCTCGCCGGTGGCCACCTCGGCCTCGGCGGCGAAGCGTGCGGGCACCGCCCCCAGGGTCACCGAGAGATCGAGTACCTGGTCGTAGAAGGCAAAGTCGCCCACCGTCACCAGATCGAGTCCCGCCGCGCGCTGCTCGGCCCAGTGGCGGGCGCGCAGCTCGCGCCCTGCCCGCTCCAGCCCCTCGCGATCCAGCCCGCCCTGCCAGTAGGCCTCCACCGCACGCTTGAGTTCACGATCGGCGCCGATGCGTGGATAGCCGACAACATGAGAAATACTCATTTAAAGACCCCTGATAGATGAATTATCTAACGAAGTCTGGCTGGCCATGAAGGTTGAATCAAACTAAACTTCCTAATCTTTAAAATGAAAGTGGCTCACCCAGATGCTCGAACTGCGACACCTCAGAACCCTGATCGCACTGCGCGACGCCGGCTCCCTCGTCGAGGCCGCCGAGCGGGTCCACCTTACCCAGTCCGCCCTCTCCCACCAGATCAAGGATCTGGAGGAGCGGCTCGACAACCCGCTGTTCGTGCGCAAGACCCGCCCGGTAGAGTTCACCCGCGCCGGCCAGCGGCTGCTGACCCTGGCCGAGCAGGTACTGCCGCTGGTGCGCATGGCCGAGCGCGACCTGGCCCGGCTCGCCGGCAACGAGCAGGGTCGGCTGCACATGGCCATCGAGTGTCACAGCTGCTTCCAGTGGCTGATGCCCACCGTCGACCATTTCCGCGACCACTGGCCAGAGGTAGAGATCGACATCCCGGGCGGCCATCACTTCGACCCGTTGCCGGCCCTGGCCCGGGAGCAGCTCGATCTGGTGATCACCGCCGACCCCCAGCCGCTGCCAGGCATCCACTACGAGCCGCTGTTCCGCTACGAGGGACTGCTGGCGGTGGCTCGTCAGCATCGCCTGGCCGGAAAGCCATTCGTGACCCCAGAGGCACTGGCCGAGGAGACCCTGATCACCTACCCGGTGGAGCATTCGCGGCTGGATGTCTTCACCCAGTTTCTCGACCCTGCCGGGGTGCGCCCCAAGGAGCTACGCACCGCCGAGTTGACCATCATGATGATGCAGCTGGTGGCCAGCGGACGCGGGGTCTGTGCGCTGCCCAACTGGGCCCTGACCGAGTATCTCGAGCGTGACTATGTAAAGGCGGTGGCGCTGGGAGAAAAGGGCGTGTGGAGCACACTGTTCGCGGCGATCCGCGAGGAGACGCGCCAGGCACCCTGGATGGAGGACTTCCTGCGAACTGCCCGAGAGACCTCCTTCGCGGTGCTCGAGGGGATCAAGCCGGCGTAAGTCCCGGGCCTATTCCTGGCCCGGGCGCTGTGGCAGCAGCAGGGTGAAGCGCGCGCCGCCGAGCTCGGGGCTGTCGTCCACCGCCACGCTCCCCCCGTGCCAGATCATCACCTTCTGCACGATGGAGAGCCCCAGACCATAGCCGCCTGAGCTGCGGGTTCGACTGTCGTCCAGGCGCGCAAAGGGCTTGAAGATCGCCTGCCGTTCACTGGCCGGCACCCCGGGGCCATCGTCTTCCACGTCGATTCGCACCAGTCGGGGTTCGGATTCCACGCGAACCATCACCCGGCTGCGGGCATGGCGGCATGCGTTGGCCACCAGGTTCTGCACCGCCCGCTGCAGGTAGCGCGCCTCGACCAGCGCCTCCACCTCGGGACCCTCGGCGATGGCAATGGCCAGGTGCCCATGCAGCGGTGCCAGCGCGGCGATGACCCGCTCCACCATGGCCCGACACTCCACCAGGCTGGCCTGCATCTCGCGACCGTTGACCGCATCGCTTCCCAGGCGAGCATAGGTGAGGATCTCGTCGACCAGGCCATCCAACTCCTCGATGTCACCGTCGATGCCCTGCAGCTGACGACGGATCGACGGGTCGTCGGTCATATCATCGACCATCTGCACGGCGAAGCGGATACGTGCCACCGGCGTGCGCAGCTCGTGTGAGACCGCGCGGATCATGTCCTGCTGGGCCCGCAGCAGCGCCTGCACCTGAGCGGCCATGCCGTTGAAGGCCATGCCCAGCCGGCCGAGAAAGTCGCCGCTCTCCACCTTGACCCGGGTATCGAGCCGGCCGGCGGCGATGCGAGAGGCCGCCAGCTCCAGCCTCGCCATCCGCGCCTCGACGCCGCGCACGATCAGGTAGATGGTCGCCCCGAGCACCGCCAGCAGGATGAGCACCACCAGCAGCTGCAGCGAGCCCGGCACCGGCTCGAAGGCCTCCACCGGCCCGATGGTCATCCAGCTCGCCTCGCCGCCACCGGGCAGCGCCAGGTACATGGCCATGGCCCAGCGCCCGGGGAAGAGCCTGATGACCACCTCGCCGTTGGTCAGGCGGCTGAGCTGATAGGCGTCCAGCCCGTCCGGCGGGGCATCGGCGAGGTCCACCTCGATGCTGCCCGCGGCCACCCGCGACAGCCGCGGGAAGCGCTCGGCGGGAGGGGACTCGGCGAGCCACTCCGCGAGCAGCTCGGTGAGTCCGCGCAGTTGCTGTTCGCTGAGGCCGGCAAGATCCACCTGCAGCAGCCGCTCGCCATCGGGCAGCAGCTTCTGCAGGCGCCAGCCGCGCCCGTCGCGCTCCTGCACCAGTACCTTCCCACGCTCCAGACGCAGGCGGGCGAAATAGCCCAGGGAAGTGGAATCGACGGGCAGCACGGAGGGGGTCAAATCGAGACGTCTTGCCTGATCCTCGAGCCAGTCCGCGTGGGAATCGGCGGGCAGGGCCTCCAGGCGCAGAGCGAGCAGACGCATGGGCACCTCGGCGAGCTGCTCGCGATGGTGCTCACGCCGCACCTGGTCGACCATCGCCACGCCCATCAGAGCGAGGCCGAAGGTCAGCAGCAGGGCGAGCGCCAGCAGCACATAGACGCGCAGGAAGGTGCTGTCGCCCAGGACCCGCCGCATGGCTCAGCTCTCCTTGACGAAGAGGTAGCCCTTGCTGCGCACCGTCTTGATGCGGTGCGGCTGATTGGGGTCATCACCGATCTTGGGGCGGATGCGCGAGACGCGCACATCGATGGAGCGATCCTGCCCGTCGTACTTGATGCCGCGCAGTTGGGAGAAGATCTCCTCACGGGTCAGCACCCGGCCGGCGTTGCTGGCCAACAGCCACAACAGATCGAACTCGGCGCTGGTGAGATCGATGCGCTCGCCGTCCAGCCACGCCTCGCGGGTGGCGCTGTCGATCTCCAGGTTGCCGAAGGTAAGCCGCGGTTCCGCGACGGTCTCGGCGCTCTCGGCACGACGCAGCAGCGCCCGCATGCGCGCCAGCAGGACTCGGGGCTGCACCGGCTTGGGCACGTAGTCGTCGGCGCCCATCTCCAGGCCCAGCACCTGATCCATATCGTCGGTGCGCGCGGTGAGCATCAGGATCGGGCCCGGATAGTCGCCGCGCACGCGCCGGCAGATCGACAGGCCATCCTCGCCGGGCAGCATCAGGTCGAGTATCACCAGGTCCGGCTGCAGCGCCAGGATCCGCTCCACGCCACGGCCGCCATCGGCCTCCAGGCTGACGCGAAAGCCATTGGCCTGCAGGTAGTCGCGGGTCAAGTCGGCCAGGCGCTCATCATCCTCGATGATCAACACGTGATCCTGTTCCCGGGGGGGCAAGCTCTCGTCCATCCTCAAATTCCATCCTGGCAGGCAGGTGATCGGGAAAGCGGGGCCTCAGGCCATTCCGCCATTGGCCAAAGGATACCCGAAATCCAGCGGCGCGCCTGCCTGTCGCCACGTAACGACGGCGTTTGAGCGCCACGGGAGCCGCGGTTCCCCAGGAAGTTCACAGCCCATCCACAGGGTTATCCACTTGAAGACTTCCAGGACACACACTATCTTGTGTCTCAAGGCGGCCAAAAACACTACATCATGTGTAATCGGCTTTTCGCCGCGCTTTATCCCCCAGGCGCTCACCGCCTCTTCTCGACCATCAGACAGGGACATCGTCGACATGCCATCCCCTACCCCTGCGGATACGTCATCCGTCACCATCACCGCCCCGCAGCGACTGCGCGTCATCAAGCGCACCGGCGACGTGGTGCCCTTCGATGCCGACAAGATCGCCGTGGCCATGCGCAAGGCGTTCATTGCCGTGGAGGGTGACAATGCCGACGCCTCATCCCGAGTCCGCGACGTCGTGAAGCATGCCGCTGCGGCCATCGAACAGGCCTTCCTGCGCCGCCTGCCCGACGGCGGCACCCTGCACATCGAGGATATCCAGGACCAGGTGGAACTGGCCCTGATGCGTGCCGGTGAGCAGAAAGTGGCTCGCGCCTATGTGCTCTACCGGGAAGCGCATGCCCGGGCCCGCGCCACGGCCGGGGATATCGCCAGGCCCCACCCTAGCCTCAACGTCACCCTGACCGATGGCACCAAACGTCCGCTGGATCTGGGCCGCATCGAGACCCTCGTGCAGGATGCCTGCGAGGGTCTCGGCAACGTCGAACCCGGCCGCATCGTCGAGGAGTCGCTGAAGAACCTCTATGACGGCGTCAGCGTCGACGGTGTCTCCCAGGCGCTGATGATGACCGCCCGCACCCTGGTGGAGAAGGAGCCCGACTACACCTACGTCACCGCGCGCCTGCTGCAGGACAACCTGCGCCGCGAGGCGCTTGGCTTCCTGGGCATCGCCGAGGAAGCGACCTACCGGGAGATGGCCGAGCTCTACCGGCCGGCCTTCGCCGCCTACGTGGCCCGCGGCATCGAGTTCGAGCAGCTCGATCCACGCCTGGCCGAGTTCGACCTGGCGCGCCTCGGCGCGGCCCTGGACCATACCCGCGACAACGCCTTCACCTACCTGGGCCTGCAGACCCTCTACGACCGCTACTTCCTGCACCGGGATGAGGTGCGCTACGAGCTCCCCCAGGTGATGTTCATGCGCGTGGCCATGGGCCTGGCGCTCAACGAAGAGGACCGCGAGGGGCGGGCCATCGAGTTCTACGAGCTGCTCTCCCGCTTCGACTACATGGCTTCCACCCCGACCCTGTTCAACGCGGGCACCCTGCGCAGTCAGCTCTCTTCCTGTTATCTCACCACCGTGCCCGACGAACTCGACGGCATCTACAGCGCCATCCGCGACAACGCCCTGCTCTCCAAGTGGGCCGGGGGGCTGGGCAACGACTGGACCCCGGTGCGCGCCCTGGGCGCCTGGATCAAGGGCACCAACGGCAGGAGCCAGGGCGTCGTGCCCTTCCTAAAGGTGGTCAACGACACCGCGGTGGCGGTGAACCAGGGCGGCAAGCGAAAGGGGGCGGTGTGCGCCTACCTGGAGAGCTGGCACCTGGACATCGAGGAGTTCCTCGAGCTGCGCAAGAACACCGGCGACGACCGCCGCCGCACCCACGACATGAACACCGCCAACTGGGTGCCGGACCTCTTCATGAAGCGGGTCTTCGAGGATGGCGAATGGACGCTCTTCTCACCCTCTACCTGTCCGGATCTCCATGACCTCTATGGCGCCGCCTTCGAGCAGCGCTATGGGGAGTACGAGGCGATGACTCGCTCGGGCGAGCTGAAGCTCTTCAAGCGCGTACGCGCCAAGGACCTGTGGCGTCGGATGCTCTCCATGCTGTTCGAGACCGGCCACCCCTGGATCACCTTCAAGGATCCCTGCAACCTGAGAAGCCCCCAGCAGCACGCCGGTGTGGTGCACTCCTCCAACCTGTGTACCGAGATCACCCTCAACACCTCGGCCGATGAGATCGCGGTGTGCAATCTCGGCTCGATCAACCTGGCCCAGCACGTGGTGGATGGCGTCTTCGATGGCGAGAAGCTGAGGCGCACCGTGCGCACCGCGGTACGCATGCTCGACAACGTCATCGACATCAACTATTACGCCGTGCCCCAGGCCAAGCGCTCCAATCTCAGGCACCGCCCGGTGGGGCTCGGCATCATGGGCTTCCAGGACGCCCTCTACGCCCAGGACATCGCCTACGCCTCGGATGCTGCCGTGGCGTTTGCCGACCGCTCCATGGAACTGGTCAGCTACCACGCCATCGAGGCCTCCAGCGACCTGGCCGCAGAACGCGGCCGCTACGAAAGCTTCGAGGGCTCGCTGTGGAGCCAGGGCATGCTGCCCATCGACTCCATCGAGAGACTCAGGGTCGAGCGCGGCGAGAAGTACCTGGAGGTGGACACCTCCGCCACCCAGGCGTGGGACCAGCTTCGCGACAAGGTCACCGACCAGGGCATGCGCAACTCCAACGTGATGGCCATCGCCCCCACGGCGACCATCTCCAACATCTGCGGCGTCACCCAGTCCATCGAGCCCACCTACCAGAACCTCTTCGTGAAATCGAACCTCTCCGGCGAATTCACCGTGGTCAACGCCCACATGGTCAACGACCTCAAGGCTCGCGGCCTGTGGGACGAGGTGATGATCAACGACCTCAAGTACTACGACGGCTCGGTGCAGCCCATCGAGCGCGTACCCGCCGACCTCAAGGCCAAGTACGCCACCGCCTTCGAGGTGGAGCCGAAGTGGCTGGTGGAGGCCGCGGCGCGGCGCCAGAAGTGGATCGACCAGGCCCAGTCGCTGAACCTCTATATCCAGGGCGTCTCCGGCAAGAAGCTCGACGTGACCTACCGCATGGCGTGGCTGCGCGGCCTCAAGACCACCTACTACCTGCGTGCCCTGGGCGCCACCTCGGTGGAGAAGTCCACCGTGGCGCGTGGCAGCCTCAACGCGGTGAGCAATGGCGCACCGGGGCAGGCGCCGACCGCCAGTCCGGCCCCGGCGGCACCCGAGCCGCGGGGCGTAGAGGACTTCCTGACCGGCAGGGCCGGCTCGGGCTCGCGGGCACCGAGTGCCTCGGATATCGACGAGCTGGGCTGCGAGGCCTGCCAGTAACGCCCCTACGACATGAGAACACCGCCGGAGCAAAGCGCAGCTGAGCTCCCCACAGGACATCCGGACCCTCACCGGGAGAGAGACAGATGCTGAACTGGAACGAATTCCACGAAGACGAAAGCGGCGTCGCCGAAGCGCCGGCCACTGCCCAGCCGTCCGGGGCCGAACCGGCGCCGACCGCCGAGGCCGTAGCCGAGAGCCGCGGCGGCTACCAGGTCGCCGAGGGCGACCGCCTGGCGCGCGCCCGCAAGTCGCTGGAGGCGCTCGACGTGGCCGCCGGCCTCGAGGAGCTGGAGATGGGCGCGGCGCGCATCGAGGTCGACGACAAGCAGATGATCAACGCCCGCGCCGACTTGAACCAGCTCGTGCCCTTCAAGTACGAGTGGGCCTGGCAGAAGTACCTGGACGGCAGCGCCAACCACTGGATGCCCCAGGAGGTGAACATGAACGCCGATATCGCCCTGTGGAAGCGCCAGGACGGTCTGACCGCGGACGAGCGGCGCATCGTCGAGCGCAGCCTGGGCTACTTCTCAACCGCCGATTCGCTGGTGGCCAACAACCTGGTGCTGGCCCTCTACCGGCTGATCACCAACCCGGAATGCCGCCAGTACCTGCTGCGCCAGGCCTTCGAGGAGGCGATCCACACCCACGCCTACCAGTACTGCGTGGAATCGCTGGGCATGGACGAGGGGGCGGTCTTCAACATGTACCGCGAGGTGCCCTCGGTAGCCGCCAAGTCCGCCTGGAGCCTCAAGCACACCCAGTCCCTGGCGCGCACGGACTTCCAGACCGGCACCCCGGAGACCGACCAGGAGCTGCTGCGCAACCTGGTGGCCTTCTACTGCGTCACCGAAGGCATCTTCTTCTACTGCGGCTTCAGCCAGATCCTCTCCATGGGCCGGCGCAACAAGATGACCGGCGTGGCCGAGCAGTTCCAGTACATCCTGCGCGACGAATCCATGCATCTGAACTTCGGCGTCGACATGATCAACCAGATCAAGATCGAGAATCCGCACCTCTGGACCCCCGAGTTCCAGGACGAGGTCACCCAGATGATCCTCGAGGGCACCGAGCTCGAGATCGCCTACGCCCGCGACACCATGCCCCGCGGCGTGCTGGGCATGAATGCGGCGATCATGGAGGAGTACCTGCACTTCATCTGCAACCGCCGCCTGGCCCAGATCGGCCTCAAGGAGCAGTTCCCCGGCGCCCAGAACCCCTTCCCCTGGATGAGCGAGATCATCGACCTGCGCAAGGAGAAGAACTTCTTCGAGACCCGGGTCACCGAGTACCAGGTGGGCGGTGCGCTGAGCTGGGATTGAGCCTGCACCGCAAGGGACCGCGACGTGCCGATATGAAGCAGAAGGGCCGCCCGAAGGCGGCCCTTGTCGTCTCGTGCCGGCAAGCTGGCTACCCCTTGGGCCCCAGCAGGAACCAGATGATCAGCCCCACCAGCGGGAAGAACAGCAGCACCAGGATCCACAGCAGCTTGGCCAGGCCTCCGGCCGAGCTCTTGGCCACCTTGACGATGGCCCAGATCACGATGATCAGCCAGATCAGGCCCAGCAGCCCACCTACCTCGATTCCCATTCGACCTCTCCTTGTCCATTGCCCGACGACGCAGTGCCGTTTCTCGCAATACCGCCTATAGAGGTAGCACAGCGACGCCGAAACGGACAATCGCCGCCGGTAGCGATTTGTCAGCGGCGGTAACCGCTTCCCGTCAGTCGCGCAGCAGGTGGCCCACCTTTACGTAGATCAGCGCCCCTTCCTCGCCCGTGAAGGGCGCGTGCTGGCTGCGGTGGGGGCTGCGAAGCCAGCTGCCGGCAGGATAGGCCCCGTGCTCGTCGTGGAAGGTACCCTCCAGCACCAGGATCTCCTCGCCGCCCCAGTGGGCGTGGGGCTGGAAGCGGGTGTGCGGCGCCCAGCGCACCAGGGCCACATGTTCACCTTCGAAATCGTGCAGGGGCATCACCTGCAGCCCCTCCACCAGCC
>PWEV01000258.1 GCA_003553625.1 Halomonas sp.
CTACCAGGGCAGCGGCTCGCCGTTGCTGTGCCAGAAGCCGCCGGTCGTTTCCAGGTTGAGCGCCTCGATGCGTTCGGCGATACCGGCGGCGGCCTCCTCGGGGGTGATCAGGCCACCGAAGTTGACCATGCGGGTCTGCACATAGCCCGGATGGAGCTGGGCCACCGCGATGCCGCGGGGCTTGAGATCCATGGCCAGGGACTTGCCGAAGGCGTTGAGGGCCGCCTTGGAGGCGCGATAGCCGTAGCGTCCGCCGGAGTCATTGTCCGCGATGGAGCCCATGCGGCTGGTGATGTTGGCCACCTTGCTGCCTTCGCCCAGGCGGCCGAGCAGCGCCTCGGTCACGCGCAGCGGCGCGTAGGCGTTGATCTCCATCTGCTCACGAATGGAATCGAAGTCGAGTTCGCCCAGGCGCTCGTCCTTGAGCAGGCCGGCGTTATTGATCAGCAGGTCGAGGCGCTGGCCCTCCATTTCGACGGCCAGTCGGGCGACGTCCTCTTCGCGGGTCACATCGACGCCCTCGATCACGCGGCTGGCCACGTCTTGCAGCTCGGCGGTGTCATCGCCGCTGCCGCGGCAGACGCCGATCACTTCCCAGCCGACATGGCGGTAGTGGCTTGCCAGGGCGAGGCCAACGCCGCGGTTGGCGCCGGTAATCAGTACGGTGGAAGGCATGACAACTCCTCAATCGTTAGTGACAGCAGGGACAGTGGCGCAGCCTGGCGCCGACATCAAGCCGGGGCCGTTGCACGAAAGAGGACCTTTTCGGTACTATTTCCGGATGCAGAACGTCCATGACCGGAGTGCGGCAAGTGCCCGCCGACCGCGGCGCCTGAGGCCTGGCTACCATGCAGAACACCGATACCGCGATCAGCCATCAGCAGAGGATCCGCGACACCCGACGCGTTACCGTGCTCGCCATCTGGGTCGACGGCATCGTCGGTCTTGTCAAGATGATCACTGGCGTCCTGGTGGGCTCGGCGGCGCTGATCGCCGACGGCATCCACTCCTTCTCGGATCTGATCACCGATGGCTTCGTGCTGGCCGCCACCCACTACGGCAGCCAGGGCCCGGACCACGACCATCCCTATGGCCACGGTCGTATCGAGACCCTGGCCACGCTGTTTCTGGGCAGCGTGCTGATCTTCGTGGCAGGCGCCATTGCCTGGTCGAGCGTGGAGCGGCTGTTCTCCGGCTCCCAGATCCCGCCGCCGGGCATCTGGGCCATGCTGATTGCATTGGCCGCACTGCTCGCCAAGGAGGCCTTGTTCCAGATCACCATGCGCGTGGCGCGCCGCCTGGGCTCCAAGCTGCTGGCCGCCAACGCCTGGCACTCCCGCTCCGACGTGCTCTCCACCGGGGTGGTGCTGGTGGGTCTGGTGGGCACCCAGTTCGGCCACGGCTGGCTTGACACGGTGGCCGCGGTGATCGTGGGGCTGCTGGTCGGTAAGGTGGGCTGGAACCTGCTCTGGGAGTCGGGCCGAGAGCTGGTGGATACCGCCCTTCCGGTGACCCAGCAGGAGGCGATGCGCGACGTGGCGCTGGGTGTGCCGGGGGTGGAGGGCATCCACGACCTGCGCACTCGCCAGTCGGCCGGACGCACCATGCTGGATCTTCACGTGGTGGTATCGCCGCGCATCAGCGTCTCCGAGGGCCATGAGATCGGCAACGAGGTAAGCCGCCAACTGCGCCAGGCCTTTCCTGCGCTGACCGACCTGACCTTCCACATCGACCCCGAGGATGACGCCGGCTCGGGGGACCCCAGTCGCCTGCCCGGCCTGCCGCTGCGCCCCGAGGTGGAGGCGGCGCTGACGCAGCGTTGGTCCACCCTGCCCGATTGGCCTGAGCTGCGCGACCTGGAACTGCACTACCTGGAGGGTCGGGTCACGGTGGTGGCCTGCCTCGATGAGCACTCGCCGCTGGAGAGTCAGCAGACGGCCTGTCGACTGAAGGCCGCCGCCGAGGACCTCGACTGGTTCTCCCACGTGGAGATTCGCCGCCTGGCGCCGCTGCCCTCTGCCGCCAGCTGAATCGTCGGCAACGCCGCTGGCTTCTCACCCCGTCTCGCGGCACGCTGTGGGCAGAACACGCCGGGAGAGCGAGGATGTGGAAGACCCTGCCGCTGCGCGGCTACCTGATGGGCCTCAAGGCCATCACCGCGGTAATGCCTTTCCGCTGGCCCGAGGTGTATGAGGGCCCGGGCAGCGCCCTGGAACTGGTCCGGCGCCTGGCCGCGGACGGCCACCGCCGGGTGATGGTGGTCAGCGATGCCACTCTGGTACGCCTGGGGCTGCTGACACCGCTGTGTGCGGAGCTCGAGCGGCTGGGCGTCGAGGTGGCACTCTTCGATGCCATTACCCCCGACCCCACCATCGACCAGATCGAGGCCGGCCTCGAGGCGCTTCAACGCCATGCGGCCACGGCGCTGCTGGCGGTGGGCGGCGGCTCGCCCATCGATGCCGCCAAGCTGATCGGGGCTCGGGCCCGCAACCGCAAGCCGGTGGCAAGAATGGCCGGGCTGTTCCGCATGCACCGCGGCATGCTGCCGCTCTACGCCGTGCCGACCACCGCCGGCACCGGCTCCGAGGCGACCCTGGCGGCGGTCGTGCGCGACCCCGAGCGCCAATGCAAGCTGGCTGCCGTGGACCCGCGGCTGATCCCCACCGCCGCCGCCCTGGATGCCGAGCTGATGGTCGGCCTGCCACCCCACATCACCGCCGCCACCGGCATGGATGCGCTGACCCATGCGGTGGAGGCCTATATCTCCCGAAATGCCCTGGCCCGCACCGACGAGAAGGCCCTAGAGGCCGCCCGGCTGGTCATCCTCCACCTGCCGGAGGCCTACCGCAACGGCGAGAACCGGGAGGCCCGCCAGCAGATGGCGCGGGCCGCCCACCTAGCCGGCATAGCCTTCACCCAGGCAGGCGTAGGCTATGTGCATGCCATCGCCCACCAGTTCGGCGCCCGCTACGGCACGCCCCACGGCCTGGCCAACGCCATCGCGATGCCCCGGGTGCTCGACCACGCCCTGCCGGCCTGCGAGGCACGCCTGGCACAGCTGGCCCGGCACTGCGGCCTCGGCCCCGAGCGCGGTAGCTCGCGCCAACGGGCCGAGGCCCTCGTGGCGCACGTGCGTGACATGAAGGAGGCGTTCGGCATCCCCGACCCCCTGGCCGACCTGCGGGAAACCGACATCCCCGCCATCGCCCGGGCGGCCAGGGCCGAGGCGCGCTTTACCTATGCGGTGCCACGCTATCTCGACCAGCCGGGTGCGGAGGCGCTGGTCCGGGGCCTGCTGCCGCCGGCGTGACGGCCAGGGTCAC
>PWEV01000212.1 GCA_003553625.1 Halomonas sp.
ACCAGGAAGCACTGCGGCGCTGGGAGGCCGAGCATGACCCCCTGACGGGCCTGCTCAATCGGCGCGGTTTCGAGAGGCGGCTGGAGGAGGCCCTGGCGGACTTCATCAAGACCGGCATGTCCTCGGCGCTCATCCTGTTCGACCTGGACAACTTCAAGCCGGTCAACGACGAGGGCGGGCACGCCCTCGGCGACGAGCTGCTGCGCCGAGTGGCCCAGGTAGTCGCCCGTGAGACCCGTGGCAGCGATCACCTGGGGCGCCAGGGCGGTGACGAGTTCGGCCTGCTGCTCCCGAGCTGTACCCATGAGCATGCCCGGAGAATTGCAGTGTCTATCCGCGATGCCATCGCCCGGGGCAGCGTCAGCCGAGGAGACAAGGCGTATTTCGTGACCGCCAGCATCGGGGTGACCCATTTCAGGGAGGGCGACGATTCGATCGCGTCGGTGCTGGCCCGCGCCGACGCGGCCAGCTACGAGGCCAAGCATCAGGGACGCAACGCCGTGGTGGTGCATCGGGACCATGCCGGCCGCCCAGCCGACAGTGGCGTTCTCTGACGCACCGCCGGCGGTTGATGCTCAGCTGGCGTGAGGGGGCAGCGTCAGCTCCCTGGCCTCGCCCATCAGGAAGGCGCGGTTGACCTCCAGCGCCTCGCGAAGGAAGTCCCACAGCAGACGCACCCTGGCAAGCCGGCGCTGCTCCTGACGGGCGGTGATCCAGAACTGGCGGTCGATGGCGACGTCGTCCGCCAGCACCCTCACCAGTGGCGCGCTGGTTTCCGCCATGAAGCAGGGCAGCACGGCCAGGCCCGCGCCTTGCAGGCAGGCGGCATGCTGGGTGGTCACGCTGGTGCTGCGAATGGCGAAGTGAGGACCCGGGTGGCCCACCACCGTGGGGTCGAGCAGCGGCTCCAGATAGCTGAGCTGTTCGCTGAAGATCAGGTCGTCCACGTAACCCACCAGCCGGTGCTGCCCCAGCTCGGCGAGCCGCTCCGGTCGACCGAAACGGGCCAGGTATTCCTCGCTGCCATAGAGCCGCAGCCGATAGTCACACAGCCGCGAGATCACCAGGCCCGGGCTCACCGGGCGCTCCACGGTGATGGCCAGATCCGCCTCGTGGCGGCTCAGGTTGACCACCCGGGGCAGGGCAAGCAGGTCCAGGGTTATCCCGGGGTGGCGCTCACAGAAGGCCGAGAGCAGCGGGGCGATCACCCAGGTGCCGAAGCCTTCGGTCACCCCCAGTCGGATCTGCCCGCTGATCTGGTGATTCTTGTCGGTGAGGCTCTCGCCGGCCTCGAAGGCATGGCGAGCCATCTCCTCGGCGTGGGCGAGCAGCTGCTGGCCGGCCTCCGTCAGATGGTAGCCGTGGGTGCTGCGCTCGAAGAGCTGGGTGTTGAGCTTCTGTTCGAAGCGCCGGGTGCGACGCGACAGGGTGGAGTGGTCGAGCCCCAGCCGACGGGCGGCATCGGTGAGCCGCTCGCTGCGCGCCACCTCGAGAAAGATCTGGATGTCCTGCCAGTCGAGCATGAGGCCCCCAAGGGTTGGCGGGTCACGAGCGGGTTGCTTGTGCATCAATGCACAAGCAATGTGCCCGAGTGCCAGTTGTCACACCATCCGACCTCTGGATAGACTCGTCTTCATCATCTTCCGTGTTTATATACACACAAAGTCTAATGTCAGGGCGATCCACGGCAGCGTTCACCAGTAGAACATCCAACAGTAGCGCCGATCCCCAGGCAACCGCACAGCGACACAACAGCAACGCTACAAGACACAATAGCAACGCTACAAAGAGGAGCACGCCCATGTCAGTCCGCGAAATCCCCATGATCATCGATGGCCAGCCCGTCCAGTCCCAGAGCCAGGAGTGGCGCGACGTGGTCAACCCGGCCACCCAGGAAGTCGTCGCCCGGGTGCCGTTCTGCACCCCCGAGGAGGTCGAGCGCGCCGTGGCCAGCGCCAAGGAGGCCTTCAAGACCTGGCGCAAGGTCCCGCTGGGCAAGCGCATGCGCATCATGCTCAAGCTCCAGGCGCTGATCCGCGACAACACCGCCGAGCTGGCCGCACTGATCACCGAGGAACACGGCAAGACCCTGCCCGACGCCGAGGGTGAGGTGGGCCGCGGCCTGGAAGTGGTGGAGCACGCCTGTTCGATCACCTCCCTGCAGCTGGGCGAGCTGGCCGAGAACGCCGCCAGCGAAGTGGACGTCTATACCATGCACCAGCCCCTGGGTGTGGGTGCCGGTATCACCGCCTTCAACTTCCCGATCATGCTGCCGTGCTTCATGTTCCCGATGGCCATCGCCACCGGTAACACCTTCGTGCTCAAGCCCTCGGAGCAGGACCCCAGTTCCTCAATGCGCCTGGTCGAGCTGGCCCATGAGGCCGGCATTCCGCCCGGGGTGCTCAACGTCGTCCACGGCGGCCCGGACGTGGCCAACCAGATCGCCGACCATGCCGATATCAAGGCGCTCTCCTTCATCGGGTCCACCCATGTGGGCACGCTGCTCTACAACCGCGCCGGCGCCGCCGGCAAGCGCATGCAGTCGATGATGGGTGCCAAGAACCACTGTGTCGTGATGCCCGACGCCAACCGCAGCCAGGCCATCAACAACCTGCTGGGTTCCGCCTTCGGTGCCGCCGGTCAGCGCTGCATGGCCAACTCCGTGGTGGTGCTGGTGGGCGAGGCCCGCGAGTGGCTGGAAGATATCGTCGAGGGCGCCCGCAACATGAAGGTCGGCCCCGGCACCCAGCGTGATGCCGACCTGGGGCCGCTGGTCTCCCCGCAGGCCAAGGAGCGCGTCGAGCGCCTGATCAGCGCCGGTGAGAAGGAAGGCGCCAGGCTGCTGGTCGACGGCCGCGGCTGCCAGGTGGAAGGCTACCCGGACGGTAATTTCGTCGGCCCGACCCTGTTCGCCGACGTGACGGCGGAGATGACCATCTACCGCGAGGAGATCTTCGGCCCGGTGCTGTGTGTGGTGAGCGTCGAGACCCTCGACGACGCCATCGAGTTCATCAATGCCAATCCCAACGGCAACGGCACCTCCATCTTCACCAACTCCGGCTGGGTGGCGCGCCGCTTCGAGACCGATATCGACGTCGGCCAGATCGGCATCAACGTGCCGATCCCGGTGCCGGTCGCCTACTTCAGCTTCACCGGCTCCCGCGCTTCCAAGCTCGGTGACCTGGGCCCCAACGGCAAGCAGGCCATCGCCTTCTGGACTCAGACCAAGACCGTGACCGCTCGCTGGTTCGAGCCCGAGAACGTCTCCAGCGGCATCAACAGCACCATCTCGCTGGGCTGATTCTTCCCGCGCTTTGAT
>PWEV01000214.1 GCA_003553625.1 Halomonas sp.
AACATGACCAGTTCAAAGCCTACGCGAAACGTGTTAATGTTGTATTTGATACCTGGCGCGAAGCCCATGAATCATATCTCAAAGATATCGAAGACGGTGATCCTCCCAAGACAATTATTTACAATTTGTCCAAGGATCTGCTCAGCCGTTTCGATAATCTGCCATTATTAAGCTCCTATAATGTATATCAGCGACTTATGGATTATTGGGACGAGGTGATGCAAGACGATGTTTATCTCATCGCCACTGACGGATGGGCCGAGGCCGCAAAGCCCCGTGGTATCATCGAGGACAAGGAAAGAAAGATAAAGGAAGCCCCGGATCTTACCATCGGCCGCAAGAAATACAAGATGGACCTGATCCCCCCGGATCTGATTATTGCCCGCTATTTTAAAGACGAGCATGAGGCCATTGAAAACTTGCAGGCCCACCAGGAAACCGCTGCCCGTGAGCTTGAGGAGTTTGTGGAAGAAAACACGGGTGAAGAAGGCCCTTTGGATGACGCCACCAACGACAAGGGCAAGGTCACCAAGGGCGGTGTAAAGGAGCGCCTGAAAGCGCTGAAAGGTGAACCCGAAAACGACGAGGAGCGCGATGCCCTTACGCGATGCATGGAGCTTATTGAAGCGGAATCCGAGGCAGCAAAGGCCGTAAAAGATGCCCGGGCCGCACTGGACAAGGAAGTGCTGGTCCGTTACGGCAAGCTTACTGATGCTGATATCAAGACGCTGGTGGTTGATGACAAGTGGTTCGCAAGCATCCAGGCCGCCATTGAAGGTGAGGTGGAGCAGCTGACCCAGCAGCTTGCAGGGCGTGTAAAGGAGTTGGAGGAACGTTATGCCCGGCCGCTGCCTGAGCTGGAGCAGGAAGTTGAGGCGTTGGCTTCGAAAGGTGAAGGGCCCCTGAAGCGAATGGGGTTGGAATGGTGATGAGCAAGGAAGCCATGAAGGTTAATGCAGCAGATGCTGGTTATTCAGATGAAACTGAAATACAGGATGTACCGCCCGGGTATAAGCGGACTGAGTTGGGGGTGATTCCGGGGGATTGGAAGGTGAAATCGATTCGCGAGTGCGGAAAAATTGTTACAGGAGGAACACCTTCTACACTAATTCCCGAATATTGGAATGGAATACATCCTTGGATCACACCGAGCGACATATCACAAAAGAGAGATGTTTATTCGAGCGAGAGATTACTTACAAATGCTGGACTTAACGCTATCAGGGAACTGCCAGCCGACACTGTTCTGATTACATGTATCGCAAGTATTGGCAAAAATGCATTGTTAAGAGTTCGCGGAGGTTGCAATCAGCAGATTAACGCTATCATTCCAGATTACCAACATAGCGCAGAATATTTGTATTATAAACTCGAGGCTGCGAAAGACTATCTGCTTGGTAATGCTGGCACCACAGCAACAGCAATCATATCAAAGGCTCGTTTTCAAGAACTTATCTTCTCTATTCCCTCTTTAGCAGAACAACGCGCCATCGCCAAAGCCTTGTCCGATGCGGACAGCCTGCTCGGGGCATTGGATGCCCTGATCGCCAAGAAGCGGGCCATCAAAAAGGCCGCCATGCAGCAGCTCCTTACCGGTAAGACTCGGTTGCCGGGCTTTAGCGGGGAGTGGGAGACGAAGCGGTTGGGAAATTTAGTTGATTATGAACGTCCCGATAAATATTTTGTTCAATGTGTTCAATATGCCGATAGCGGTCAAGTTCCTGTACTTACAGCAAATAAATCTTTTATACTTGGGTATACAGATGAAATTTTCGGTGTATGTAAGGATTTGCCCGTCATTGTTTTTGATGATTTCACGACGGAAAAGAAGTTTGCAGACTTTCCTTTCAAAGTAAAATCGTCAGCAATCAAGTTGTTAAGAGCCAAAAATGACCGTGTTAGCTTACGGTATATCTTTGAAAGAATACAATTAATACGTTTTTCGATAGGGGATCACAAACGTTATTACATATCTGAATACCAAAACATTGACATTGAAATTCCTGAATATGAAGAACAAACTGCCATCGCCAACGTCCTCTCCGACATGGACACCGAAATCACCGCACTGGAGGAGCGACGAGACAAAACCCAGCAAATCAAGCAGGGCATGATGCAACAGCTACTCACCGGGAGGGTGCGGCTCATACCCCAGAAAACGAAAACCCCATAAGAACCAACAACCAAACAAAGGCAATACATGACGACCTTCGACAGCACAAAAGCCTCACTTAATGACATTCTCAGAGAAATAAAAGAAGGTAAGATCCAGTTACCAGATTTTCAGCGTGGATGGATCTGGGACGATGATCATATCCGAGACCTATTGGTCAGTATTGCCCGTTCTTTCCCGGTAGGGGCAGTAATGTTTTTGGAGGCTGGGGGGGAGGTTCGTTTTCAGATGCGCCCCGTAGAAGGGCTTGAAGACAAAATAGCAAAGGATGTAACCCCGGAAAAGCTGATTTTAGATGGCCAGCAGCGGCTTACAACCTTGACCCAGACTCTGTCGCTGACGGAACCGGTTAAAACCCGCACCAGCAAGGGCAAAAAGATCAAGCGTCACTATTATTTTAATATTCGACATGCCGTGGAAGCACCTCATGATTTGGAAGGTGCGGTTCTGGCCATGGACGAAAACCGCCAATTGCGCGGCAATTTTGGACGCGATGTCTTGTTGGATCTGTCCACACGGAAGTTGGAATGTCAGCAGCTTTACTTCCCCTGCGACCAAGTCATGCATTCTGATGAATGGGAAAGCACTCTATACGAGGTTTCGCCAGACAATTTTAAACTTTATATGGCCTTTCGGAATGAGATTCTCACTCCTTTCAGAGCTTACCAGTTACCAGTCATCCAGCTCAAGAAGGGAACCTCCAAAGAAGCGGTTTGCACGGTTTTTGAAAAAGTAAATACGGGCGGGGTTCAGTTGTCTGTATTTGAGCTGATTACCGCTAGCTATGCAGCAGACGGCTATAACCTTCGGGATGACTGGTATGGCTCCCGGGTTCGCAATGTGGATTCTCGCCAGAAACGCTTAAATCAAGATGCATTATTGCAGGGGACTGATGCACCCGAGTTTCTGCAAGCGATTACATTATTAAATACCCACGAATTAAGAAAAGCAGATATTGCGACAGGCAAGACCGGCAAGCAGGTTCGCCCCGTAAGCGCTAAAAGGGCTGACGTGTTACAACTTCCATTGAATTCCTGGCATAAGTGGGCTGATGATGTTGAGCAAGGTTTTCGTCTCGCAGGTCGGTTTCTGAGAAAAGAATGTTTTTACAACCGTCGTGAAG
>PWEV01000287.1 GCA_003553625.1 Halomonas sp.
CATCTCGCAAAACTGTCTCTGGAATAGCTCCGGGTCTAATCCAGGATCGGCTGTGATGATGCCTTGAGTTTCCTCCTCTAAGCTAATCTGCATGGTTGGCCTCCTTGTCGATGCCGAGCAGATTTTGGATTGGTGATCTAAACATCAATTTCTCTGCAGGAACCTGCTTGGCCAGATCAAGAAACATGCGCACAATTGCTGAACGGCTAACGTTGTTCCTGCTGGCTACCTCGTCGACAATCTCCATCGTGTCCGCATCGAGACATAAGCTATAACGGTATCTTTTCATTAACATCCTCCATAATTAGACTGTGTTTAATAATTTAGTCTTCTAATATATTATGGGATATTATTTCCTACACATTAAGCCGAACCTACTAAAAAAATACATTTTTTTTGACGGAAACTTATATTGTTTTCGGTTTTCATGAACCTCCCGGACGCCGTCAGGCGGCCCGGGAAGGCTTTAATCGAGTATTCAAATACTCTAATATTCAGGAAAATGAAACCCGCGCCAATAGGGCTTTTGAGGCATATTTTGCGTCAAGTAGGGCAGGTGAGTGCGTCAAGTAGGGCAGGTGAGTGCGTCAAGTAGGGCAGGTATTTGCGTCAAGTAGGGCAGGTCATACCCGTGACAGGGTTTATATCGATCACGATACCTAGAACTTTTCGCATGTTCCATGGTCCCATCTTGGCTTGAATGTGATCAGTGAGACTCCCTGATAGATTGGTCTTTATCATTTCATGGTCAATCAGAAAGTCTATGGCGGCTCCCATGCGTTTGAGATTCCTGTGACGTGTGTTCCGGTTGGCATCGTCATTCTCGTGGTACTCACCGATCAGCTTCAGATAATCAGCAAGGCTTTTCCTCGCGCCATATTTCAAGTAATAAGTTCCGCCAGGTATGATAAACAAGGCATACATAAGCTTTTTTGCATATACTTCGGCCCCGCGCTGTTCCCGGTGCTCGTATTTAAAAACCTCCCGGTTCAGCTTCCCGACGAACCAGTCCCTGCTTTTTGACATTACATATCCTGCCCAGTTACCTGGATGGATGTCCCAGGCGGAAGAAATGTATTGAGATGTATAAGGGTTGAAATCACGCTTCACCGGCTCCACAAGTACAAGGCTGCCCTGGTAATTAACTTGTTCCTTCCGGCTAATTGCATGTTTTACGCTGATTCTGAACTTCTCAAGCCGACCAAGCTCTTCCCTGACCTTCTCAAGCAGTTTCCATCGCCGTTCACCGTAGGATGATATGTTTTTATACTGCAGCAACTGTCTGGCTGTTATCACGGTCTTCGCGGACTGTGGGTTATTGGAGCGGCTTTTATTCTGCGCAAAGCACAAATGCCCTAGAACCCCAACCAGTACATCCAGCGTAAATACGCTCAGGTTTTTCACGATAGCTGCCCGGTCCTCGCAGCCCTCAATTGTAATCTTGATCGTCCCGGCTTTTTCATGGGCCACTTCATATACCAGCTTATCCCGCCGTTTTCTCCACCCTCCGGCTTTTGAGGCAAAATCCTTTCCACCAGCCATTATGGCCCTCGCAACGGCGTTTATGACGCTATTATTCGGGACTGGCGCGATATCTTCCCGAAAGATATGATCCACCTCCGGATCGATCGGGGGCTTCTCGTCGATCTGTATCTGCTGAGCCCTGGCTATAATGCTATCCAGCGTAGTCATCAAATCAGGATCAGTGAAATCACATTCCAGAAGCTCCCGGTAATTGTGTTCAATGTCGTAGTTGTTTTTCTGGAGATCCCAGTACACCATCGCCAGATCGTAAAGTTTATCCGCAACTTCCATTACTTCGCCTCCCCCCAGCTCTTGCCGACAGCAGCTTCGACAAGGTTTTTAGTGCTCGCTTCAGGAAAAATTTCAAGCATCCCGGCTACCATGCACTCTTCCAGAAGGCTCTTCGCCTGCTCTGCAAGATCCTCCGGGGCTTCCAGGTGGATCTCGTCATGGACACAGCAGACAATCCGTATATCCAGCTCCTGACGGGTTATTTCCCTGTCAACTATCTTCAAGGCTGCCAGCATTACATCTGCGGCACTTCCCTGTACGGGGTAATTTTTCGACTGCGTGTACACCTTTTCAGGATTCAGTTTTATAACCCGGCCCATGCGGGTGGCTGCATTGTTGTAAGTTTGCGAAGCTTTCGTCACCTTATGCTGCCATCTCACCACCACGGGGTAACTTTCGAAATAAGCGTCCCTGGCTTCTTTTGCCTGTTTATTCGTCATTGTCACGCCGTAAGTGTTTCGTGCGTAGTCAGCCAGGCTTCGTGCGCCCATCCCGAAAACCAAACCAAAGTTGATCGCCTTGGCCATTCTTCGATGCTCATCAGAGACCTTATCCAGGGGGTCTCCGGTTATTTTCGATGCTGTAAGTCGATGAAGATCCCCGCCATTTTCGTAGTTGGCGAGCATTGCAGGCTCTTCCGACAACATGGCAAGTACACGGAGCTCGATCTGGCTGTAATCCGCGACAACCAGAACCTTGCCTTCAGGAGCTTTGAACAACCCCCGGAAAGCTTCGTCCCTTGGTATTTGCTGCAAGTTCGGATTTGAGCAGCTGAAACGGCCTGTCTTGGCACCTGCAAAGTTGTATTCCGCGTGGAGACGACCTGTTTTCGGGTTTATGTTGTTGAGCAGCTTGTCCCCGAATGAGCCCACCAACGTGGACAATCTTTTATACTCGGCCAGTGGCGCGACAACCTTGATATCTTTAAATCGATGCACGGCATTCTTGTCCAGGCAGAGATCCCCGCTTTTGTTTGTCTCCCAGCGTTTCAAGGTGGCTTTGTCGAGGCGGGCCTTGAAAAAGTCGGACAGCTGCTTGGTGCTCGATAATAAAACACCCGGCCCAACAGCGTCCCGAAAGGCTTTTTCAGCCGCTTGAAGGTCCTTTTTCCATTGCTCGATCAATGTCAAATGCCCCACGGCATCGAAGTTCATACCGTAATACTCCATCTTTGCGACAGCATATTGAGCATCACGCATCAACGTATATATGGATTCCTGTTTCTTACCCGCCATCCACTTCTCAAAATTCTTTTGGGCGATCTTTACCACCCAAGCATCAACAGCGGCATAACGAATCTGCTCCTCGCGCAAGTCGGGTACGGACCAATCCGACGTCTGCTCAGCCTTGGAGATGTTGATGCCCATGAACTTTCGGGCAATGAACTCCAGCGCAGGTCGGCCTCCGTAGAGTGCGTTATACTGAAGCAAGGTACAGTCGGGGGCTTCCAAAACAATTCCGGCATGG
>PWEV01000224.1 GCA_003553625.1 Halomonas sp.
CGTCGGGCCCCAGATAGGAGCCGTAGGCCATCATGATGCCCATGCCCAGCGACAGGGTGAAGAAGGCCTGCCCCATGGCGGCCAGCACCACGCCGCCGGTCACCGCGCTCCAGTCGGGACGAAACATGAAGGCCAGCGCTTCGCCGAAGTGGCCGGTGGTCATGCCGTAGCCAACCAGCACGATCAGCAGCAGCACCAGCCCCGGCATCAGGGTGCGCACCGCGCCCTCGAGCCCCTTGGTGACGCCGCGGGCTACGATGAAGATCACCAGCGCCATGAAGGCGGTATGCCACAGGGTCAGGGTGATGGGGCTGCCCAGCAGACCGCTGAAGAGTGCACCGATGCCGTCGGCATCCTGACCGGAGAAGGCACCGGTCACCGAGCTCAGCGTGTAGGAGAGCGACCAGCCGCCGATCACGCTGTAGAAGGAGAGGATCAGGAAGGCTGCCAGCACGCCGCTGGCACCGACCAGGGCCCAGGCCGGCAGCCTGCCGTTCCTGCGGGCCAGGTCGGCCATGGCGTTGATGGGGTTTTCCTGGCCACGTCGTCCGATCAGCCATTCGGCCACCAGAATCGGCAGGCCCACCAGAGCCACACAGGCCAGGTAGATGAGCACGAAGGCCGCGCCACCGCTGTCACCCACCATGTAGGAAAAACGCCAGATATTGCCCAGTCCCACCGCAGAGCCTGCGGCGGCGAGCACGAAGGTCATCTTCGATGACCACTGTGCATGCACGAGTTTAGACATGATTCACCCTGAGTTTACGTGACGCCACCGACCGATCTGGTGCGATGGCGGCTTGTGCTTGTCGTTGCCACGTCAAAGGCGCCATGGATCACACGGCGCCTTCCAGAGCACGACAGGATCCGGAGAGGATCGCTGCCGTCGCGGGGTCTAAAACTATCCGATCAAACGCTCGATGGCCAGCAGCGGAGAGATGCACAGGCCAATCCGCGGTCCATCATCGGATACCGGTCAGAACAGCGAGGTCTGGGCCTCGCCCGGGAAGTCCGCCAGGGGCGGCAACGAACAGGCCTCGGCGAGCCGTGTCCGGAGGGATCTCGCCAGCGCTGGCGCTTGGCGATTGTCGGGAGTATGCACCATCAGATAAGAGGTTTTCCCCTGATTTATCCACAGGGCAAGGCGAGGAATCCAGGCGGCAAAATAGCGTTCGTTGATCTCCGGATCGCGGTGCCCGATGAAGCGCACCAGCGGCCGATTTGCCGTGGAAAGCACGTGTAAAGGGCGTTTCGGCTTTTCCCGCTGGGCCTTCAACAGCCCGGGGTGATCGCCGGGAGGGGTCGAGAAGAGCGGACGAACATCGAGCATTACCCGGTCGACGCCGTGACTTATCAACAATCGGTTGAGCGCGATCTCGGCGGCCCCCTTGTGGAAGAATTCACTGTGGCGTACCTCCACCGCACAGGGAATTCCCGCAGGCCAGCGAGACAGCAGGGCATCCAGCCGGGGGAGCTCCTCGGCACCGAAATCCCTGGGCAGCTGTACCATCAGCGGACCGAGGCGGTCATGAAGCGGTGCCAGGGCCTCGAGGAAGCCATCCAACCCCGCCTCGATGTCCACCAGCCGCCGCTCGTGAGTCAGCGTTGCCGGCAGCTTGAAGCAGAAGCGGAAACCCGGCGGGACCTGACGCGCCCAGGCCGCCACCGTTTCGGCCCGTGGGGCACCGCTGTAGAAGGTGGTATTGCCCTCCACGCTGTTGAATACCCGCGCATACTCTTCCAGGCCGCCGCCGTGGGGCGGATAGAGGCTGCCGCGCCAGTCGGGATTGGCCCACATGGGTAGCCCCAGGTGGAGACGCGGCAGTTCGGTACCTGGCGTCACTCCACCGTCACGCTCTTGGCCAGGTTACGCGGCTGATCCACGTCGGTGCCCTTGAGCACCGCCACATGGTAGCTGAGCAGCTGAAGCGGCAGGGTGTAGAGGATCGGCGCCAGGGCCTCGTGCACATGGGGCAGGCGCAGCACCCTCACGCCCTCCTCCTCGGCCATCGCCACCCCCTCGTCGGCGAAGACAAAGAGCTCGCCACCGCGGGCGCGCACCTCCTGTAGGTTGGACTTGAGCTTGTCGAGCAACTCATCGTTGGGGGCCACGGAGACGACCGGCATCTCGCTGTCCACCAGCGCCAGGGGGCCATGCTTGAGCTCCCCGGCCGGATAGGCCTCGGCGTGAATGTAGGAGATCTCCTTGAGCTTGAGCGCGCCTTCCAGGGCGATGGGGAAATGCGCGCCGCGGCCCAGGAAGAGGGCGTGGTGCTTCTCGGCGAAGGCCATGGAGAGCGCCTCGATCTCGGGGTCCAGCGCCAGCACCCGCTCCACCAGCCGCGGCAGGCCGCGCAGGGCCACCACCAGCTCCGCCTGAACGGCTTCGTCGAGCCCCTTCACCCGACCCAGTGCCAGGGTGAAGAGCATCAGTGCGGTGAGCTGGGTGGTGAAGGCCTTGGTGGAGGCCACGCCGATCTCGGGACCCGCCTGGGTCATCAGGGTGAGGTCGGACTCGCGCACCAGGGAACTGCCCGGCACGTTGCAGATCGCCAGGCTGGCCAGGTAGCCCCGCTCCCGGGCAAAGCGCAGTGCCGCCAGGGTGTCGGCGGTCTCGCCGGACTGGGAGAGGGTGACAAACAGAGTGTCCTCGGGCACCACCACCTGGCGGTAGCGGTACTCGGAGGCCACCTCCACCTGCACCGGCACCCCGGCGAAACGCTCCAGCCAATAGCGGGCCACCATGCCCGCATGGTAGCTGGTACCACAGGCAACGATATGGACCTGGCGGACGCGACCGAAGAGTTCTTCGGCGTCGGGACCGAAGCTCTCCACCAGCACCGACCGCTCGCCCAGGCGGCCCTCGAGAGCAGCCGCGATCACCGCAGGCTGCTCGTGGATCTCCTTGAGCATGAAATGGCGATACTCGCCCTTGCTGGCCGCGCCGTCACCGTGCTCGAAGGTCTGCACCTCCCGCTCGACGAGGGTGCCCGAGGCGTCGAAGACCTCGATGTGGCCACCGGCAGAGAGGCGCACCATGTCGCCCTCCTCCAGATAGATGAAGCGGTCGGTGACCTGCAGCAGTGCCAGCGGGTCTGAGCCCAGGAACGCCTCGCCGATACCGACACCCACCACCAGTGGGCTGCCCTTGCGGGCCCCGACGATCACATCGGGCTCGTCGGCGCTGACCACCCCCAGCGCATAGGCGCCATCGAGCTGAGCCAGCACGCGCCTCACCGCCGCCAGCAGGTCCCCCGCTTCGCGGCTCTCGTGCTCCAG